>JAUNQV010000035.1 GCA_030535995.1 Bacteroidales bacterium
GGATGTACCTTTGCCCGGCTAAAGTAGACATATTTTCGCAAAAACAAAAATATTACCCCTAAAAAATGAATTTACAGATAAATTAATAATGCCACTAATTTTGTACAACAAGAGGTTTGCCGTATCTTTACACTGCTTATCCTTATTATATATATGATAGACAGAAAGACGATAGAACAGATAATGGACACAGCCAAGGTAGAGGAGGTTGTTGGCGACTTCGTATCACTTCGCAAACGAGGGGTGAACATGATTGGATTGTGCCCATTCCACAATGAGAAGACCCCATCTTTCACTGTGTCGCCGTCAAAGAACCTTTGGAAATGCTTCGGATGCGGAAAAGGAGGAAAGCCTGTTCACTTCATTATGGAGCACGAACAATTGAGCTACCCCGATGCCCTGCGCTGGCTGGCAAAGAAATATCATATAGAGATAAAGGAGCGCGAACTGACAGACGATGAGAAACGCGAAGAGAGCGTACGCGAAAGCATGTTTGTGATTAACCAATATGCCCAGCAGTACTTCGTAGAGACCCTGCACGAAACCGAAGAAGGCAAAGCTATCGGCATGAACTACTTCAAACACCGAGGTTTGCGTGACGAGACTATAAATAAATTCGGGCTCGGATACTCGCTGGAGAGGCGCGACAGCTTTGCACAGAAGGCTGTGAAAGCCGGTTACAACCCGGAACTGATAGCAAAGACCGGCGTATGTTACAGCACCGATGACGGAAGACTTGTCGACCGTTTCTGGGGAAGGGTGATATTTCCGGTACACACAATATCGGGCAAGGTTGTAGCCTTTGGCGGCCGCATACTGCAAAACAGTGCCAAAGCCGCAAAATATGTAAATTCGCCCGAGAGCGAGATATACCACAAGAGCGACCACCTCTATGGCCTCTACTTCTCAAAGCAGGCGATAATGCAGAAAGACCGATGTATTCTTGTAGAGGGATACCTCGATGTAATATCAATGCATCAGGCCGGGATACAGAATGTGGTTGCCTCGTCGGGCACATCGCTAACCACCGGGCAGATAAAGCTGATACACCGCTTTACCGACAATGTGACACTGCTTTATGATGGCGACAAGGCCGGCATAAAGGCCTCGATTCGCGGTATAGATATGCTGCTTGAAGAGGGGATGAACATAAATGTTGTTCTGCTTCCCGAAGGAGAAGACCCCGACAGCTATGCACAAAGCCACTCCACCGAGGAGGTAGAGCAATATATCGAACGCAACAAGGTCGATTTTATTCGTTTCAAGACAAACTTGCTGCTCGACGAGGTTGGGGAAGACCCCATAAAACGCGCCGGGCTCGTAGGCGATGTGGTAAAGAGCATTGCTGTGGTGCCCAACGACATTTTGCGCAGCGAATACATAAAGAAATGCAGCGAAATGCTGAACGTAGGTGAGCCGTTGCTTGTAAAAGAGACTGCGAAGATACGCATGCAGCGCGCCGATGAACAGCAGAAGCGTCACGACAACGCAGAGGCACAGCAGACGGAGCAGGAAAACAGCAGCGAGGCAAACGACGAATTCAAGCAGAGCATAATAGACAACTACACAGGTAATACACTCTACCACAAAGAGATGAGTATAATACAGTTCCTGCTAAAGAACGGCGACAAACTGCTGCAGGTGCCGGAGAACAAAGTGAACGGAAGCCCGGCATTCACAGAAACTGTAATATCGCACCTCTACTACTCTTTTGAAGATGATGGGATTGAGCTTTCTCACCCACTCTACAAAAAGATTTTCAAAGAGGCCTCTGAGCATGCCAACGACATGAATTTCTGTCCCGAAAAGCATTTCATTTCGCACCCCGACTCGGCAATTTCGCAACTCACCGCCGAATTATGCGGAGAGAAATACATGCTCAGCAAATTTTTTGCCGACCAGAAGAGCGACGAGCGCAACGAAATGGCTGTAATGTTTGAACAGACCACGCGGCTTGCCGTTGCCTACAAATTGAGCATTGTAGACGAAATGCTGAAACAGACTATGGAAAAACTCAAAGCACCGGAAACAATGAGTAACCCAAGCGCAATGCAAGAGACCATGGAGGATTTCAAATTCCTGAAAGAGACACAGACCGCACTAAACAATGTACTGCGCAATTATGGGTTCGGACACGTTGCGCTGAACATCTGACATACTGATTCTCGCGCGCGTTTATTAATAAGGAGTAAATTTTGGATATTTAAAATTATTGAATACATTTGCATAACACAAAAACACAACAGCCTATGAAACATTAGCGTATAATAAAGTACGCACATTTTAGACATACAGAAAAAGCGTTTAGCATTATTCTTTCTTCCTAAAAGTTTGGCGACTTAAAGTTCTGATAAGAGTAATAGCATAAATGCTCGCGCTTCATTGCGCGGGCTTTTGGTTATTATATCAGAACGAGGTCACGCCAAACACCTTAGGAAGATAATATGCCGAAAGTGCCGCGTTTTTTTATGTGCGTATTGCAACCCATTTAAGGCACAACGGAGTAACCTGAAAAGCCGGGAAGTGAGTAGGAGAGAATTTTATATATAGAAATCGAGTATGAAAACAAAACTATTTAGTTTATTAGTTGCATTATTTATAATCACATCTTGCTCAAACAGCAATAACACAAGCATACATAAAAATAATGAACCAACCATCACAAAGAAACCAACAACAAAAGAAGCATTAATTAACGATGGATGGACAGAATTAGCAACAGTCGCAACCTATATAGAAAAGAACCCAGATAAATACCATGACGAATCATATATGGTTAGCAAAGATCACTTTATAATATTCTACAAAGGAGAACATTATGTTGCAATAGAATCCAGAGACAAAAACCTCATTGGATGCACGAGACACTCTGTTAGCAAAGGCAATTACAGAAAATGCGGCGAAACATATAGTGGAAGAATCTCATGGCATGGAATGAATTTATATTTCAATTTTTAACACAAACAGGTTGCACCATTGGGTGCAACCTGCCTTATTTCAAAACCCTGTCATTTCGAAAGAGCAAAGCGACTGAGAAATCTCAACTATCTCTGTTCAGATTTCTCGCATACGCTCGAAATGACAATGAACGGACATGACAGAAAGCTCATTACCTGTTCCTCAACAAGTTCATGAACTCCTCGCGGGTCTTTGCCTGGTTGAAGGCTCCGCAAAAGTCGGATGTTGTAGTAACGGAGTTCTGCTTCTTTACACCACGCATCTGCATACAAAGATGCTGGGCCTCGACAACCACCATCACGCCCAAGGGGTTGAGTGTCTTTTGTATACACTCCTTTATTTGCAACGTGAGCCTCTCCTGCACCTGCAGACGACGCGAATAGACCTCGACCACACGGGCAATCTTGCTTAAACCGGTTATGTAACCATTCGGGATATATGCCACATGCACTTTACCGAAGAACGGCAGAATATGGTGCTCACACAATGAGTAGAAATCGATATCCTTCACTATAACCATCTGGCTATAATCCTCTTTGAACATTGCGCCACGCAGAATTGCTTCCGGGTCTTCGTAATAGCCCGCAGTGGTATCGAGTATTGCACGTGCAACACGTTCGGGAGTCTTTACCAACCCCTCGCGCTCAACATCCTCACCGATGAGTCCCAGCATTTCGCTACAACAAGACTTGAGCCCCTCTATACGCTTTTCTCTATCTTCTCCACTCATTGCAAAATCACTAATAAGGCAGATTAATCAAACATTTTCTGACTGAAATCTCTTTGAATTTCTTGGTTGCCTTGAGCCTGTACATTACAGCCTCGGCCTCCTCGCGGGTGCGGTAATCGCCATAAAGGCAAGAACGTATAGGAGGATCAAAGACCACATAAACCTCGGCACCCGGAAAATTCTCGCGCATGAACCTTGCCATAGCATTGGCCTCGTCACGCGCTTGGCGGGAGTTGTTTCCCGAATAGACCATCACACGATAGCCCTCGATTTGAGGTACCTTACCGTCGGCACTTACCATCGAGCCCATAAGATTGGAGAGAGCTGCCGGTTGGTTTACACGCACACTGCCCTTGCCGGGCTCTTCGGCCTCTATCTTATTGATTATACTGTTCTGTGCCTCGGCAAAGAGGGCACAGAACAGTATTGATATAAATATAAAATAACGCTTCATAATTACTTGAACGCATCGATGATACCCTTGAAATCGGCAACTTTGAGAGCTGCGCCACCGATAAGGCCACCATCAACATTCGGATTAGCGAAAAGTTCTTTTGCATTGCTTGGCTTGCAGCTGCCGCCATAGAGGATAGAGGTATTCTCTGCCACCTCGTTTCCATACTTCTCGGCAATGGTAGAACGGATGTAAGCATGGATTTCCTCGGCCTGTTCGGGAGTTGCTGTCAAGCCTGTACCGATAGCCCAAACCGGCTCGTATGCAAGGATAATCTTTGAGAAGTCCTCGGCAGAAAGGTCGTAAAGTGAACCTGCAAGCTGCTCGAATACAACTTTGTTCTGGATACCCTGGTTACGCTCCTCAAGAACCTCACCGATGCAGAAGATTGGGGTGAGACCATTGGCAAGAGCCAACTGCACCTTCTCTTTAAGTATTTCGGGAGTCTCGCCATAGTATGCGCGACGCTCGGAGTGACCCAAAATTACATACTTTGCACCTGTAGATGCAACCATAGCTGCAGATACTTCACCTGTGTATGCACCCGATACCTTGTCGGCACAGTTCTCGGCACCTACACCGATTACAGCCTCATCAACGATGGGAGTAACTGATGCGAGGTGAATGAACGGAGTACAGATTACCACGTCGCAATTTGGTTTGTCGGCAGCCAAAGCCTCATTAAGTTCCTTTGCAAGAGCAATACCTTCCTGAAGATTCATGTTCATCTTCCAGTTGCCGGCTACAATGTTCTTTCTCATGTTTCTTTAAATTTAATGGTTTGTATTATTATATATCACTTGTTTATTCTTGTATTTTCTTTTCCTCTGTTACCTCCGGTTCTTCATCGGGTTTCTGAATTTCCGGCACAGCAGGCTCTTCGACAGGCAAGACCTCACCTTCTTTCGGCAACCTCCTGGGTTTCTTGCTACGCTTGTAGCGCGCCATGAGCGCATCCAGCAGCCCAATCACCACCAAAGGAACAATGAGCAGAAGCATCCAAAAGCCCATTCCCGAATTACGGTCGAAATCTTTAAAGAGCTTGTTTGAAGCCTTGGACAAAGAAGAGTAACTGTCGACATCGGGAATTCCGTCAGCGCTCCACTTGCCAACAACTACACCGTTGTTCAAAAGCACGATACCCGGGTTAGAGCGGACCATGGTGCGGAGCATCATATTGTCGGCCCAATAGATTGGATACTCGGCTCCGGTACGACGGCGCCACAATGCAATCTCCTCCTCACCCGATGCTGTTGCAGCCAGGAACGGTACATTATTTTCCACACAATAATCGTAGAGGTCGTTTACCTTGTCGACTCTGCTGACCGATGCCCTCTCCACAAATTCTATTGCCACAATGCACACATAACCGGTATCGGCAAGCAAACCGGCGGCAATATCCTCGTCTGTTTCCCAGTCAACTATTGAAAAATCGCCTATCAATGGCTCCTCGCCCTCTTTTACCAACTCCGAGCGACTCTCTACAAAGCTCCACGATGAATCGGGGAGGCTATCGGAGAACACCATTCTCTCACCATCCTTCTCATAAACGTGCTTTATCTCGTAAACCTCGGGAGCGCCTTCCACCATTTCGCGGAGGTTATTACCCACGGCATAAGGACGGAAATCAAGTACAGGCAACGAAGAGAGGCTCATACCCTCGACTACAGCAATGTAGAAGAACGAGAATATCACCACCATCCAGCGGTTTCGTGCACTTATATTCCACACCAAACGCCTGCGGCCGAAGAAAACAGCTGCCGACAAAAGCAGGAGCAGAATATTTTTTATTACCGTAGCTCCGTTTGTAAGTTCAAACGCATCACCGAAACAGCCACAATCATCTACCGGAGCGGTAAAATAGACATAGGTCGTGAATATGGTGAATACAATCATCAGTGCAAAAGCCAAAGTGGAAATAAACCTCCTGTAGACTCCCATGAACATGAAAACACCCATGAGAAACTCCAAAGCAGCCATCACTATCGCAAAGAAAAGGAGCCAGTCATCGGAAAAAGCCTCTACCGACAGCGCTTTCGTGTATTCCTGCAGTTTATACATGAAACCCACCGGGTCGACTGCCTTCACAAAGCCCGACACTACCAATACCAGCGAAAGCACAACGCGGCTTATGTTGGCTATAAGCGTATATGTTATGTTCTTTTTAATCTGCAAGGCCGTTCTTTATCAAGCCGAATACGGCATAGTTTATCATATCCATATAATTCGCATCGACACCCTCCGACACCTTTGTCGCACCGCCAAGTTCCTCGATTTGCTTTGTACGCCATATTTTGGTGAGAATGAGGTCGGTATACGATGTTGTTCTCATTCCGCGCCAAGCCTCATTGTAATCGTGGTTCTTCTTTTTCATAAGCTCCAGCGTTGTCTTTGAATGCTTGTCGTACAGAGCCATGGCTTCGTCGGCCGAGATATCGCAGTTGTCGGCATAGCCCAATTCAAGCTGCACCAGAGAGATTATTCCATAGTTGACAATGCCTATGAGTTCGGAATTTATATCCTCACCCACCATATTCTCGGCACCGGTTTCAAGAGTGCGTATACGCTTTGCCTTTATGAATATCTGGTCGGTCAACGACTCGGGACGCATTATGCGCCACGAGGCACCGTAGTCATACAGTTTCTTGCCGAAGAGCTCACGGCATACCGCGAGGACCTTCTCGAATTGCTTGTTTGTATCGTTTGCCATTTTTAATTGACTTTTTTTGTTCTTTTAGGGTATTTGCGGAACCAACTGCCCATTTTGAGCCTGATGACACCAAAAAGCGCCTCACTGAAAATTCCGCCACTCATTTTTGAGGTTCCGAGAACTCTGTTGACGAATATCACAGGAACCTCTTTTATCTTGAAACCGCATTTATAGGCTGTGAATTTCATCTCTATCTGGAAAGCATAACCTTTGAAACGGATTTTGTCGAGTTCCATTGTTTCAAGGACCTCGCGGCGGTAGCAGTTGAAGCCGGCCGTGGTATCGCGTACCGGAAGGCGGGTTATAAACCGCACATATTTAGAGGCAAAATAAGACATGAGCACACGCCCCATAGGCCAGTTGACGACATTCACACCGGTTATATAACGGCTGCCGATGGAGAGATCGTAACCATCTTTTGCACAAGCATTGTAGAGCAGAGGCACATCATCGGGGTTATGCGAGAAGTCGGCATCCATTTCAAAGATATACTCGAACCCCTGTTCAAGCGCCCACTTGAAGCCTGCGATATAAGCTGTTCCAAGCCCAAGCTTACCCTCGCGCTCAATAATGTTTACCCTACCAGGGAAACGGGTCATAGTATCCTTTACAATGGCAGCGGTGCCATCGGGGGAACCGTCATCGACCACAAGCACATCAAAACCCGGTTCAAGAGCCATCAGAGTACATATCATGCGCTCGATATTCTCTTTCTCGTTATATGTGGGAATAATTATTACACTATCGTTCTTCATCAACCACGAAATTTATTTTGCTTCCCGAGGTACCGCATTTTACAGCAGCCTGTTTCAGCACATTTAACATACAAAGATAGGACAAAATGAAAGACAATTCAAAATTATAGTACAAAATTATTATTGAATAAAACTTAAATAGATAAGTTATTGCAAAGCCAAAGGTCGGATAATTTGATTTTTATTGCTATCTTCGCGCAGAATTCACAAGAGAGGACACCGTGGAAAACAAGAAATTATTCATAGAGACATACGGCTGCCAGATGAACGTAGCCGACAGCGAGGTTATCGGCTCCATACTGAAAATAGCCGGATACGAAGTATGCGAGGAGATAAAGGAGGCAGACCTCATACTGCTCAACACATGCTCAATACGCGACAACGCAGAGCAGAAAATTTACGGCCGTCTCGACCAGCTCAATGCAATGCGCCGAGGTAAAAAAACATTGATTGGTGTTGTTGGATGTATGGCCGAAAGGGTTAAGGAGGAACTCATCAACAACTACAAGGTAAACATTGTTGCCGGCCCCGACACATACCTTTCACTCCCCGAACTCATAGCCCAGGCCGAACAGGGACAAGCAGCAATGAACATAGAGCTGTCGACCACAGAGACCTACCGCGATGTCATTCCTATGAGGATTTGCAGCGGAAAGGTTTCGGGCTACATTTCGATAATGCGCGGATGCAACAACTTCTGCCACTATTGCGTAGTGCCATATACCCGAGGAAGGGAGAGAAGCCGCGACGTGCAGAGCATTCTCAACGAAGCAAGCGACCTTGTGGCAAAGGGATACAAAGAGATTATTCTGCTCGGGCAGAACGTAAACTCATACAACTTTGTAAATGAGAATGGCGAGACAACCGATTTTCCGCAGCTCCTGCGCTTGGTGGCACGCCACGCCCCTCAAGCACGAATACGCTTCACCACATCACACCCCAAAGATATGAGCGACAACACCCTGCGCGTTATCGCAGAGGAGCCCAATGTGTGCAAGAGCATACACCTGCCTGTGCAGAGCGGAAGCAACAACATGCTCAAGACGATGAACCGCAAATACACACGCGAGTGGTACCTCGACAGAATAGAGGCTATACGTTCAATCGTTCCCGACTGCGGAATATCGACCGACATTATTGCAGGCTACTGCGGGGAGAGCGAGGCCGACCACCAGGAGACACTCTCGCTCATGCGCTACTGCTCATACGATGCCGCGTTCATGTTCAAATACTCCGAACGCCCGGGAACATTTGCCAGCCGCCATTTCAAAGATGACATTGAAGATAGCGAAAAGGTGCGCAGACTTAACGAGATAATCGCCCTGCAGCAGGAGTGCTCTGCAGCAAACAACAGAAAATGCATCGGGCAGATATATGAAGTTCTGATTGAGGGAGTTTCAAAGCGTTCAAGAGAGCAGTTCTATGGCCGGACAGAGCAGAACCGCACAGCAGTATTCGACCGCAAGAACTACAAGATAGGCGATTTTGTAAAAGTAAAGATTCTCGACTCTACAGCCGCCACCCTATTGGGAGAAATTGTTGACTAAAACAATAACACACTAAAATACAGACGATGAGGGGCAGGCCTGCCCCTCATCGTCTGTATTTTAGTTGCGGCCGAGACGCCTATTCATACGCTCCGCATAGCTCTCCTTTTTGCTTGGAATTGGCAGAAGCATCCACAGCAATATATAGAAAATGGCAAAAGCACCAACCGTAACAACCGACAACACAGCCCATAGCAAACGCAGGTTACGAGGGCTTCTCCAACCGAAATTCTTCGATATTCCGGCACAAACACCGCCAAGCACTCCATTTTCAGCACGAGACAACCTTCCCATAATGAAATATCTTTTAAATAATGTTCCACAATTGATACTTTTGCAAAAGTAGGAAAAAGGCAGAAGCCAAAATGTTAAAAAATGTGATTTTAAACAATATCGGCCGTAAAACCCTAAAAAAAAAGTACACTTTCGTTCAAAATGGTGTATTTTTGTGACAAAATTGGGATAGATATGCCCAAAGATGGAAAAACGACCCGTTGATATGAATTTTATCGAACACAAAATCTGCCCGCTCTGTAAAACGAGCGCCATTAAGAAGCGCTTCACCTGCAAGGATATGTTTGCCACAGGTGAGGAATTCGACATAATGGAATGTAGCGGATGTGGGTTTGTTTTTACCCGGAAATACCCCGATGAAAAGGAGATTGGGCGATACTACGAGTCGCCAAAATACATATCCCACAGCAACACGAGCAAAGGCCTTACAAACAAGATTTACCATATTGTACGCAAAATAATGTTGCGCAACAAAAGGCGGCTGATTGAGAAATTGACACTGCTGAAGAACGGAAATCTGCTTGACTATGGAGCCGGAACCTGCCATTTTGCACATGAAATGCAGAAAGAGGGATGGAATGTCACCGCCATTGAGAAGAGCCAGGCGGCGCGGGAATTGGCGAAAAAAGAACTTGATATTGAAGCTTTGCCGGAGAGCGCGCTCACCGATATAAAAGACAAAGAGCTCGATGTCGTTACAATGTGGCACGTAATGGAGCATATCCAAGACCTTGACCACATGTGGAGAGAGCTCTACCGCATACTCGACGACACAGGAATTGCCATCATTGCGGTACCCAACAACCGCAGCCACGATGCAGCACACTATGGACAACACTGGGCGGCATACGATGTTCCACGACATTTGTGGCATTTCACCCCAAGCACAATAATGCGTTGGGGAGAGAAGCACGGATTTATCCTTGAAAGACAGTACACCATGCCTTTTGACGGGTTCTATATTTCAATATTGAGCGAGCAATACAAAGGCTCGCGTTTTGCCACAATAAAAGGGTTCTGGAATGGCTTTAAGGGGTGGATAGCGCAATGCAAGAGACGCAATGCCAGCAGCTCCATAATATTTGTTTTTAGAAAGAAATAATGAAAAAGAGAGCATTTAAGGTACAGACGATAAGCGTTTACATAAGCACGACACTGGTGTTGTTGCTACTAGGCATTATGGGTATAATGTACACCGGAGCACGTTCACTCTCAAAAGGCATGCAACAGAACATAGTGATGTCGGTAGTTATCGGTGGGAACACACCCGAAGCCGACATCCTCAAGCTCAAAAAAGAGATTGACAGCGACAGCCGTGTGCTCAAAAGCGTTTACATATCGAAAGAGCAGGCTCTTGCCGAGGAGAGCATCGCACTGCAGGCCGACCCAGTTGAGATACTTGGCTACAACCCTTACGAAGCATCGGTAGAGATAACGCTTAAACATGAGTTTTCCACATCGGAGCAGCTGGCCGAACTGTCGGCCGGCCTTGCAAAAAAGAAAGGCGTAAAAGAGGTTCTTTACCAAAAGGAACTTATCGACACCATCAACAGCAACATAAACCGCGCAGGAGTAGCCATGATGGCACTTTTTGTGATGCTCACACTAATATCATGGTCGCTGATAGGTAACCTTGTGCGCCTATCTATCTATTCCAAAAGATTCATACTGCACACCATGAAACTTGTGGGTGCAACATGGGGTTTCATACGCAGGCCCTTCATAATAAAGAACATGTGGATAGGGTTAATCTCCGGAATAATTGCCAACATGTTGCTTGCTGCAGGTATTTACCTGCTTGGAGAGAAAGAACCGGCAATACTCGCGCTGCTTCCACTGAAAGAACTTATATTCACCGGCGTTGCCGTTATATTGTTTGGAGTTATAATATGCACACTATGTGCATTCCTGTCTGTAAACAGTTTCCTGCGCATGCGCCGGAACGACCTATACTTTATTTGAAAAAAAAGAACAGCTATGGATAAATCGAAATTCGCATTCAAAAAATCAAATTACATTCTGCTGGCAATCGGTGTTGCAGCAATAATACTGGGGTTCATCCTTATGGCCGGCCCAGGCTCTACAGAGACACACTTTGAACCGGACATATTCAGTTTCCGCAGAATAAAACTCGCACCGGCAATATGCTTCATTGGGTTTATCTCTGTGATATTCGCCATCATGTACAAACCTAAAAAGAAATAAATTAATAGAGCTATGAGTATTTTAGAGACCATAATCATTGCCATTGTCGAGGGATTGACAGAGTTCCTGCCTGTTTCTTCAACTGGTCACATGATAATAACCCAGAACCTGTTGGGTGTAGAGAGTACGGAATTCGTAAAGGCCTTTACATTTATAATACAGTTCGGAGCCATTCTATCGGTTGTAGTGCTGTACTGGAAGCGTTTCTTCAAACTTAACCGCACACCACTGCCCGAAGGCAGCAGCAAACTCAAGAAATTCCTCCACAAGTATGATTTCTACTGGAAACTGTTCGTGGCATTCATACCGGCCGCAGTGCTTGGCCTGCTTTTCAGCGACATGATAGATGCCATGCTCGAAAGCGTTACAGTTGTTGCCGTGACACTCATACTCGGAGGTATATTCATGCTGTTCTGCGACAAGATATTCAACAAGGGAAGCGAAAAGACAGAAATGACAGAGAAACGCGCATTTTGGATAGGTATGTTCCAATGTATATCGATGATACCCGGAGTATCGCGCTCAATGGCTACAATTGTAGGAGGTATGGCACAGAAACTGACCCGCAAGGCCGCAGCCGAGTTCTCTTTCTTTCTTGCTGTGCCCACAATGTTTGCAGCAACGATGTTCAAGATGCTGAAGCTTTTCTCCGATGAAACCACCGCCCAAGTACTTAAAGAGAATATTGACATACTGCTCATAGGCAATGCCGTTGCATTCATTGTTGCCTTGCTGGCTATAAAGTTCTTCATCAACTTTGTAACGAAATATGGCTTCAAGGCCTTCGGATGGTACAGAATTGTCGTAGGCGGCGTCATTCTTGCAATGTTATTAACCGGACATAATCTCACTATTGCATAATGGATTTCGTTGCAGGAGAAATTATTCCAATATACAAGCCCTACACCTGGACTTCGTTCCAGATTGTAAACAAGATACGCTACCACCTTACCCGCATGCACAAAGTGAAGCGCTTCAAGGTAGGGCATGCGGGGACTCTCGACCCGCTTGCCACCGGGGTGCTGTTGCTTTGTACCGGAAAGGCCACAAAAAGGATTGAGGAGCTGCAGAGCCACACAAAAGAGTATGTTGCCGAAATTATGCTTGGTGCAACAACGCCTTCTTTCGACCTGGAGCACCCTATTGATGCCACCTACCCCTATGAACATATAACAGAGGGGAAGACCAGGGAGGTGCTACAGCAGTTTGTAGGCAACATTGCACAGAGGCCTCCACTATTTTCGGCATGTAAAGTGGACGGCAAACGTGCATACGACCTTGCCAGAGGTGGCAGCGACATGCAATTGGCCCCAAAGCAGATACGCATTGATGCCATTGAACTGCTGGAGTTCAACCTGCCCAAGATTAAGATACGCGTAACATGCGGCAAGGGAACATATATACGTTCGCTTGCACGTGATATCGGCGAGGCGCTTGACAGCGGAGCACACCTGACCGCGCTCGAACGTACACGCGTTGGAGAGTATAAAATAGAAAATTGTATAACCCCGGAAGCCTTTCCCGAATGGCTTGAAAAACAATCGGAATTATGATTGAGGAAAGTTTTAACATAAGCGGACAACACATGAAGTTGTCACAGTTCAAGTACAAGTTGCCCGAAGAGCGCATTGCACTTTACCCCGCAGAGTACCGCGACGAGTCGCGCTTGCTGGTACTGCATAAAACTACGGGAGAAATTGAACACAGAGTCTTCAAAGAAGTATTGGATTACTTCGATGAAAAGGACCTTTTTGTAATGAATGACAGCAAGGTTTTCCCTGCACGCCTTTATGGAAACAAGGAAAAGACCAACGCACAGATTGAAGTGTTCCTGCTCCGCGAGCTAAATGAGGAGTTCCGCCTGTGGGATGTCCTTGTTGACCCGGCACGCAAGATTCGTATAGGCAACAAACTCTATTTCGGCGAAGACAACTCGATGGTAGCCGAGGTCATTGACAACACCACATCGCGTGGGCGTACACTGCGTTTCCTTTACGACGGGCCGCACGACGAGTTCAAAAAGGCACTCTACTCTTTAGGTGTTGCACCTCTGCCCGATGATTTCAGGAGCCTGCGCAAAGAGGAGCCGGAGGACCTGCAGAACTTCCAGACATACTTTGCAAAAAAAGAGGGCTCGGTAACAGCATCGTTCGCCGGCCTGCACTTCACACGCGAACTCATGAAGCGCATGGAGATAAAGGGTATAGACACCGCATTCGTGACAATGCACACAGGTCTCGGCTGCTTCAGAGAAATTGACGTTGAGGACCTCACAAAGCACAAGATGGATAGTGACCTGATAAGCGTTGACACAGAAGCCGTTAACCTCGTGAACAAAGCGAAGACCGAGGGCCGCAGAATTTGCGCAGTGGGAACATCGGTTCAGCGCGTACTTGAAACAGCAACCCTAACCGGCGGCATGCTCAAGGAGTACGATGGCTGGACAAGCAAGTTCATCTTCCCCGAATATGAGTTCCGCGTGGCAAACTGCATGATAGCCAACTTCTATCAGCCATACTCAACCATGCTCATGCTCACCACCGCATTCGGAGGATATGACAATGTAATGAATGCATACAAGGTTGCACTTGCCGAGGGTTACCGCTTCGGCCTCTACGGCGATGCAATGCTTATAATCGACTGATAAGCTGGAATTTTTTAATAAAAGAGATTATCAAGGCTGTTGGCCACACAATCAGTTTTGAGTTTTTATCTTTCAGTTTTAAGATTAATGACAACAAGAGTATACCTTGGCCTTGGAACAAACATAGGCAACAAGAAAGAAAACCTTACGCGAGCGATAGAAAAACTGTCGCTCGCGCTTGGTGAATGCAAGGCTCTCTCCTCATTCATTGAGACAGAGCCATGGGGCTTTAACAGTTGCAACAGCTTCCTCAACTGTGCTGCCGCCTTTGACACCGGCCTTTCACCACTTGAACTGCTCGACACCACCGAACGCATAGAACGCGAACTGGGGCGTACAGCAAAGTCGAGTAACGGCAACTACCACGACCGCGTTATAGATATCGACATTCTGCTCTACGGTAACACAATAATAAAAAGCGAGAGGCTCACTGTACCGCACCCCCTTATGCAACAGCGCCGTTTTGTTCTTGAACCGCTTGCCGAGATAGCCTCGGACACCATTCATCCGGTTCTTGCAAAGAGTATAAAGCAACTGCTCAATGAAAACTGAAGCGGTGGCACAGCAGTTTCTAAAAGTTAAAAATGGAACATAGCGACAAAAAAAGCAACATAACATAGAATATATTGCACAAAAACCATTACCTTTGCAAAAAATAAGCCTAAAGGCTGTGTGGAGAGATTTGACTGCTTGCAACCACGATAAAAAATGCTAAAAGCTCCTTCAGTGAGCAGAGTAAAGGCAATCGCCGGCATTCGATATCCCACACCGCAAGGCACACAACAACGATTATTAACCACGCCCGCAGACACAACATTTTTGGTACCACCGGGCACAAAACAACTATTATGGGATATCTATTCACTTCAGAATCAGTTTCAGAAGGGCACCCCGACAAGGTTGCCGACCAGATTTCAGACGCAGTGCTTGACCAGCTCATCGCCTTCGACCCACAGTCAAAGGTAGCATGCGAGACTCTCGTGACAACAGGACAGGTTATAATTGCCGGTGAGGTAAAATCTTCGGCATACGTAGACCTGCAGGATATAGCACGCCGTGTAATCAACAAGATTGGATACACAAAGAGCGAGTATATGTTCGATGGAAACTCATGCGGTATATTCTCGGCCATACACGAACAGAGCGCCGACATTAACCGTGGCGTAGAGCGCAATGACCCAATGGAACAGGGTGCAGGCGACCAGGGAATGATGTTCGGTTACGCAACAAACGAGACAGAGAACTACATGCCCGTCTCCCTCGACCTTTCACACCTTATCCTCACCGAGCTTGCAGAGATTCGACGCGAAGGGAAGGAGATGACATACCTGCGCCCCGACTCAAAGAGCCAGGTAACAATAGAATATAACGACGAGAACAAGCCTGTTCGCATCGACACTATTGTTGTCTCTACACAGCACGACGACTTTATACAGCCAACCGAAGAGGGTGAGGAGGCTCAACTGGCTGCAGACGCAGCACAGATTGCCAAGATAAAGGAAGATGTAATAAACATTCTCATGCCACGCGTAAAAGCAAAGATAGCATCGCAGAAGGTTCTTTCGCTCTTTGGCGAGGATATAAAATACCATGTTAACCCTACCGGCAAATTCGTCATCGGAGGCCCGCACGGCGATACAGGACTCACCGGCCGAAAGATTATCGTCGACACATACGGCGGCAAGGGCGCACACGGTGGCGGCGCATTCAGTGGCAAAGACCCCAGCAAAGTAGACCGCAGTGCAGCATACGCGGCACGTCACATAGCCAAGAACCTTGTAGCAGCCGGCGTTGCCGACGAAGTGCTCATACAGCTCTCATACGCAATTGGCGTTGCCGAGCCTGTCAGCGTCTTTGTAAACACATACGGCACAGCAAAGGTTAACCTCACCGACGGAGAGATTGCGAAGAAGGTACAGGCAATATTCGACCTTCGCCCGAAAGCCATTGAGGAGCGCCTTAAACTACGTAACCCCATATACAGCGAGACAGCCTCTTACGGCCACGTAGGGCGCACCCCACAAGTGGTGACAAAGGTATTTACATCACGTTACCTTGAGAGCAAGACCATAGAGGTTGAACTCTTCACATGGGAAAAGCTCGATTATGTAGAGAGGGTAAAGGAGGCATTCGCGCTCTAAAAGCGAGGTGCTCTCTTTCCGTAACGCAGTAAATGATTTCAAAGATAAGGAAAGATGCTGAAATTCGGAAACTGGATAAACCGTAAAAGGCACAATAGGGGGTTTGGCATACAATCCCCCTCTGCCTTTTTCTTCATAACCCAGGTACTGCGGGAAAGATTGCCATACTATGCCTACACCAAATTGAATGAAGCGGCACTTGCAAGCAACAGCCTCGACCCGGCACACACACGGGAGATATTCCGCATAACCAACCACCTGCAACCTGCAACCTGCATAGCAATAAACTCAATTGCAGCAGCATGCGCAATGGCAACAGCAAGACCCGGAGCAGAAAAATATGCCATTGTGCCCGATAGGATTTTACCCGACATTGCAAAATCAATACTCGAAGATAACCACTGCCCGGTAGAGACCGACAACCAAAGACTCACGACAATACTGGAGAAGATGGGCAAGGCCGACCTTGTATACATCGGCAATTGCACAGATTACGACACCGTGTTCAAAAACCTATTGCCATATATAGGCGACAACAGCGTTGTCATTATCGAGGGCATACACAGCAACAAAGCCATAGAACAATGGTGGCAACAGATTGTTGAAGACAAGGTGACAGTGATTACATACGACATGTTCAGCTACGGCATGGTTTATTTCGACAAAGCAAGATACAAGCAACACTACACGCTTAAACGATAGCATAAAATGACAAAAGCAAGAATATACACCCGGACAGGCGACAACGGCACGACATCACTCGCAGGAGGAATGCGAGTAGCGAAAAACTGCCAGCGCGTTGAGGCCTATGGCACACTCGACGAGTTGAACGCACATTTAGGCATGCTTGCAGTAGCCATAGAGGATGAACATACAGCCGGCATTATTGAAAAGATTGAGAGCCAAATAATGTCAATAGGCAGTATTCTTGCCACAGACAACTCAAGTACAGCAATTGACAAGAAGCATATTTGCATGCTTGAGAAAGAGATTGACACTTTAGAAGCGACACTGCCGCCGCTGAACAGCTTTATAATGCCCGGAGGCAACGAAGCCGCAGCACGTACCAACCTCTGCCGCACCGTGTGCCGCCGTGCCGAAAGAGAGATTGTCACACTCGGTGAGGAGACACACATCGACAGCAGTATCATTGCATACATAAACCGTCTTTCCGACTATCTGTTCCTGCTCCAGCGCCAGTTGCTCGGATGTGCCGAAAAAAAATGGGAAAACCCTTGTCAATAAATAAAAATAATTTATTTTTGCACGCACTTAACAAAAACACTATTCGATTATGTATTGGACACTGGAATTAGCATCAAAATTGGAAGACGCACCATGGCCTGCAACAAAAGATGAGCTTATTGACTACGCAGTACGTTCAGGTGCGCCACTCGAAGTGATAGAGAACCTGCAGGAGATTGAAGACGAAGGCGATGTATACGAAAGCATTGAAGATATATGGCCCGATTACCCCAGCAAAGAGGACTTTTTCTTCGACGAAGAGGAATATTAAATTTTCGCAAGCAAGGAATTTGCATAATTGGCGGTGCGACAATATTTTGTCGCACCGCTGTTTTTTATCTGCTATTAAAAACGAAAAAGAAGAGGTGAATATTTGCTGCATTTATTGACAAATGAATTTTGAGATATTATATTTGCAGTTATAGCTACTGAAATGTCAGCAGTGTGGAAAGTGTTATTTCTGTCGCTTTACGACTACTTTTAGGTACAATCAATAACAATATCATGAAACGCATTTTTTCAACATTATTGCTGTTTGCTGTGCTCGTTACGACAGCATCGGCACAATATTTCCCAGTGGATACAGCGCGACTGAACAGTGCTTATAGAGCTATTGTCAGAGGCCCCAACACTCTTGAAAAACAGCAGGATTTTCTTGCCGCCTTTCCTACCACATATATGGAGTTCTATTATACATATCAATATATTGAAGGAAATAATTACGACCTTGCAATGACGCGGATGGTGAACGCGCATTTAACTGTTTTAAAAGACAGTCTATATCTTATAAGCGATTCACTTTATTGTAATAAACTTGTAAATTTGGCGGTGGGAATGAATGATACAGGCGAAATAACATCACATCTTCAAGAAATCATACATATGGCAATGCTAAAGCATGAAAAGACGATGATGTTTGCCGTAATGCGTCTATTCAAAGCTTATCAACTTCAATTTTGGTCGTTCTATTGGTCGAGTGTAGCATATAGCGAAAGTTGGACAGAGCACTTCGTAAAACTATATGGCAGATATTTTGAAGATTATCCCGATGTTGTGCGTACAATGGCAATTGCCTTCGATTATTATAATGGCGGTGTCTGTTACCCCGACGAATTCCCTCACTTGCAAGAAAAGAGATATAAGCAAGAGGGTTATAAATACAAATTCGACGATTACCGTTATCGAGTAAGGGACTAATCATTGTGTTAATTCTGCAACCTTAAAATTTATACGGGATATTACTTTTGTCGAAAAAAAGTAATGAGTCCAAAAAGATTATCTATTTTCGACATTGCAACAATGTACGAAGGTGAACAAGATTCTGCAACAGCAGTTCCCGGAGCACGTGTGAAGATATCCACTAACCGCATATACTATGGTAATAAATCCACTCTAAGTGAATTTGTCGCCACAGCATATGACAGAAACGGAAAATCTATAAAATCCATGAATGGTTATTTTCTTGAACCAGGAACCGACTACAATAGAGCAAAAAAAGAGGGTAGCGATACCGCTATTATGTCTGGTAGCTATGAGGTAATCCCTCAGGCAGAAATGAGAAAAAGAATAGCAGAAAGAAGAACACTAAATGGAGAGCGAATTATAGAACATGATATTAAACTACGCTACAATTGGTACATAGATAATCCTCCAGGCAGAAGCGGGATAGCAATTCACAGCGGGCGAGATGGAAGAAACACTACCGGTTGTTTTATTCCAGGAGACTCTATCAGTTCTAATAAAGAAAAAACTGATTATTCCATTATTGATAAAGGGAAAAGGGGAAAACTTTTTAGATTTTTCAATGATTATGGACAAAACGGGATAAGAATTAATGTCGGTCCAGACTTTGAAGAACTTTATAAATAACTGAATAT
>JAUNQV010000114.1 GCA_030535995.1 Bacteroidales bacterium
GACTCGAACCCTGGACCCATTGATTAAGAGTCAATTGCTCTACCAACTGAGCTAACAGCGCATCTCTTTCTCAAAAGCGATGCAAAGGTATGAATTAATTTTTATAATGCAAAGCTTTTTGCGGCTTTTTTTCGAAATTATTTTAATCGGCTTTTTTTATGTGTGAAAAAAATGAATATTGTAGCTTGATTTATTAATTTTTATAAAAAATAACTATATATGTATGCTTTTGTTCGTGCTAATTCGTATATTTGAGGTAAACCTCGAATATATACTGTTTTGGAACAGTTTTATATATGATTAAAACTTTTATCAGATGAGATTTTTAGGATTGACATTGATATTGTGCATGCTCTTTTCGGGCGACATGGTGGCGCAGAACAAGAATACTGCACGCAAATTGTTCAACGAAGGTAAGTATGAGGAGGCGAAGCCAATGTTCGCTAAACTCTTGAAGTCAAACCCCAAGAACAGTGAGTACAGCTACTGGTATGCTGTGTGCTGTTTCGAGACAGGCGATACTGTTGAGATACGTCCTTTACTTGAATTTGCCGCCTCGCGTAAAATAGTGAATGCCTATCGTTATCTTGGCGATTATTATCTGCAGAAAGAGAAATACCCCGAGGCTATCGGCTATTTCGAGGAGTTTATAGATATGGCAAAAGATGATTCGTTGCGCCAGGTCTATCAAAAAAGGCTTTCCGAGGTATCGAAGCTGAAGCGTATGGTTATGAACTGCGAAAAAATATGTTTTGTCGACAGTTTCGTGGTTTCAAAGGATGATTTCCTTTCGGCCTACAGAATGGGTGCCGAGGGCGGTTATATAACAACCAATGCGCAATTCTTCGACGATGAGAGCCTGCCGGGTTATCTTAACTGCTCGGAGCGTGGGCTCGACATCTATTTTTCCGATATCGATGAAGAGAGTGATACTCTCATGAAACTCTACCACAACTCAAAGGTTGGTGACGAGTGGGGTAGGGCTCTTCCTCTCGCGGGGTTCGATACTAAAGGCAATGACAACTATCCCTTTATGCTTGCCGATGGTGTTACGCTCTACTTTGCAAGTGATGGCGAAGGCTCTATTGGCGGCTACGACCTGTTCGTTACCCGCCTCGATACGGAAACAGGCCGTTTCTTGCGCCCCGATCATCTTGCAATGCCGTTCAACTCCACAGCCAACGATTATATGCTGGCAATAAATGAGGTCGCCAATCTCGGTTGGTTTGCAAGCGACCGTAACCAGCCCGAGGGGTATGTGTGTGTCTATGTGTTCGTTCCTAATCCCGACAACGAAACGTATGAAACAAACGATTTCGACGAACTTCTTCCGTACTCAAAAATTGCATCTCTTGCAGCTACACAAACCGACGAGAATGTGTTGCGCAAGGCGCGCCAGCAACTTACCATGCTTTTGTATGAGCAGAATACGGCATCGCGCAAGGGCGATTTCCTCTTTGTAATTGATGATAGGTTTGAATATAAGTCGCTATCCGAATTCAAGAGCATGAAAGCGCGTTCACTATTTACCGAATGGCAGAAACGTAGCAAGGCACAGCGCCAGAATGTGAAGTTGCTTCAGCAGAAAAGGGATGAGTTTGCTGCGGCCAATGTTGCTGTAAAGAACAGGATGCGCAATGCCATTCTCACTCTCGAAAGAAAGGTGGAGAGCGAAGAGGAGGCTCTGAAGAGAATGGAACTCGATATAAGACGACTTGAGCAGGAGGTTTTGTATAAATGATATTGTATAATGTTGCGGTGTAGCTGCATTGCTGCTGCACTCATTTAAATTCAGATAATTATGGAAATAGGAATAACGGCTTTGATAGTTCTTCTGGCAACGGTGTTGCTGGTTGTGGAGGTGGTTTTTGTGCCCGGGTTCGGTTTTACAGGAATTGCGGGTGTGCTGACAATGGTTGGAGCTGTGCTCTATGCTTTCTTTGCCATTGGCAACCTTGCCGGGTGGGTCACCCTGATAGCGGTGGGCCTGATATGTGTGGCTCTGTTTCTTTGGGCACTGTATGGCAATTCGCTCGATAAAGTAGCGCTGAAAAAAAATATTACCTCAACAGTGCAGGAGGTTGAAATGAGCAAGTTTTCTGTTGGTGACCGCGGGGTAACGAAAACCCGTTTGGCACTAATAGGTGAGGCCGAGATAAACGGTTACAGGGTCGAGGTAAAGTCGGAGACCGGGTTTATAAACGAAGGTGTAGAGGTTGAGATAGCCCGTATTTCGGGCGATTCGCTCTTTGTAAAGAATGTCGATAAATAATATGTGAAACTAAAATAATAAGGTTTTATGGAAAATGAGAGTATCTATATGATTGGTGGAGCTATTGTAGGTGCGCTGGTTTTGCTGGCAATATTCTTCCATTATGTTCCTTTTGTACTTTGGCTGTCGGCCAAGGTGTCGGGTGTCAGAATTTCTTTGATGCAGTTGTTCCTTATGCGCATCAGGAATGTTCCGCCTTCGGTTATTGTACAGGCTATGATTGAGGCTCACAAGGCCGGCCTTGAGAATATCACACGCGACAGCCTTGAGGCGCACTACCTTGCAGGCGGGCGTGTAGAGAAGGTGGTTCATGCACTTGTATCGGCATCGAAAGCCAACATCGACCTCACATTCCAGATGGCTACGGCCATTGACCTTGCAGGGCGCGATGTGTTCGAGGCTGTGCAGATGTCGGTTAACCCCAAGGTTATAGACACACCACATGTAACAGCTGTGGCAAAGGATGGTATCCAGCTTATTGCCATTGCCCGTGTGACGGTACGTGCAAATATCAAACGCTTGGTGGGTGGTGCCGGTGAAGATACAGTGCTCGCCCGTGTAGGTGAGGGTATCGTCTCCTCAATTGGTTCGGCAGAGAGTCACAAGGCTGTGCTTGAGAACCCCGATTCGATTTCTAAACTTGTATTGAAGAAGGGCCTTGATGCCGGAACTGCTTTTGAAATTCTCTCTATTGATATCGCCGATATCGATATAGGTAAGAATATCGGTGCTGCGTTGCAGATTGACCAGGCCAACGCCGACAAGAATATTGCTCAGGCAAAGGCCGAGGAGCGCAGAGCTATGGCCGTTGCTCTTGAACAGGAGAATAAGGCCCGTGCACAGGAGGCCCGTGCACATGTGATAGAGGCCGAAGCCGAGGTACCAAAGGCTATGGCCGAAGCTTTCCGCAGTGGAAATCTGGGTATAATGGATTACTACCGTATGAAAAATATCCAGGCCGATACTGCTATGCGCGACAACATTGCCAAGGAGTAATTGTTGAATAGGTATGAGGGTGCCTGCTCTGTATTCGGCCCTCAACCTGCCTGTTTACGGCAAAACGCAAGTATTATTGTTGAACATTAAATGAGTTGATTATGAAGCGTTATTTCCCACCCTCGGAGTTGCTCATTGAGCCAAACGGGGCAGTGTACCATTTGGGGGTAAAACCCGAACAGTTGGCCGACAAAGTGATTCTTGTCGGCGACCCTGGACGTGTGCCATTGGTGGCATCGTTCTTCAGCGAACAGGAGTGCGATATACAGCATCGCGAGTTCCGTACTATAACGGGAACATATAAAGGAAAGCGCATAACAGTAGTCTCTACCGGTATCGGATGCGACAATGTGGATATTGTGGTGAATGAGATTGACGCTCTGGCCAATATCGATTTCACTACACGCTACGAAAAAGAGACTCTGCGCAGGTTGCAGATGGTGCGCATAGGTACCTGCGGAGGCTTGCAACCCCATACACCGGTCGGCACATATATATGCTCGGCAAAATCGGTGGGCTTCGATGGCCTGTTGAACTTCTATGCCGGGCGCAACGAGGTGTGTGACCTGCCTATGGAACGTGCTCTGCTCAACCATTTGGGCTGGAGCGGTAATATGTGTCAGCCGGCACCTTATGTAATTGCTGCCGACGAAGAACTCGTTGAGCGCATAGCAAAGGATGATATGGTACGCGGTGTCACTATTGCCTGTGGCGGTTTCTTCGGCCCCCAAGGCCGTAGACTGCGTGTGCCTCTTGCCGACCCTCACCAGAACGAGAAGGTCGAGTCGTTCTCGTACCAAGGACAGCAGATTACCAATTTCGAGATGGAGAGTTCAGCTCTTGCCGGCTTGGCGGCGCTGATGGGGCACCAGGCAGTTACAGTATGCCTAGTCATTGCCAACCGACGTGCAAAGGAGGCCAATGTCGATTACAACGCCAAAATGAGCGAGCTGATACAGACTGTACTTGAAAGAATTTGATGAATGAACCAAAGAGGCAACCTTTCGGGCCGGCCTCTTTGGTTTGCATTAAACGGTATTTCTTGTCATTCCGGCAGAATGTGGTGACGAAATACCTTCCATAATATCTATAATATACTAAACGATGAAAGATACAATCTGTGCATTGGCAACTCCACAGGGTGGAGCAATTAATATTGTAAGAATATCGGGCGAGAAAGCTATTGGAATTGTCGCAAAAGTGTTTGTGCCTCGCAATGGCAAACCGTTGGAACAGAGGGCTTCGCACACCGTGGTCTTTGGGGATATTTCTACCGGTGGCAATGAAGTCCTCGACGAGGTTCTTGTCACAATAATGCGTGCTCCTCACAGCTACACAGGCGAGGATACCGTAGAGATAAGCTGTCATGCCTCGTCATATATCACCCAGCAGATAATGTTGAGCCTGCTCGACCTTGGAGCGCGTCAGGCTGCACCGGGCGAGTTTACAATGCGGGCCTTCCTGAACGGAAAAATGGATTTGAGCCGTGCCGAGGCTGTTGCTGACCTTATCGCCTCAACCTCACGCGCATCGCACCGCCTGGCAATGAACCAGTTGAAAGGCGGCTTCAGCCGTGAACTTGCCGCTCTCCGCGATAAATTGTTGAAACTCGTCACTCTCATGGAACTGGAACTCGACTTCAGCGAGGAGGATGTGACATTTGCCGACCGTGAGGAACTGTGTGCCTTATGCAGTGAAATTGAAGCAGTAATGACACGCCTCACAACATCGTTCAGCATAGGTAATGCAGTGAAGAACGGCGTTCCGGTAGCAATTGTGGGCGAGACCAATACAGGCAAGAGCACACTGCTTAATGCTTTGCTGCATGAGGATAGGGCTATTGTGAGTGATATTTGCGGAACCACACGCGACACCATAGAGGGTGTAATGAGTATAAGCGGAGTAACATTCCGCTTCATCGACACTGCCGGCCTGCGCGAAACACACGATGTTGTTGAACGGATGGGTATAGAGCGCACTATCGAGCAGCTGAAAAAGTCGGCAATAGCACTCTGGCTCATCGACCCCATGGAAGAGGCAGAGCACATAGAAGAGATAGCCAAACGCCTCCTTCCCATCTGCAAGGAGAAGAAACTCGCAGTGCTTGTAAACAAAAGCGATGTAGTAGACCCATTCACCCTGTCCAAAGTGATGGAGTGGGGCGCAAAGATGGTTGAGAAATATGGCCAAGGAGCCGAGTGGAACAGCCGCGACCTTTGGGCAATTTCGGCCCGCCAAGGAACAAATATGGACCGTCTCGAAGAGTTCCTTGTACGTAGCGCAGCCATGCCGGCAATTGCAGCCGGAGACATAGTAGTGACTAATGCCCGGCATTACGAAGCCCTCACCCGTGCCCTTGAAGAGATTAAAGCGGTAAAAGAGAGCCTCGCTGCCGGCCTATCCGGCGACCTTGTGAGCGAGCACCTACGTGCCGCAATTCACCACCTCTCGGAAATCGTCGGCGAAGTAACAAACGACGAAGTTCTTGGTAATATATTTGCCAATTTCTGCATCGGAAAGTAATTCTTGCATCGCCAAGTAAGCTCTTTATCTGCAAAAATCTATGATGGTGGGGTAGTGCAGTTCCAAGACTTTGCTACTCCTCCATCATTTTTCTTATGTTCTCCCTAGCGTTGTGTATAGCATTCTTCACATTGCCGATAGTTGTTCCAAGCGTTTCGGCAATCTCAATGTAGCTGTATCCGCTTATGCACAGTACAACAACCTCGTACTGCAGCCGTGGCAAGCATCTTATAATGGACTTTATC
>JAUNQV010000115.1 GCA_030535995.1 Bacteroidales bacterium
TTAATTTCAACAGCGTTGAGCTGTTACCCAATGCAAAGGCAAGTGCAGCCTTTATAGGTGACGGATATCTGGAAAGTTGTATAGCAATGGTAATTTAAAATATAACCGGCTCCTTTGACTGAAAATTCCCGTGTGCCTGGTGCTTGGTCCTTTGTGCGACAATATTATTATCCATACTAAATTCTACCTATCCCTAAAGTGTGCTAAAATTCTTGCTCTAACATTAGGATATTTGGTATTTTACGTTATCTTTGCAAAAGGCACAGAACATTTTGCCTAATTGCATATTTAATGTAAAGGCGGTGTTCGGTTTTTTTTGGTGGTTGAATAACGATAAATCAATCTGGTATGGCGCAGGAGAAAGGACACATAGCACAAGTTATCGGTGCTGTTGTCGATGTATATTTCAATAGCGAGGGAGAGAATAAAGAGTATCTTCCCTCAATTCATGAAGCTTTGTCGGTATCTATGCCCGATGGGCGTAATATAATTCTTGAAGTTCAGCAGCATATTGGTGAGGATACTGTACGCACTGTTGCCATGGACCGCACGGCCGGTTTGTCGCGCGGAATGGCTGTTGTGGCGACAGGCTCACCCATAACAATGCCTGTAGGAAACCAGATAAAGGGACGCATGATGAATGTCGTGGGCAACTCAATCGACGGGCTTGCTCCGCTTGACAAGGTGAATGCCTATCCGATACATCGTGAACCGCCAAAATTTGATGAACTTTCAACAGTCCAAGAGGTCCTTTATACAGGCATCAAGGTAATTGATTTGCTTGAACCCTATTGCAAGGGCGGAAAGATTGGTCTTTTCGGTGGTGCCGGAGTGGGCAAGACGGTTCTTATCATGGAATTGATAAACAATATCGCAAAAGGGCACGACGGTTATTCGGTATTTGCCGGTGTAGGTGAACGTACCCGCGAAGGAAACGACCTGTTGAGGGAGATGATAGAGTCGAATGTAATCCGCTACGGCAATGAGTTCAAAGGGGGTATGCTCAAGGGCGAGTGGGATATCTCCAAAATCGATTACAATGAGGTTGAAAAGTCGCAGGCTACACTTGTCTACGGGCAGATGAACGAACCTCCAGGTGCCCGTGCTTCGGTAGCTCTTTCGGGGCTCACCGTGGCCGAGTCTTTCCGCGATGCGGGTGCTGCCGAAGGAAAGAAGAACGACATACTCTTCTTTATTGACAATATATTCCGCTTTACGCAGGCCGGTTCCGAGGTTTCGGCACTCCTTGGGCGCATGCCGGGCTCTGTGGGCTATCAGCCTACCTTGGCGAGTGAAATGGGCGCATTGCAGGAGCGTATTGCTTCTACCGTTCATGGCTCAATAACATCTGTGCAGGCTGTTTATGTGCCGGCCGATGACCTTACCGACCCTGCTCCGGCTACGACATTCACCCATCTTGACGCAACAACGGTGCTTAGCCGCAAGATAGCCGAGCTCGGTATATATCCGGCTGTAGACCCTCTGGATTCTACATCCCGTATTCTCGATGCCAATATCGTGGGAAAGGAACATTACGATACAGCCCAAAGGGTAAAACAGATATTGCAACGCAATAAGGAGCTGCAGGATATAATATCAATCCTTGGAATGGAGGAACTCTCCGAAGAAGACAGAGCTACGGTAAACCGTGCCCGCAGGGTGCAGCGTTTCCTCTCGCAGCCGTTTACTGTGGCCGAGCAGTTTACCGGAATAAAGGGTGTGACAGTATCTATCGAAGATACCATAAGGGGCTTCAATATGATAATGGATGGCGAGGTCGATTATCTTCCCGAGCAGGCATTCCTCAATGTAGGTACTATTGAGGAGGCTATAGCCAAGGGTGAGGCTATGTTGGAAAAGGTAAAGTAGTGCGATATGCAGGAGTACCCTATTAAATTGTTGGTATTGTCACCCGAAAAGACCGTAGTGCGTTGCAGTGTGGCGAAGTTGCATCTCCCCGGGGAGAAGGCTCCGTTTACCGTAATGTACAATCATGCTCCCATTATATCCTCTTTGGCCCCTGGAACAATTGTCTGGAGTGCGGCCGATGGTGAGCACTCTCTCGCGGTGTCGGGCGGTTTTGCCGAGGTTAAGGATAATGTTGTAACTGTGTGTGTTGAGGTTGCCTGAAAACTTTATATAATGAAAAAGACAAAAGAGATAATGTTGCTTCTGGCATTGCTGCTTGTACTTGCATTGTTGCTTGAGTGGGTACTCCCGATGGTGTTCCCTCAACATTCATCGTGGGCGCATATTCCGGTGCCTCTCTGTTTCGGGCTCTTCTATTCATTGGCTGTTGTCTTTGTGGGGCAACCGGCCAGTCAGGCTCTGCTTGCCAAGAGGTTCATGTTGCTTAAGAGTGTAAAGATTCTGTTGTCGTTATTTCTCCTCTTGGCAGTTGTATTTGTGGCGCATACCCAAGCAAAGGTTGTGGTAATCACTTTCCTCTTCTATTATATTGTAATGCTTTTGCCCGAAAGTCTTTACCTTATGTACCTTAAAAAAAACAATGAATAGGACTGCTGTATGAAACGGATACTCTTGACAATGGTTGCAATGCTCTTGCTTCTCCCCGCAGTGGGGAAAGGCAACGATGCGCATGTGTCGGGCAGTGTCGATGTGAAGAAGGTGATTTTCGAGCATGTGAAGGATTCATACGAATGGCACATTATAACCATTGGAGAAAAACATATATCTATAAGCCTGCCTGTAATCCTCTATTCCGGCCGTACAGGTTGGGAACTGTTCTCATCGTCGCGCCTTCATGCCGAGGAGGGGTACAACGGATTTTATATCTCAAGCACCGGCGACAATGAGGGCAAGATAGTGGAAGTTGACATTTACGGCAATGAGATACGGCCGTTGCTCGATATTTCAATTACAAAGACTGTGCTTTCGGTCTTCTTCAGTGCAATATTGTTGGTTGTGCTTGTCCTTTACACTGCGCGCTGGTACAGAAAACGCAAGCCCGGAGATGAGGCTCCACGGGGTTTTGTGGGGGTGATGGAGATGCTTGTTGCAATGGTGGTTGACGATATAATAAGACCCAACGTAGGAAAGAATTACAAAAGGTATACACCATATCTGCTCACAGCCTTCTTCTTTATATTCCTTAACAATCTATTGGGGCTTGTACCTGTTTTCCCCGGTGGTGCGAATGTGACCGGCAATATTGCTGTTACACTTGCCTTGGCGCTATGTACATTCATTGCTGTGAATGTGTTCGGGAACAAAGAGTATTATAAGGAGATTTTCTGGCCCGATGTTCCCGTGTGGCTCAAGTTCCCGGTGCCGATACTGCCGATGATAGAGCTGTTCGGCGTTTTTGTCAAGCCGTTTGCTTTGACAATACGTCTTTTTGCGAATATCCTTGCCGGCCACACAGTGATATTGGCATTTGTGTGTATAATATTCATTACAATGGCTGTAAATGAATATATCGGCAGTGCAATGACATTCGTGTCGGTTATATTTACGATATTCATGAACTGCCTTGAACTGCTTGTAGCCTTTATACAGGCTTTTGTGTTTACTATGATGTCTGCCGTTTTCATCGGGTTGTCGCAGCCCGAACATGATGCCGGCAAACATTGATTTGATTATATTATTAACTTAAAGATATTGATTATGTTTTTGACTGCTTTTTTACATGCTGCAATTGGTGTTAGTCTTGCAAAGGTAGGTGCAGCGTTTGCTGCAAGTATTGCTGTTTTTGGTGCAGCGTGGGGTATTGGAAAAATAGGCTCAACTGCACTGGAGTCCATTGCCCGTCAGCCCGAGGCTGCCGGTGACATACGTTCGGGAATGGTGCTTGCTGCAGCCCTCATAGAGGGTGTTGCAATGTTTGCGGTGGTTGTCTGCTTCCTGGTGTTGTTTGTGTAAGTAAACCGATAGAAAATGTCTTTCCTAGTACCTGAAACCGGCTTGTTGTTCTGGATGCTTCTCGCGTTCGGTGTAGTATTCTTTGTCTTGTACAAATATGGCTTTCCTGTCATAACCTCAATGATAGACGAGAGAAAAAGGTTTATTGACGATGCTTTGCAGAATGCCAAGAAGGCAAATGAACAGCTCGCAGGTATTCAGCGCCGTGGCGATGAACTTTTGAAGAGTGCTCACGACGAGCAGGCCAGGATTATCCGCGATGCTGTTGCTGCACGTGAGAAACTGCTTGCCGAGGCCCGCGAAAAGGCACATATGGAGAGCGAGAAAATTCTGCAGGAGACACGTGCTGTCATTAGGCAGGAGAAGGAGGATGCGCTTCGCGAAATACGTGCGCAGGTCGCCGAACTATCTTTGGCTATAGCCGAAAAGGTAATGCGCAAGGAACTCGAAAGTGACAGGCAACAACAGCTGTATGCCAAGGAACTTGCCGATGAGGCCATAAATGAAAAACTATCTGCCAAATGAATACCGGAACAATATCCATGCGTTATGCGAGGGCTCTTCTGGCTTATGCCAAGGAGCAGAACGTGGAGGATGCGATATATGGAAATATGTTGCAGCTTCTGCATACTCTTGTAACCATAAGGGAACTGCCTGTTCTGTTGCGTGCCCCTGCGCTATCGAAGAGAGAACGTGTGAAACTGATATGTTCTGCAGTAGAGAGTTCTCCGGTATTCGAGAACTTCGCGAGGCTGGTGGTCAAGAAAGAGCGCGAACCGCTTCTGCCATTCATTGCCCACTGCTATATATCAATCTACCGCTCTTGCAAGAATATCAAAGCTGTGGAACTGACTACGGCCGTTACTGCCGGTGAGGAGCTGAAGGAGAAAATTACGGCTTTTATGTCGCAGAACGGAACGGTGAATGTGGAACTATTTTGCAAGGAAGATCCATCCATTATCGGAGGGTTCATCTGCGAGACAGAGTCGAAGAGGCTCGATGCCAGTATTCTCGGTAGCCTGAACAGAATTAGGAAGCAATTGATTAAAGAAAATAGAAAACTTGTCTGATGAGTATAAAACCAAGTGAAGTCTCAAGTGTTCTGCTCGAACAATTGAAGAGTGTTGAGAACAATCTTAATTACGAGGAGATTGGTACCGTGCTTCAGGTGAGCGACGGTGTGGTGCGTATCTATGGGCTGGACAATGCCGAGTCGGAAGAGCTTCTTGAGTTCGACAATGGCGTGAAGGCTATTGTAATGAACCTCGAAGAGGACAATGTAGGAGCCGTTTTGCTGGGTGCTACCGACAAAATCAAAGAGGGAATGACTGTGAAGCGTACAGGCCGCATTGCATCTATCAACGTATGCGACAACATGCTTGGTCGTGTCATAACCCCTTTGGGTGAACCGATAGACGGGAAGGGTGACATTGAGGGCGAAATGTGTGAATTGCCGCTCGACCGCAAAGCTCCGGGAGTAATCTTCCGTCAGCCGGTTACGGAACCTTTGCAGACCGGTCTGAAGTCAATAGACTCAATGATACCCATCGGGCGCGGGCAACGCGAACTCATCATCGGTGACAGGCAGACAGGCAAGACAGCAATAGCAATAGATACGATAATAAACCAGCGCGCGGCTTACGAAACCGGAAACCCTGTCTATTGCATTTATGTGGCTATAGGACAAAAAGGTTCCACGGTGGCTTCTATCGTAAATACACTCCAGAAGCATGGGGCGATGGATTATACAATCGTCGTGTCGGCAACAGCTGCCGACACTGCAGCACTGCAGTATTATGCTCCAATGGCAGGTGCTGCAATCGGCGAATATTTCCGCGATACAGGCAGGCATGCCTTGGTTGTGTACGATGACTTATCGAAACAGGCTGTCGCATATCGCGAGGTATCGCTCATTTTGCGAAGGCCATCGGGCCGCGAAGCCTATCCGGGCGACATCTTCTACCTGCATTCACGCCTGCTCGAACGTGCT
>JAUNQV010000036.1:0-6009 GCA_030535995.1 Bacteroidales bacterium
AGGATGAGGCTCGTCACGGCAAAGGCTTCGAGGGCTTGTTCAACCGTTACTTCAAATAAAGAAAAGTTGTATAACGATAAACGGCAATGGAAAATTTTCCATTGCCGTTTATCGTTATATAGTCATTCGTAGCGGATGGTTATTCTTTCACTCACAGGGAAGGGCTCTTTCCAACTATCCCATGAGGTGTATGTTATTTCAAGACCCTGATAGTAGGCCGAAACCCTCAAACACCCGATATCTTCCCATGCAGGTTCTCCATATTCGCTCGATGCTCCGCTGAGGTGTAGGCGGTGTGTCACATAGTCGAGTTCGTAATATCCTCCGCCACGGCAATTTTCGCCCGGCTTTAGCAGTTCGCAGTGTCTTTTTACTGCTCCCATGCGCAGTATGCCTTCTTGGGTTATTATGAATTTCGGTTGTGTGCGGTTCATTTTCTTTTTATTATATAATTGTGCTCAACAGGAACATTGTCGAAAAAATGAGCAGATTGATAGCTGTTCGCCCAAGAATGGGGTTAAGTGCAGCTCCTCTTCTGCGTCTTAAGGCTAACCATGTGCTGCAGTGCAGAACCAGGAATGTTACGGGTACGGCCAGTGCCCACAGGGGCAGCAAAGTCCAAACCGGGTACATTATTGCCATTGCTGCTATGCCCGAGAGCATGTAGCAGATGCTCATAACCTTGCGGCCGAAGAGTACTACGGTTGTCTGTTTCCCGGCTGCGGTGTCGTCTTCAAGGTCGCGGTAGTTGTTCACTATAAGTACATTGGCTGCAAGAAGGCCTGTTGCAATTGCGGCTGTTAGGGCTATGGGTAGGCAATCCCAGGAAGCGCTCTGCAGGTAGCATGTCAGTGTAACCGGAACAATGCCAAAGAATATGATAACTGCGACATCGCCTAATCCATGATGCGAAAGAGGGTAGGGGCCTGCACTGTATGCCAGTGCAAAGAGCATGATTATGGCTCCGGCAACAACAAACCACCATGGGCCATAAATGAGCATAGTGCAACCGACGGCAGCTGCTGCAAGAAGGGTTAAGTATGTCGCGCGCTTCATTGCGGAAGGGGAAATCTCTCCCTCTGTCACTCCACGGCGAAATCCCTCGCGCCCTTTCTTGTCTATTCCATTCTTGAAGTCGTAGTATTCGTTTCCGAAGTTCGAGGCTATCTGTGCAAGAATGGCAAAACAGAGACACAGTAGGGCAGGCACAGCTTTGAATGTGTCTTGCATTATGGCGCAACCTGTTCCGGCAATTACTCCTGCGATGCTGACCGGCAGTGTTCTTAACCGCATTGCTTCAATCCATATCTTTATCATGATTCTTCTTTCTTGCCTATGTACATGCGGCATATTCCAAGAGTGAGCGGGCGGTGCTCGACGGTAGCAAAGCCTGCTTCCTTCATCATCGCAGTGAACCTGTCGGGTGCGGGAAAGCGCAGAACCGAAGCCGGAAGGTATTCGTATGCTCCGCGGCTCCCCGAAATCATGCCTCCTATTGCCGGCAGTATTTTCAGAAAATATAACTTGTAGCACCAGCGGATGAATGCATTGGAGGGAACTGAAAGTTCAAGAATCACGAGTTTGCCGCCTGGGGCAAGAACGCGGTGCATTTCGCTGAGCCCAAGCTCAAGATGCTCGAAGTTGCGTACGCCAAAGCCTACCGATATACGGTCGAAACTGTTTGTCTTGTATTTCAGAGCTTCGCAGTCACCCTCAAGCAATTCTGCATTTACACAAGCCTTCTTTACTTTCTCGCGTCCAACAGCCAGCATGCCCTCTGAAATGTCAATACCGGTAATCTTGCTGTCTTGGGGTGCTTTGCGGGCAATCTCGATTGTGAAGTCGCCGGTTCCGCATGCTACATCTAGAATCTTTATAGGCGTTCTGATGTCGCACAACTCTTTCACGGCCTTCCTTCTCCATATTTTGTCGATGTTGAGCGAGAGAATGTGGTTGAGCTTGTCGTAGTCGGGGGCTATCTTGTCGAAAAGTTTCTTTATACCTTCTTTCTTTGCCATAGCTGTTCAATTGTTCCTTTTTACAAAATAGACATAGGTGAGCAGTATTATATTCATGAGCAGTGCGTAGATTATTGCGGGTAGCGCCATTTTGCAGCTGTTGAATATGAAAGGTGACGATGCTATCGCTATTGCCTGTGCTGCATTCTGCATGCCTACCTCAATGACAATGGTGCGCCTTGCTGCAATACTGGATTTGACAATACGTGACATTGCAGAACTGCATGCCATTGCCAGCAGAATAAGCAGTGCTGCAGAAAGGCCGAGTATGGTGAAATTCTCGGCTATCTCCTTGTGGTATTGTATGAAGAAAACGAGTGCCAGAGTCATAAGTGCCGGGAATGTGGCGCGTCCAATCAGCCTGCTTGCTTTTGTTGCCGTTACGGGGCAGTAGCGCTTGAAAAGGCTCCCGGCAAGCATGGGTGCAAAAAGCAGTATAAGGTTCTGTACAATAAGTTTGCCTATAGGCAACTCAATTGTTGTCCCGGCACTGTCCGAAATAAAGCGTGATGCAAATTCCATTATTGCCGGCAGGGTGAAAAGTGTTATAATGCTGCTCAGTGCAGTTAGTGTTACCGATAGTGCAACATCGCCTTTGGCCAGTAGTGAAAATACATTGGAAGAGCTTCCGCCGGGGCAACATGCAACAAGTATGAGCCCCATGAAGTATTCTGGTTGCAGTTTAAGTGTCCAGGCAACTGCAAATGCTATTAGCGGGAGAAATATTATTTGGCCAACCATTCCAAGAAGTACGGTCTTTGGGTTCTTGGCGACATTGTCAAATGCCTCCTTGCTTAGGTCTATGCCCAACAGAAACATAAGTATAATAAGAATGGGCATTACAATCCAGATCGTATTCATGGGTGTGTTTGGAAACTGTTTTTGTTTGTGCTGTATCTCGTTGCTCGCATTGTCGAAGTGCCGTTACTTAAACCTTGTCATCATCTGCAGTGCAGTTTCTGTACATTGACAATGCTCGCTTTCCACGACCCGCACGGTGTGACTTCGCCACACTTCGTGCGACTTATCGTTGCTCGCATTGTCGATGTGCTGTTACTTAAACCTTGCCATCATCTGCAGTGCAGTAACAGCACATTGACATCACTTGCTTTTCGCAACCCGCGAGGCACCAATTTCATCGGTGCTTCTCGCGACTTATTGCTGCAAGTGCTGTCGAAGTGCCATCATCTGCAATGCAGTGATGGCACATTCATCGCCTTTGTTGCCAAGGCGGCCTCCGCTGCGCTCTTGTGCCTGTTGCAGGTTGTTGGTTGTTATGAGGCCGAAGATTACAGGGGTGTCATACTCTACGTTCAGTCTTGATAGCCCGGCTGTAACGCCTTCGCATATATAGTCGAAGTGTGGTGTATCACCACGAATGACACAGCCTATGGCTATAACTGCATCGTAGCTTTTGCTCTTTACCATCTGCGATGCTCCGAAAATGAGCTCAAAGCTACCTGGAACGCTTGCGAGGGTTATGTCGCTTTCCTCAACGCCATTTGCCAAAAGTGTCTTCACCGCCCCGTCGCGCAGCGCGTATGTTATTTCGTCGTTCCACTCGGCATATACTATACCTATTTTACGGCCTTTCCCGTTTGCTACTTTCGTGGGGTCGTAGCTTGAGAGGTTTTTCAGTTCTGTTGCCATATTGGTTGTTATTACTGTTGCTTATTAACAAGAGGCTGACTAAAAAGGCTCTTTTGTTGTTACGCTTGCCCGAAAAATACTCATTTACGCTTAGTAAATTAACCCACTAAGTGGCTTTTCCTCCTCGTAGCTCGGCATAGAATACAAGCATTCTCTGCTCTCGCATTACAGCGTCGGTTGCGTTTTTTCGGGCTTCGCAAGCCTAAAAATAGCTCTTTTTATCCAACCTCCCTACCAAATAGGGTGACCCAAAAGTAAAATGGGTCACCCTATTTGGTATCTGTTATCTATTCTTATTTCGCTGAATTGATGTAGTTGTCGATGTTTACTGCTTCGGGTGAGCGCGGGTACTCTTTCTTTACTCTTTCGTAGAGTTTCTTTGCCTCGCTGCTCTTGCCTTGCTGCTCATAGATAGCTGCTGCATCCATCCAGCAACGTGGGGTAATAGCTATGTTCTCGGCCTCTTCGGCTGCATCGAGCAACAGCGAGAGTGCTTTGTCGAGGTTTTCTTTGTGGGCATAGCACATTGCGAGAGTATGCATTGCTTTGGGGCCGAGGATTCTGTCGTTGCTGTCGAACTCTTCGAGGTTCTTGATTGCCTCGTCGTAGTTGCCGAGCTGTGCATGGCAGATACCGGCATAAGCGTATGCAAGGTTTGCTGCATCTGTGCCACTATGGTCGGCTATCACCTTGAGGAAACCGGCGTTTACGCCATCACCGTTGAGTGCAGTTTCAAAATCGTTCTGGTCAAAGTATTGCTGTGCCTTGAAAATGGCATTGTTTGCAGCAGCCTCTTTGGGCTCTGTAACGTACATTGAATAAAGGATGAAACCCAATACGCATGCAATTATTGCTACAATGCCGCCGATGATTGCTTTCTTGTATTTGATTACGAATTCCTCTGATTTACCAAGCATCTCGTCTGCGAGAATTGGTTTCTCTGTCTGTTTTTTGCTCATAGTTATATTGTGTTTTTTATTTATTTACAATTTCCAAGTTGCAAAAATAATCATTTTATCGTTAGCTGAAAAATTATCGAAGTTTTTTTTGCTTTAATATTGAATTATCTTGCATTTTATGGGTATCTTCGCAACGTAAAAGCATGGAATATGCTACATTGAACGGAATATTTTATTACCAATGAAAGTAAACAGCATCTCTATATTGAACTATAAGAACTTGCCCGAGGCGAACATTTCGTTGTCTTCGAAAATAAACTGTTTCATCGGCAACAACGGTATGGGCAAGACCAATCTGCTCGATGCTGTCTATTACCTTTCGTTCTGCAAGAGTGCCAATTCGGCAACCGACAATCAGGCTATAATGCACGAGGCTCCGTTCTTTATGCTCCGGGGTGAGTACAGCAGTGACAGCGGAATTGAGAATGAGGTGTCGTGCGGTTTCAAACGTGGTGAGAAGAAGCAGTTCCGCAAGAACGGGAAATTATATGAAAGGTTGTCCGACCACATAGGTTCAATTCCTCTTGTAATGGTTTCTCCGGCCGATAATGAGCTAATCGCCGGAGGAAGTGAGGAGCGCCGCCGTTTTGTGGATGTTGTCATATCGCAATATAATAAAGAGTATCTTGCTGCTCTTATACGTTACAACCGTGCATTGCAGCAACGTAATGCGCTTTTAAGGGGCGAGAGAGAGCCTGATGGCGAGATGATGTCGTTGATAGAGGATATGATGTCGGTCGAAGCATCGTGCATTCACGCCTGCCGCAAGCAGCTTGTCGATGAACTCACCCCAATCTTTACACATTTTTATAATGTTATTTCGGGGGGCTGTGAAACCGTAGGCTTGCGTTTCCGTTCACATTTGGACGATGGTGATTTGGCAACTATGCTTGCCGCTTCACGTTTTGAGGACAGGAAACATGGGTTTACTTCAAAAGGCATCCATCGCGACGAGCTTGTAATGTCGCTCGGTGGCTATCCGGTGAGAAAAGAGGGGTCACAGGGGCAGAACAAGACTTTCTTGGTTGCCCTGAAACTGGCGCAATTCGCGTTCCTGTGTCAAAAAGGTGGTGAAACGCCATTGCTGTTGCTCGATGATATATTCGACAAACTCGACAGTCGCCGTGTAGAACAGATAATTGCTCTTGTGGCAGGTGACGATTTTGGGCAAATATTCATAACCGATGTGAACCGTGAGCACATCGACAACATACTCGATAGCGTCGATGGCAACTATAGGCTTTTTGAGGTTAATGCAGGGTGTGTTCAACTGTTGAAGGAGAGAGAACTATAAGGTGTGGCGAAAGCCATAGGCTTCGATAATGCTTGTAGCAATGGTCGCGTGTAGGATGTATTTATTCATCCCACGCGGGTTGCGAATA
>JAUNQV010000036.1:6109-18756 GCA_030535995.1 Bacteroidales bacterium
ACAAGTATTATCAAACAAAGTTGAACCGATTTGAATGAAATGAAAAGAGGAGAAAGCCATAGGCTTCGATAATACTTGTAGCATTAGGTCGCGTGTAGGATGGATTTATTCATCCCACGCGGGTTGCGAATAACAAGTATTATCAAACAAAGTTGAACCGATTTGAATGAAATGAAAAGAGGAGAAACCAAATCTATAGCAGAACTGGTGAGGGCTACTTGCCGTGAGGAGGGGCTTGAGACTCCACTGAACGAGTTCAGGCTTGTACAGGCCTGGTCAAAAGTTCTTGGCCCTGCCGTGCAGTCCTATACGAAAGAGGTGAAGATATATAATCAGGTGCTGTTTGTTAAAGTTACTTCGTCGGTGTTACGGCAGGAACTTCACATGAACAGAAAGTCCTTGGTGCGCAAGCTTAATGATTATGTAAAGGCGCAGGTTATAACGGATATTGTACTCCGTTAGGCTTTTTGTAAACATATTTTGTGTTCCAACGGTTCTAAAAGAGTAAATATTTAGGTATATTTGCGTGCCCGCTTATGGGTAATTTTGTGTGTTAATTAGAAAACTTATCATATTATGCAAAATTCACAAGTAAAAACAAAACTCATCGTATTGAGTTTCTTGCAGTTTGCCATCTGGGGTGCCTATCTTACCTCAATGGGCCGTTATCTTGGAAGTGCCGGTATGGGCAGCAATATCGGTTGGTTCTACTCGGTACAGGGTATCGTGTCAATCTTTATGCCGGCTTTGATAGGTATCATTGCCGACCGTTGGGTGCCTGCGCAGCGTATGCTTGCATTTTGCCATGCTGTAGCAGCCGTGTTCATGGGTATAACCGGTTATATCGGGTTGACAAAGGGTGCCGGTGTTGAATTCAACGATCTGTTCTGGACATATTCGGTTTCAGTTGCATTCTATATGCCTACACTTGCACTCTCCAATTCTGTGTCGTACACGGTGTTGAACCAGGCAGGGCTCGATACGGTAAAGGCTTTCCCTCCTATCCGTGTCTTCGGTACTGTAGGCTTTATTGTTTCAATGCTTATTGTTGACTTTACCGGTTTTCAGAATAATTATAACCAGTTCTTTACATCCGCAGTTTGGGGCGTGATAATGGCTGCCTATTCACTGACAATGCCCAATTGTCCTGTTAATAAGGATGCCGAGAAGAAATCATTCGCATCGGCTTTGGGGCTTGATGCGTTCAAACTTTTCAACCAGAGGAGAATGGCTATGTTCTTTATCTTCTCAATGTTGCTCGGTGCGGCGTTGCAGGTTTCCAATGGCTATGCCAATACATTTATAAATGGTTTCGGTAGCATAGAGGAGTATGCCGGAACTTTTGCTGTTGAACATACCAATATGCTTATTTCTCTGTCGCAATTGTCGGAGACACTCTGTATTCTGCTAATTCCTTTCTTCCTCAGAAAATTCGGAATAAAGATTGTTATGCTCATTGCAATGCTCGGTTGGGTATTCCGCTTCGGGTTCTTTGCAGTTGGTGACCCTGGTATGCCGGGTGTAATATTCTTCATCCTTTCGATGGTGGTGTATGGCGTGGCATTCGATTTCTTCAATATATCGGGCTCGCTGTTCGTGGACAATGAGGTGCCCGAGGGCCAGCGCTCAAGTGCGCAGGGACTGTTTATGTTGATGACAAACGGGCTTGGTGCATCGATTGGCGTAATTGCAGCTCAGGAGGTTGTGAACCATTTCACTGCCGACCAGACCAATTTCGCAGGATGGCCGACAGCGTGGTATATATTTGCCGGCTATGCCCTTGTGATAGCACTGCTGTTTGCGGTACTGTTCAAGGAAAAGAGTAGTAAAAAGGCTTAAGATAGAATTATGGTTGAGCTTGTAGTTGCCGATATACTTTCCAAGGTCTCCAACAACAGGGCCTATGTGCTTGTGTTGCAGGAGAGGGATGGGCTGCGCCGTATAATTGTGGCGTTGGGGGTTAACGAGGCGCAGGCGATTGCTTTTGCCATGCGTAGCGATGTGGCTCCGCGTCCTATGACACATGACCTTTTCGGTGCTTTATCGTCGGCTTTCGGCATTGAGCTTGAATATGTGCATATAAACAAGATTAATGATGGCACATTCCACTCTGTCCTGTGTTACAGGCGTGGTGAGGAGAGGCGGTTCATTGACTCGCGTACAAGTGATGCTGTGGCTATAGCTCTGCGTGCGAAGGTTCCGGTATACATCGATGATGAACTTCTGAATCGTATGTGTATACACGACGAGAAAAATGGCTCGATATCGATTCCGATAACTGCGGCCGACGAGGATACCTTGCGTGCGGCAATGGAGGCTGCTGTGAAAAAGGAAAACTATGAACTTGCCATGAAATTGAAGGAAGAACTCGACTCACGGCACTGTGCCGGCGAGGGTAGTGGTAACGAAACTGAAAATAGAGAATAACAATGTCGCTGTTTTATGTACCTGATATTGCAGAGCGTTGGGAGTTGTCCGAGGAGGAGGCTGCCCACGCTCTGCGCGTGTTGCGCCTCTCTCAGGGGAGCGGGCTTGAGATTACCGATGGTTGCGGAACGCTGTATAAAGCTGTTGTCTCTTCGGTTGTGGGCAAGCATTGTCATGTCGAAGCCAAGGAGGTGCTTGCAATGCCCAAAGGGTGGCGTGGTAATATATGTATTGCTGTAGCCCCTACAAAGAATATGGACCGCATTGAATGGCTGGCCGAAAAGGCGACCGAAATAGGTATAGACGAGTTTGTGTTTCTGAATTGCCGCTATTCGGAGCGTAAGGTTATAAAGACCGAGCGGGTGGAGCGCATTGTTGTCTCGGCAATGAAGCAGTCGCTCAAGTATCGCAAGCCTGCGGTGAGTGAAATGGTCGATTTCAAGAGGTTTGTGACTACGGAGCGCCCTGGTGCAAAGTTCATTGCCCATTGCTACGACGAAGAGAAGCTGCTGTTGAAAGATGCCATTGTGCCGGGCGAGGATGTTACGGTACTCATAGGCCCCGAGGGCGATTTCAGCCCCGAAGAGGTGAAGATGGCGATGGAGGCCGGTTACAGGCCGGTGAGCCTTGGAAACTCAAGGCTGCGCACCGAGACTGCCGGGCTGGTGGCTTGTCACACATTCAATCTAAAGAACGAAATTTAATAGGCTCGCTGCAGGTGCAGCAATGTTAGTGTTTTATTGATGTTCCGCTATTTCATATATTTTTCATACGATGGTGCCGCATATCATGGCTGGCAGCTGCAGCCCAATGCCGTAACCGTGCAACAGGTGCTCGAAGAGGCTCTTGCAACTGTTGTGAGGGAGCCTGTTCCTCTTGTGGGGGCAGGGCGCACCGATGCCGGAGTTAATGCGCTCTGCATGGTTGCCCATGCCGATTTCGACCGCGAGGTCGATACAGCGCAGCTTGTGTATAAGCTGAACAGGATACTGCCTCCCGATATTGCTGTGAAGTGCATGAAGCGTGTGAAAAGCGATGCTCATGCACGCTTCGATGCCATCTCGCGACGATATAACTATCATGTCGTTACCGAGAAATCGCCATTTGCCCGAAAGTATGCCTGCAGGGTGTATGGGGTTGTGGATTTTGATGCTATGAACCGTGCAGCAGAGGTGCTGTATGAATATTGTGATTTTACAAGCTTCAGCAAGCTGCATACCGATGTCAAGACAAACAACTGCAAGGTCAAGTATGCTGCCTGGCATAAAGTAGGGGAGTGTGAGTGGGTCTTTGAGATTGAGGCCGACCGTTTCTTGCGTAACATGGTAAGGGCTATTGTGGGAACGCTGCTGATGGTTGGCAGGGGGAAGATGACTATTGATGGCTTTAGGGAGGTCATTGAGAAGAAATCCCGTTGCGAGGCCGGTGACTCGGCTATTGGTGAGGCGCTGTTTCTGGTGAGTGTGGAATATCCCGAAGATATTTTTCTGTAATGTGGGTAGCTCTTGCTTTTCTGTCGGCCACCCTGCTCGGTTGCTACGATTTCTTTAAGAAGGTTTCTCTTAAAGACAACTCGGTCGTTGGTGTGCTTCTCCTGAACACCCTTTTTTCGGTTCTCTTCTTTGCGCCTATAATTATACTTTCCCGAACGGGATACATTGAGGGTGGTGCGCTGTTCGTGCGTGAACTGTCTCTTCAGGAGCACTTTTTGTTGCAGGTTAAGGCGATTATCGTGCTTCTGTCGTGGATGTTCGGTTATATTGGTCTTAAGCATCTGCCAATAACTATTGTTGCTCCCATTCAGGCAATGCGTCCTGTTATTGTGTTGATTGGTGCTGTGCTGTTTTTGGGTGAAGAATTGAATGAATATCAGTGGATAGGTGTTGTTATTGCAATTATTTCGGTTTTTCATATTGCAAGAACTGAAGATGGTGTATACAGAGTAAGTGCCCGTTGGGTTGTTTTTGTACTCTTATCGGCTCTTTTCGGTGCCATAAGTGCTCTTTATGATAAGTATCTGATGAATAGCATTGAGCCTATTGCTGTGCAGTCGTGGTTCAATGTGTATCAGTGTATCATAATGTGTGTATTGGTAGCAAATATCAAGACTTTTTTGCCTAAATACAGTGGCGGGGCCTTGCATTGGAGGTTCTCGATATTGATGATACCGCTTTTCCTTGGTATGGCCGATTACTGCTACTATTCGGCCTTGGCGCAGGAGGGGGCTTTCATTGCTGTCGTTTCGATGATACGCCGTGGCAGTGTGGTGGTGTCGTTCCTTTTCGGTGCGTTGTTGTTGCATGAAAAGAATATTAAAACGAAGGCTGTTGATGTCGTGTTGATATTAATTGGATTATTATTCTTATATTTGGGGTCGAAATGAGAAAGTTTTTATTGATATTGCTTGTTTGTGTATGTTGCTGTGCGCAGGCACAGGATGTGCGTACACTCTTTATGGAGGCTCCTGACTCTGTTTTCCCGCTGCAGTCGAAAAGAATGCGTGTGGAACTTGTTGAGTTTGCCAATGCCGGCATGCGCTATGAACTTGAAAATGCTCTTGAGGGAAAATCGGTTATAGAGGTGCTTGCCGACGATTATATGCTGTTGCGCAGTTCGGCCTCTTCCACGGTGCAGGTGAAACTTCTTCCGCGTGGCGAGGATTTTGTTATTTGTGTGGTAAATACTGTTGCTGCGGAGGCTGCCGATAGCCGTATAGCTTTCTTTGACGGCAAATGGCGCAGGCTGGCGACAGCTTCTTTCTTTAGCTTTCCGGGGATTGCCGATTTTTTTGTCAGTCCCGGTGAGAATAGAGAAGAGGTGGGGCTGTGCGATATATATCTTGTCTCTTTGGGCCTGAACAAGGATAATCTCTCTATTGTTGCCGACTATACAATGCCCGACTATATGAGCGATGAGGATGCAGAAAGGGTGCGTCCTCTGTTGCGTAGCATTGTCTATGAATGGAATGGTGAGAGGTTTGTCAGTGAGTAATCCTCACAGTGTCTATTGTGAATTCTTCAATATCCCCTTTGTTGTGCTTTAAGAATAGTTTACGGCTGTCATCGAGGAACAACCGTAGCTTCCCTTCGGCAAATGGGTTGTTTTCTATTATGGTTGTCGCTGCCGGCAGAATGGTGAAATCACGTATGCCTCTGCTGTCTTTTGGCGCAATCCAGGTGAACAGGTATTTCAATAAGCCTATCCGCGTGTAGTTGAGTGTTTTCCTTAACTGCATTTTTATTATTGCTCCTCCATCGGTTCCGCGAAGCGACATGTTTGACAAGAGGTTGCCTGTGGAGTAGACAACTGCGTGTTTGTCGGGCGTGTCGGGGTCTTTCCTAATCTCTATGGGCTGTATTACATGGGGGTGGTTGCCTATTATGTGGTCTACTCCCTGTTCTATAAGCCAGTGGCTCAACTCTTTTATTCTTGCCGGTGGTGTGCTTGTGTATTCGTCGCCCCAGTGCATGCAGGCTATTATTACATCGGCTCTCTGTGTGCGTGCCTTCTGTATATCTTCAGTTATTGTCTTCTTGTCAATGATGTTTACAACCAATGGTGCAGGTGTGGTGCGTCCGTTTGTTCCGTAGGTGTAGTTGAGGAGCGCGATGCGAATGCCGTCGCTCTCTATTATGAGAGGGTAGCGTTCTTCGCGTTCTTTGGCATTACGGTATACTCCGCAATGCTTTATGCCAAGAGAGTCGAGAAGGTCGAGTGTGTAGAGTGCTCCGCTCTTGCCACGGTCGAGACAGTGGTTGTTGGCAAAGAGCATTACGTTGAAGCCGGCTTTATGGGCTGCATAAAGGAAACTGTCGGGGGCGCAGAATGAGGGGTATCCGCTGAAGCCGCTCTTGCCTATGGGTGTTTCGAGGTTGGCTATAGCAATGTCGGCCTCCATGATTGTTTTTGTTATGTGCCTGTAGTAGTGTGAATAGCTGTATGTTCCGCTGCTTGTGCGCGCGGCGTCGAGCTGTGCCTTGTGCTGCATTATATCGCCGGCAAAGAGAATTTCTGTTTTGTGCGGACGATATAAATCAATACTGCTGAACTGTGCCGTTACTATAGTTGGTACAGCACAAATCAGCAGTATGGTTATACGCAGTATATGTTTCATTTATAAATCTCGCGTTTACCGGCAAGAAGGGTGTTCTTCATTAGTGACACGATGGTCATCGGGCCTACTCCGCCGGGTACCGGGGTTATATATGAGCATTTGGGGGCTACGTTCTCAAAATCGACATCTCCGCAAAGACGGAACCCTGATTTCTTTGTTGCATCGGGTACACGGGTGGTGCCTACATCAATTACAACTGCTCCCTCTTTTACCATATCGGCTTTGAGGAAGTGTGGCTGCCCGAGTGCGGCTATTATAATATCGGCGCGGCGGCACTCTTCGGCAATATTCACGGTGTGGCTGTGGCACACAGTAACTGTTGCATCTCCGGGCAGGCTTTTCTGCATCATTAGGTTTGCCATGGGCTTGCCGACAATGTTGCTGCGTCCGAGGACTACGCATTTTTTGCCTTTTGTGTCTATGTTGTAGCGTGCCAAGAGTTCCATTATGCCATTGGGTGTTGCCGAGAGAAAACAGGGAAGGCCTATTGTGAGGCGTCCGGCATTAACAGGGAGTGCAGGGAGTCAGGGCGTCGTAGCCCTGCATCAGATGGCCCGCATTAACAGGGTGAAAACCGTCGACATCCTTGCGGTAGTCTATGGCTTCTGTAACTTTCTGTTCGTCAATATGGCGTGGCAGGGGTAGCTGGACAATGAAGCCGTCAATATCGGGGTCGTTGTTCAGCTCTTCTACTTTTGCGAGCAGCTCCTCTTCGGTAATGTCGTTCTCATAGCGTATGAGCGTGGACTTGAAACCGCACTCTTCGCAGGCTTTTACCTTGCTGGCAACATAGGTTTCGCTACCGCCATCGTGCCCTACAAGAATAGCTGCAAGGTGAGGCTGTTTTCCTCCATTTGCCATTATCTCTTTAACTTCGGCTGCAATCTCCTTTTTTATCTGTGCAGCAATGGCTTTTCCGTCGATAAGTTGCATGGCTCTATGGTTTTTGTGGTTAGTCTTTTGCGTGCTTTTGTGGCATCAACGCTTGAATTTCGGCATCATGCCCATCATATTGCCCATCTTGCCGCCTGCTACGCTCTTCATGGTCTTGCGTATCTGCTCGAACTGTTTCATCAGGCGGTTCACCTCCTGCAATGTCGTGCCGCTACCGCGGGCAATGCGCTCTTTGCGTGAGTTGTTGATGATGTCGGGGTTGCTGCGCTCTTTTGGTGTCATTGAGCGTATAATGGCCTCTACGCCTTTGAATGCATTGTCATCGATGTCGAGGTCTTTTATGGCTTTTCCTATTCCGGGTATCATTCCTATGAGGTCCTTTATGTTACCCATCTTCTTAATCTGCTCAATCTGGTTCAGGAAGTCGTTGAAGTCGAACTGGTTGCGGGCAAGCTTGCGTTGCAGTTTCTTTGCCTCCTCCTCGTCGAACTGCTCCTGGGCGCGCTCAACAAGAGAAACCACATCGCCCATCCCCAGAATACGGTCGGCCATACGGTTGGGGTGGAACTGGTCTATCGCCTCCATCTTCTCTCCGGTACCGATGAACTTGATTGGCTTTGTAACAACGGTACGTATTGAGAGTGCTGCGCCACCGCGTGTGTCGCCGTCGAGCTTTGTCAGTATAACACCGGTGAAGTCGAGGCGGTCGTTGAACTCCTTGGCGGTGTTCACTGCATCTTGTCCGGTCATCGAGTCGACTACAAATAGTGTTTCTGTCGGCTTTACAGCCTCTTTGATAGCGGCAATCTCGTTCATCATGGCCTCGTCTACTGCAAGGCGGCCGGCGGTGTCTATGATTACGAGGTTATAGCTTTCGGCTTTTGCATGCTTTATGGCGTTGAGTGCTATTTGTACAGGGTCTTTGCTCTCGGGTTCACTGTATACGGGAACCTCTATCTGCTCACCAAGAACCTTCAACTGGTCGATGGCGGCGGGGCGGTATACGTCGCAGGCTACGAGAAGCGGCTTGCGGTTTTTCTTCTTTTTGAGGTAGTTGGCAAGCTTTGATGAGAATGTGGTTTTACCGCTACCCTGAAGACCTGACATGAGGATAACAGCCGGGTGTCCCTCGAAATTTATTTCGGCTGTTTCGCCACCCATGAGTGCGGTGAGCTCGTCGTGTACAATCTTCACCATCAGCTGGCTGGGGTGAATAGAGGTGAGTACGTTCTGTCCGATAGCCTTGTTTTTTACGGTGTCGGTGAATGTTTTTGCTACTTTGTAATTGACATCGGCATCGAGCAGTGCTTTGCGCACATCTTTCAGTGTCTCGGCCACGTTCACTTCGGTGATGCGGCCCTCGCCCTTGAGTATTTTAAATGAGCGTTCAAGGCGCTCGCTTAAGTTTTCAAACATGTTTTTATATGATTTTCAATTATTATTCTTCTATACTTATGATGCCGCCTGTAGATGTGTCGAAAAGAACCTTCGCTGCGGCTTTGCGGTTAAAGAGGGATTTTGATAGTATTTCGGTAACGCCAAGCTGTGCAATGGCAAGCTCATCGGTGTAGAGCTTGCGTCCGCTGGTGTATATCGAGAGTTCTGCTCTGCCGGGTATGTTGTAGCAGATGCCCTCTTTCTTGAGAACTTTCTTCTTTTCGAGTTCCTCGGGTGTAGGTATCTTTACGCTTTTTAGGTTACGGAGGTTGTAGTATACCGGCGCTCCTGCAAGGTCGTCTTTGTCAACGACACCCATCTTGCGTGAGAAACGCAATAGCACGGCCTTTGTGGTATCACACTTCTCGGTTGGTACAATAGTGTATGTATAACTGTGGTAAACAGTGTCTATGCGTCCTGTGAAAAGCTCGGTCAGGGCTTTCTCCTGCTTGTCGAGTTCTGCAAGTACCAGTTGCATTGAGAGACCATCCTGCGGCATGTTCTCGGCAAGCCCGCGGGTAATGGCCAGTTTGCTTTCTCTTATCGTGTATATCTCTTTTGCCGTAAGTTCGGCCAATTTTGCTGTAGATGTGGCTTGGAGCATCTCGCTTGTCATGTATTGCGATGCATCGTAGCGTTTCTTGCTGTTCGGCACAATGGGGTCGATACCGGTATCTGCCTCTTCGACCTTTGTGTTTATCGCTTCAATTATTCCGCTTTCATTGAGTGAAATGTTGCTGGCAGTGCTGTTGGCAATTTTTATTGTGTACATCTTCTCGGGATTCGGCTTTCCCGTGCATTTTACACTGACATTTCTCATTTCCCAATAGCTGTCGGCGCTGGATATTGCGTCGTTAATTCTCAAATATCTTTCGGCATACCTGTAGAACTCTCCCGGTGTGCTTGTTATGCAGGCTGTGTTTACCGTTATCTCTATTCTGGTGTCGGGGAGGCTGTATGTTATACCCTCATTGGTTCCGGCGTAGAATGAATTTACCTCGGTTTGGGCGAGGCATGGAATGGCGGTCAGTGCTGTTAGAAAGAGAAATAGCTTTTTCATATCTTTGCTTTGTTGCGAATTTTGCGCAGTTGCCCAAAATCCATAATCCGGCACGAAGATAGTAAATTGTTTTGAAATTCTTTTTATTTTTATAGTCAAGTTGGCTTCGCGGCTGCTTTTTATCGGTTTTTTGAGTTGTAGTGTAATAAAAAAACTGCCGGTGCATGCATTTTTTCGGAACTTTATCCTATTTTTGTAGAGAATATTCCTTTATAGGTCTAATATTGTTCTAAAACAGGTGGCATGTCAAGAGTTAAATTGCACGACAGGGAGTTTGAAATATCTATTTCTAACGAAGAAATTTGTAGGGAGGTGAAGCGTGTGGCTTCGCAAATCAACAGGGATTATGCAGGGAAGCGTCCGCTTCTGCTCGGTGTCCTCAACGGTTGCTTCATGTTTGTAGCCGAGCTCATGCGCAATCTTGAAATAGAGTGTGAAATATCATTCGTAAAACTCTCGTCGTACCAAGGTACGAATTCAACAGGTGTTGTACGTGAAGTGCTTGGCTTGACGGAGTCCATTACCGGTCGCGATGTCATTATTGTAGAGGATATTGTGGACACGGGTTATACAATGCAGAGTATGCTTGAAACTTTGGGTACACGCAACCCGGCCTCAATTAAAATTGCATCGCTTTTCGTGAAGCCGGCCCGTTTGAAGGTACCTGTGGATGTGGAATACAGCGTGTTTACCATTCCCGACAGGTTTATTGTGGGTTACGGCCTTGATTATGATGGCCTCGGACGTAACCTGCCCGATGTTTATGATGTTGTAGAGTAAAGTGTAAAAAATAAGGATAGTTATGCTTAATATTGTTATTTTCGGTGCACCCGGCAGTGGCAAGGGTACACAGAGCGAGAGAATTGTGGCAAAATATGAGTTGGACCACATCTCTACGGGTGATGTTTTGCGCGCAGAGATAGCTGCGGGTACAGAATTGGGTAAGACCGCCAAAGCGCTCATAGACAATGGCCAGTTGATACCTGATGAACTTATGGTAAGCATTCTGGCTGCAAAGCTCGACTCTCTGGCAGGCGGCAAGGGTGTTATCTTCGATGGTTTTCCCCGTACAATAGCTCAAGCAGAGGAGTTGAAAAAGATACTCAATGCCCGTGGGCAGGATGTTACAGCAATGATAGAGCTTGATGTTCCCGAAGATGAACTTATGGAACGTCTGCTTAAACGCGGACAGGAATCGGGTCGTGCCGACGATAATGAAGAGACAATAAAGAAACGCCTGGTTGTTTACCGTGAGCAGACATCGCCTCTCAAGGAGTGGTACAAGAACGACGGAAAGCATTGCTATATCAATGGCTCGGGCGAGCTTGACCGTATATTTGCTGATATTGTAGCTGCAATAGAGTCCAAAATCTGACCTCGTGGCCCATTTATATGAAGTTGCCGCTTTCCGGTGGCAACTTCTGTTGTATGTAGTTGTTCTCTAATAACGGAATAATGCTTTTTTTATGGCTGAATCGAATTTTATTGATTATGTAAAGATTGTGTGCCGGTCGGGTCGTGGTGGCCGTGGTATGGCGCATCTTCATCGTGCTAAATATATACCTAATGGTGGTCCTGACGGAGGTGACGGAGGAAAGGGTGGCGATATAATTCTTCGCGGTAATAGAAATTATTGGACTCTGCTTCACTTGAAATATCAACGCCACATATTTGCCGGGAACGGTCAGAATGGAGGTATCAACAAAAGTACAGGTGCTGATGGCGAGAGCAAGATTGTAGATGTGCCATGCGGTACGGTGGCATATAATGCCGAGACCGGTGAGTTTCTTTGCGATGTTATGGAGGACGGCCAGTTGGTTACTCTGCTTAAAGGTGGCCGCGGTGGTCTTGGAAATGTACATTTCGCCACCCCCACACGGCAGGCACCTCGTTTTGCCCAGCCGGGTGAACCTATGCAGGAGATGACAGTGACACTTGAGCTGAAGTTGCTGGCCGATGTCGGTCTGGTGGGTTTTCCTAATGCCGGAAAATCGACTCTGCTCTCTTCTGTGTCGGCTGCAAAGCCCAAGATAGCGAACTATCCTTTTACAACGCTTGAACCTAATTTGGGTATTGTTTCGTACCGCAACGGTAAATCGTTTGTTATGGCCGATATTCCCGGAATTATTGAGGGTGCGAGTCAAGGAAAAGGCCTTGGATTGCGCTTCCTGCGTCATATCGAGCGCAACTCTCTCTTGCTTTTCATGGTGCCGGCCGATGCCGATGATATTAAAAAGGAGTATGAGGTGCTGCTTAATGAATTGGCTACTTTCAATCCCGAAATGCTCGACAAGCAACGTGTACTTGCAATCACAAAATGCGACCTCATTGATGAGGAGTTGAAGGAGATGCTTTCGGAGAACCTGCCCGAGGATGTTCCCCATGTATTTATTTCGGCACCTACAGGAGAAGGTGTTCAAGAACTGAAGGATATTCTGTGGGCGGAGCTCAATAGTGAGGAGAATCGTTTATCGGCCGTTAAGCGTGAGGAACTTGTCCATCGTAATTATGACAAGAAAATGCTTGCTGATGATTTTGCCGATTGGGAACCCGATTTCAGCGATGAGTCTTTTGTTGACGGTGATGAGGATTTGGATTACGATGAATTCGACTTTGACGATGAGGAATAATTATATATTTATATAAGGTGTAGAGGCTGGCTAAAAAGGCTCTTTTGTTGTTACGCTTGCCCGAAAAATACTCATTTACGCTTAG
>JAUNQV010000116.1:0-243 GCA_030535995.1 Bacteroidales bacterium
ATTATGCAGGATAGCGTGTATGCTGTAAGGCGGGCATGTTACAGTGTTGTCGACAGCGTGTTCACCTCATTTACAGGCCATTTCGTGGAGAAACGCATTGTGCTTTACAGGAGAGCAATTCAATATTTCAATAAGGTGAACAGCACCGATGAACTTGTCGCGGCCGATGAGGCTGTAAAGCGTTTCTCGGCAATGGCGTATGTCGATGGGCAGCGTTTGTGCGACCCTCCGCAGTATATCAGG
>JAUNQV010000116.1:253-5832 GCA_030535995.1 Bacteroidales bacterium
TCAATAAAGGCCGCTGCCAATGAGAGTTATGAGAAAGCGTTGCAGCGGCTTAACGATTAGTTATAACAAAGGGCTGTGCCGCGGCACAGCCCTTTGTTATTTCTAATCGTTTGTCTATTATTTTACAACCGGTGTAATTCTCAATTTATAGCTCATTTTCTCATTCGGAACGCAGTACTCCGGCAATGTGCCTACATCGTGGCCACACGAAGCATTACCGATACCGCGCATCCAAGCGTCGAGGTGAAGCACTGTGTAAGGACGCTTTGTCATCTCCCAGTAGTGTCCTGCTCTCATGAGGTCCTCGTCGGTGTAGGGGAGTGCCGAGAAGCTGACGTTGCCCTCTGTCACAATCTTCACGCCGTTGCCGTTGTTGTCGGTGAATGTAACCTCACGCAAGCCCTCGCGGCTACCGCTGCTCTGTGGCTTCACGTATGGGTCGGCCATCTGGTCAACGGTTGTCTTGTAGCGGCCTACAACAACACCGTCCTTGCGGTCAACTGTGTTCTCCCATGGACCGAGTGCGTAGTAGTTCACGTTCTTGAATGTTGAGTCAAGACCGCAGACGAGACCTGCGCGACGCACGTTGCCATGCTTGGGAACGAATGTCGCCTCAACGTCTACGATACCCTGAGGATAGATTGTGTAATCTATTCTTGTGTCGCAGATAGAACCCTTGCGTACAGTCTTTACGACTGTGTTGCCGTTTTCCTCAACGACTGTAATCTCACCCTTTGCCTCAAGGCCGTTGCTTGTCTGTGCCTGTGGCTTGCCTGCGTCAGGACCATAGTAGTCGTAACCCTGACGGTCGTTCTCAATCCATCGGTGGTTGTCGTATACAAAGCCCTGACCTTTTGCAAGAACATCCTTGCCATTGAATGCGAGAGCTGTGAGCTGTGCTGTCTCTGCATCGAATGTCAACTGAACTTTTTCGTTACCTATGATTGTTTCGTGGAGGGAAGATGTTGAAACAAGTGCATCGCCCTTGCCTTTTACTGTAGCAAGAGGTGCGCGCTCAACAAGAGTGAACTGCTGCAGTGCAACCTCATGGCCGGCAGGAGAATAAACCTGTGCCTCACGCTGTTTTACACGAATGGTAATCAACAGCTCTTCGCCTCTCTTGCGGGCCTTCTCAATGTTGGCTTTCTTTACAGTGAGCCATACTTTTGCACTCTCGCCGCTTGCAGCAGCAGGGGCTGCCTGTATTCCTGTGTAAACAACCTTGCCGTTCTTTACAATGTCATATACAACATCAAATTCATTGAGGTTGGTGAAGTTGTATTTGTTCTTTAGCTCAATGGTTACAATACCATATTCGGTGTTCACCTCGGGCATTGCGAATTCAATGAACTGGTGAGCTGCCTTAACTTCCTTGAGCTTGCCACCCTCTTGGCGCAACGGCGATACAACGCCGTTTGAGCAGAAGTTGCCTTGGTGTGGGCCTGGGTAGTCGTAACCAGTGTGTATGCGATAAATGCCCTCCTTCATCTCCTGCGGGTCGTAGATAGCCTGGTCTACCCAGTCCCAGATACATCCGCCTATACAAGAGTTTGAGGCCTCAATCTTCTGCCAGTACTCCTTGAGGTTACCTATGGCATTACCCATGGCGTGTGCATACTCGCAAATGAACATGGGCTTGTCAAGGTCATTGGTGTTCTGCTCCATCCATGCCTGGCCGGGGTACATCTTTGAGTAGAAATCGCTGAAGCGTCCACCGCCATAGCTTCCGTTGGAGCGTGTGCCTTCATAGTGCACAGGACGGTTATCAAGACGTTTTGCCGCATCGTAGCAAGGACCGAAGTTGTTTCCGTTTCCGGCCTCATTGCCCAAGCTCCACATTACAACGCTGGCGTGGTTGCGGTCGCGAAGAACCATGCGGTCGATACGGTCTACGAATGAGGGTATCCATGACTCGCGGTCCGAAATGCTCTGGTTGGCATGGTCTTCGAGGTCGGCTTCATCGCAGCAGTAGAGACCGTAGTGGTCGAACATAGCATACATCTTTGCCGCATTGGGGTAGTGGCTGGTACGTATAGTGTTTATGTTATTCTGCTTCATGAGCAATACATCCTTGAGCATTGACTCTGTGGTTACGGCACGGCCTCTTATGGGGTCGGTGTCGTGGCGGTTCACGCCCTTGAAGAATACGCGCTCGCCATTGATGTAAACAAGCGAGTTCTTTATCTCGATATCGCGGAAACCATGTTTTGTAGAGAATGCCATCTCCTGGTTACCGTTCTCGTCGAACTGTGTTATGCGCACGGTGTAGAGGTTGGGCTTCTCTGCGCTCCACAGTTTAATATCATCTACAGTGAGTTTAATGTCACCTGCAATTGATGCAATCTTTGCAGCGGTGTTTATTGTAACCGAGTCGCATGCAACCATCTTTCCGCTTGGGCTGTACACTGTTGCCTTTATGGTTTTTTTGCCGGGGATGAAATCCCTGTTGTCGAGTTCGAAGTTCACATTCATCTCGGCACTCCAGCGGTCGACAGAGAGTTTGCTTGTTATGTAGTGGTCGCGCACAGAGGTCTTTGGCACGTTGTAAAGATAAACATCGCGGAAAATACCACTCATGCGGAACATGTCCTGACATTCGAGGTACGAACCGTCGCACCAACGGAATACCTGCACGGCGAGTTTGTTCTCGCCCTTCTCAAGAAGGTTTGTGATGTCAAATTCTGCCACGTTGTTAGAGCCCTGTGTGTAGCCTACATATTGGCCGTTGAGCCATACGAAAGCTGCCGAGTAGATACCGCCGAAATGGATGAATGTGCGGCGGCCATCCCACTCCTCGGGTACAGTGAAAGTACGTATATATGAACCTACAGGGTTAATGCCGTAGTTCTTGCCGCCATCGTTGAAACCCGGACGTGCCTTTATAAAAGGAGGTGTGTTTGAGTGGGGGTACTCTACATTATTATATATAGGCTTGTCGTAACCGTGCATCTCCCAGTTCGAGGGAACAGGAATATCATCCCAGCCGCTTGCATCGAAATCCTCCTCGAAGAAGGTCAACGGGCGTTGCGACGGCTCGCTCACAAGGTTGAATTTCCATGTGCCGTTGAGGCTCTGGTAACGGTTGTTCACAGGCTCGGTCCATGGAGTTGCATAGTATGCAGCATCGGCAAGCATCTCTGTCTCGTTGTTGTATGGCATGTATGTAGCCACTCCGCGCTCCTTGTTCTCGGCAAAGACTGTCTCATCCTCCCAATAGGGTGATGCTATCTTCGGCTTCTCAACCTGCTCGAAGGCGAACCATGCTGCGCTGTCGGCAGGGTTCTTTGCAACAAGCTGCATGCGTCCGTTCTGCAGAGAGTACATCTTGTCGGCCTTTCCGCATGATACAATGAGGTATGCACCGCTTTTGCCTTCAACCGGCTCGAAGTTGAACTTTGCATTGTTCCATATACCGGCAACGGCAGGCCATTGCAACAGGTAATCTATGCTTGCATTGCCGCCGCCATCGTCGAAGTTCTGGCCATAGAATGCATTTTCCACTGCAAATGTGTGAAGGTCAATGGTCTTTATGTTCCAGTACTGTCCGCGGTTCTCGGCATCAACAGCCTCACCTACAATGCGGGCATTGTTCTCGCCCGAATCATTGTTGCCAAGAACGGTGTTGGGGAACGATACCGATTTAATCCTGTATGTAAGGTCGTCGTCAAAGCCTGCATATTCCGACTCCTCGAAACGGAACTGGGCAGCCTTGTGTTCCTTGGCTTTCTCTTTTGTTATCAGCACCAGTGCTCCGCCTTTAGCCTTTGCTACGGCTACATTGGGGCTGTTTGTGGGTATCAGAAGCCCTCCTTCATATCTCCACAACTGTGCTTCGTCGGAGCCGTTGTTCTCTCCAACTTCCACGCGGTTGCCGTTAACACGCAGTGCATGGTTGGTCACCGGGTTGATGATACGCCAGCTGCCCGACAGTTCCGAAACCTTCCAGAACTGTGCAGCATTGCCTTTTTCAAAATCGGTCAGGCCCACCGCATTGTTCTTCTTCTCGTAAACGACATTGTCCTTGTCGCCCGAAGCATAAATGTGGTAGAGTTTGCCTTTCTCAAATAAAGCCTGTGCGTTTGCGCCTGCTGCACACACAAGTGCCATGAGCATTAACGCCATGCTTCTTCTAAAAGTTTTGATAGACATAGTGTTTTGTTTATGGTTATTATAAATAATTTATGCAATATACGCTATTTAGCAAAGGTAGTGAATATCTCTGTAAAAATCTAACGAATGAAAAAAAATGATGCTACTCTTGTGTTAATCTTTCTGTCGGTTGGGGCTTACACCTTCACCACCAGAATATCCTCCCAACGGGTGGTGTACTGCGGCGAGAGGTGTTCGCGGTTCGTGTGGTCGGTGAGTGTGCCCTGTGAAACGAGTTTTACGCTCTCACGCCCCATTTCGGTATTTATACGGTCTATTGCTGCCATCAGTTTCTTGTGCTTTGGGCGGTCGACGCTATCGAACAGGCTGCCTTGTACAGCCGTGGCCGGCGTTATGCGGCTCAAGCGTATTCCGCTTTTCTTGTATCCGAAACCTTTGCGGTATATCTTGGCAAGTGTGGCTGTGGCGGCTTTCACAATTTCGAGTGTGCTGTCGGTGGCTGTGGCGAACTGCACCTGTCCACATTCGTAGTGTTGGGGCTGGTCTTCGCGGTGACGGTTGGTGAGTATGAATACTTGCAGTTCCTGTGCCACACACTTCTGCTTGCGAAGTTTCTCCGTGGCAATACCTGCAAAAGTTGTTATTGTTTCGTGCAGTTCATCAATGCTGTACAGCTCTTTTGAGAAAGAGCGTGAAACGGTTATGGATTGCTTGTCGGCAGTCTCATGGCTGAAATCGATGCATGGAGTGCCTTTCAGTTCAAGCCATGTGCGCTTGCCGGTAATGTTGAGCCGGTTGTCTATCCACTCTTCGGGGAGGTCGCAGAACTGTGCTGCGGTAGCTATGCGGCACTCCTTGAACATCCTCGCTTGTCGTCGGCCAATGCCCCATACATCTTCTATCGGGAATTTCTCAAGCACTTTGCGTATATCTTCATCGCGTTGCATCAGGCAGGCGTTGTTGAGCTTGGGGTATTTTTTGCAAAGTTTGCTTGCTACTTTGGCAAGTGTCTTTGTGTGTGAAATGCCTATGCTCACAGGTATTCCGGTGTTGCGCTTCACGGTGCGGGCAAGCTGTTCGCCGAATTCCTTCAGTTCTCCGATAGGGTAGCCATCCAGTTGCAGGAACGCCTCGTCGATGGAGTATATCTCTATTGCCGGGACACGCTGTTTCAGTGTCATCATTACACGTTGCGACATATCGCCGTAGAGGTGATAGTTGCTTGAGCACACTTTTACATTCTCTCTATTAACAAGGTCGCGAATCTGGAACAACGGTTGCCCCATCTTAATTCCTATTGCCTTTGCTTCGTTGCTTCGGGATACAACGCAACCGTCGTTGTTGCTGAGTACAACGACCGGCCGCCCTTCGAGCGAGGGGTCAAATGCCCGTTCGCAGGAGACAAAGAAGTTATTGCAGTCGCAGAGTCCGAACATATACAAGTGGAAAGTGGAAAACTGAAAGTGGAA
>JAUNQV010000117.1 GCA_030535995.1 Bacteroidales bacterium
GTAGTTCACAACTTCCAAATTACTTACTTTGCTCTTGAACATTCCTGTGCGTGCAAGTGGGAATACGAGTGTACGTACATAGTACATCTTGTCCTTGCCGCCTTCGTTGTGGTATATGGTCTGCTTGTCGAGTGTCTCAACGAGCTTGCCGTTGACGAAGAGCTTTGTCTCGTTCTGGTTACCGCTGATGGTGATGTGAGCCATCTCGCCGGGGAAGAAGCGGAAGTTGAATGTGTTGAGGTAACCATCGCGTGAGAAACCGAGCTTGCCTTCAATAGGGTCGGCAAGGTAGAAGACTGCATCGCGTGATTTGAACAGAACGGTACCGTTACGCTCATTGCCGTAGTTGATGTCAAAATCTACGCTGTACTCAAAACCAATCTCTCTAACGCCTGTCTTCTCTACCAATGTAGTTCTTGGTTTTACGTTGTCAATAGACAGGATGGTGCGTTTCTCGCCATTGAAGCGGCCGGCAATGTTGAGGCCGGGAGCGTCGCTGAGTGCAAGGCGTGCCTTGTCAAACTCCTCGAAAGGAATTGTGGGCTTTGCGCCTGTCCACATCTTCACAGCCATAGTTTGCATAGCCGGGTACACGCGGTAGTGTATATCTTTGCAGCTTATACCGTTGCCGGCATGGTCGTTCCAAACAGCGAACGAGCCACCCTTAATCTGCGGGTGCTTCTCTTCGAATTTCTGGTTACCGATCTGTGCCGGTGTCCATTCGTTGTAGAGTTTATAGCAGTTGAGATAGTCGTAGTAGTAACCTGCTGCGGGAACAATGTATGTCCAACCGTCGGGGATGCTTATTACATCGTAGCCAAGGTTAATCATGTCTGTGGGGTCGGCATAACCGTTGTACCACTCATACATGAGCACATTGTCAACCTTTACCGGAGTGTTGCCCTTTGCATGTGTAAGTGCGCCCCAAACGCAAGCCTGCTTGCCATATTTCTCGGCAGCGCGTATGCAGAAGTCGGTGAAATAACGGAACTTTTCTACCACTGCAGTATCGCGGTTCGAGTACTCGTCGGTACCTACGTGGAAACGTGGGCCGCGGAATACGGGCTCTTCGCCGCCGAGGTACTCCATGAACAGAGAGTCAACGAATGTGTATGTGTCTGGATTGAAGAGGTCGAGGTGGTCAAGCCCATACTCCTTGCTTCCAAGTTCGGGGCGGTAGTGTACGAATGCCAATGAGTGTGCGGGAACATCGAATTCCGGAATAATCTCAACACCTACTCGCTCGGCATGCTTCTGCAGTTCGATGAACTCCTTCTTTGTGTAGTAGCCGTCGCGTGATGTGAGACCGGGGAAGAAGTCGCTCTCCAGGCGGAAACCGGAAGGTGTCTTGCTCCAGTCGTGGTTGAAGTACTGCTTGAAAGCGTTGTCATTGAGGTGAATGTGGAATGTGTTCATCTTGTAGTATGCCATGAAGTCTACATACTCGTGAAGGAAACTGATGGGGATGAACTTGCGTCCGCAGTCGAGCATGAAGCTGCGCATCTCATAATCGGGGTAGTCCACGATATTACCTTTTGGGAGGGTGTTTCCGTTGTTCTGCTCTGCAATCTGCAATAGTGTGCGTGTGGCCCAAATTGCACCGCGGGTAGTTGTGGCTTCTACCTTGACGGTGTTGCCAATGGCTACTTTGTAACCCTCCTCGCCAAGCTTTTTGTTTTTCTTCAGTGAGATGTAAATATCGCCTTTACCGGCCTTGCCTGCCACAACCTGCAGTTCAACGCCGGTCATCTTCTTGTAGTCTTCGGCAAAAAGTTCTGCAACAGCGGCAACCTCGGCTTGAGCTTTGGAGTATACAATCTTTGTTGCATCGGTTATCGTAAACTCACCGGCAGCACCTTTCCATTCGCGCAGTTCGGGAACGACAAAGGGCTTCTCATTTTTGTCGGCAGCATTGAGCTGTGCCGAGAATATCAACAGCAATGTTGTCAGGATAAAATAAATACGGTTTCTCATATTAAAGTTATTATTAAGTTATGGTTTCTGATTGTTTTGTGTTGCATCTGTGCTTAATGTGTGAAGAACTTGAGGTTGTCGAATGATGGCTTTAGCTCTCCATCCTCTATGCGGTGTATGATATTTACTACCATGTCGTTCATGGGGGTCGGAACGCCGGTCTTGCGGCCGAATGTACCAACCACTCCGTTGATGGCATCTACCTCGGTCTTCTTGTTCTTCTCGATGTCTTGCAGCATGCTGGCTTTCAGACGTGCATGTTTGCGTATGGCTATGGGAATTATGAAAAACGAGAAGCTCTTTTTTATATGGTTGTTGTAGTCGAGCAGTTTTACTATGTCTTTCCCTTGTACCGGCTCTATCTTTATGTTGCCGGCTGCGCACACATCAATGCACTCTTTTATCAATGCTTGTACAATGCGTCGCGAAGCCTTGTTCTTTGCTGCTTCACCGAATGTGCAGCCGAGAACGGCGCTCATGCCCGAAAAAGCAGAGTTTATTAGCAATTTACTCCAGCGTGAACCTATGAAGTTATTGTCTATCTCAACCGGCCCCATAAGTTCGAGCAGTCCTTTTACGTTGTCAATGTGGTGGTTGGGTTGCTGCGAGAGCGAACCAAGGGAGAATGTAAGTGAGTCGGGCGAACTTGTCAGCTCACACACACCGGCCTCTTTCATTGTTGCTCCCCACGCCACAGTGCATCCAAGGACACGTTGCTCGCCAACAATTTCACCGATGAGCAATTCGGGTATTCCGTTCTGCAGTGTTACTATTACACCATCCTCGGCAAGGAATTCCTTTATGTAAGTGATAACTTCTCTGTTATGCTGCTGCTTGGTCATGAGAAAGATTATGTCATACACTCCGTTCATTTCATCGGGAGTATATGCTGTCACCTTCTGGGTAAAATTTACGGTTCCGGTAACAGTTGCGCCATTTTTCTGCAATGCTTCTACATGCGCCTTGTTGCGGTTAATGAGTTCTATGCTGCCTCCTTTCTTTGTTATGTATGCACCAAGTATTGTCCCTAATGAACCTGCGCCGTATATTGCTGTTCTCATAGATGGTCTTTTATATGGTTATTTTACAAAGATAGTTCCTTTTGTTTGTTTTTGCAAAACCGTGCTGTATGTTTCTTTCCCAAAATGGATTTGTAGTGTATGTTTATTAGACCTTCAGGAAAAGCTTGTTGTGGTACATTACTTTCAGTATCAGGAAAATTATTATACTATTGCATGCTGTCAGCACTACCGGATACCAATTGTTGAGATACTGTGCCGTTCCGTGCAGTAGTGACTCGGCAATGCCGCGAAAGTTTATCAGTTCGCCTATCAGGTAGGCTGTTATGGCATTGCAACCGAAATAGAGTAGCCAGTTCCAGTTTTTGCGGTGTCCTTTTACATCTATCCACCAGTAGAAAATTGAAAGCAGAACGTAGCACCACCCGGCGCTGTAGAGGGTCATGCTGGCGGTCCATATACGTTTGATTATTGGCTGGAATGTGCTTGCAAGCAGGCCTGCAGCCAACAGTATAATTCCAGCTGCAAGCAATCTCTTTGCTGTTGCAGGGCGGTTACTGTCACCGGTTCTTGTGAGGTGCCCTGCATAGCTGCCCAGTGCTACCGTGCAGCAGAAGGTGAGGCTGCTCCATATCCATGTATAGTCGTACCAGTTTGCAAAAACAAGGCTGCCGTCATTGGCTACGAATGTACCGTCGCGGAATCGTCCGAGCAGGGCCTTGTCAAGTTCGCAAGCAAAATTGCCTTGTGGGCTCCAGTCGCCAAGCAAGTGCATCGGTATTGAATATATTACCATAAACAGTGCTATGGCTATCAATTGATGCCGTGGCTTCAAGTACAGTACCATAGGCACGGTAAGGAGGTATCCTATTGCAATGGCCTGGAGTGTGTTGCTGTATATGAATATGCGGTTCGGGTCCAGTGCCAAAATATTGCCTTGAACAACCATGCCGAGAAAGAAAAGTAGCAATACGCGCTTGATGACGCGCTGCCATACTTTGATGTTTCCGTTATTGGCCTTATACTTTGGCAGCGAGTAGGGCATTGTAACTCCCGACATGAACAGGAACAGTGGCATGACAAAATCCCATATCCGCATGCCTCCCCATTGGGCATGGTCGAGTTGGTATAATAGTGTATCGTTAATCCACTCGCAATTCAGCTCCTTTAGAGAGATTACAAGAAAAGGTTGCATGGCTACAAGCATGAAAAGGTCGAAGCCACGCAATACATCGAGCGATAACAGTCGTTCGTTTGTCTTCATTTTTCTTATGGAGTTATAAAGTGTTTGTTTCCTGATGTAAAGTTACTAAAAAATGGTTTAATTGGGAACTCTGTGATTTCTTTTTTGTATATTTTCCTTGCGGCAGATATACTTCGGCACTCGCTGCGAAAAATATTCAAGCAAGCTTGACATTTGCTTTATGCGAAGTTTAGCTGCGCTCATTGTGTGTGAAAATAAATTTTCACCCATTCGCTTGCACAACTTTCTCGCTCGTTTCTTAGTATATTCGCCTTACGGCAGATATACTTCGGCACTCGCTGCGAAAAATATTCAAGCAAGCTTGACATTTCTCGCTCGTTTCTTCGTATATTCGCATAACAATTTCAAGTTATGCATATTGAGCCTATCGCATATTATCGTACAAAGTTGGGTACCAAGTTCGGGGTGCCTCGACAGAGCGGGCTGGTGCCTCAGCTGCATGGTGAGGTTGTACTTGAGCCTGAATATAGTAATCCCGATGCGCTGCGTGGAATTGAGGATTTTGAGTATTTATGGCTTGTCTGGGGTTTCTCGCAGGTGGGGCGCGAGGGTGAGTGGAGCGCTTTGGTGCGTCCGCCTCTACTTGGCGGTAACAGGTCTATGGGAGTCTTTGCCACCCGTTCGCCTTTCCGCCCTAACAGGCTGGGTCTTTCGTCGGTAAAGCTGTTGGGGGTGAGCTGTGATGCCGGGCGTTTGGCTCTGCAGGTTGCCGGTGCCGATATGGCCGATGGTACGCCTGTGTATGATGTAAAACCATACGTGGCATACAGTGATGCACATCCCGATGCCCGTTGCGGTTTTGTCGATAGCAATGAGTGGAGATGCCTAAAAGTTGAGTTCCCTGAATGTTTGAGAACTTGTTTCGCTGACGATGATTATGCGGCTCTTTACAGGCTGCTTGAACTTGACCCTCGACCGCAGTATCACTCCGACCCAACGAGGGTGTACGGCATGGTCTTTGCCGGTTACGATGTCAGGTTCAGGGTATCGGAAAATGGTGTGCTTGAGGTTGTTGAGGTTGTGAAAACATAAACAAATTCCTCTGTTATATATATTGGTATTAGTGCCATTTGTCTGTAGCAGGCAATCAGACCTTTAATTAGGCGGTTCCTGTGAGGCGGGTGGCACTTCTTGTATTTGTTCTTGCGCGCGTGTACATATTATAATAGAAAGAGGTGTGCCGTGGCACACCTCTTTCTAAAAGATTGGAGTATTTATTACATCTCCTCAACAGCAGCCTGCGCGGCTGTAATTTTGGTCTGCTTTTCAGCGAGTTATGGAATGTTGTACAACAATGTGTCCGCGTGGCTGTTTTTGCCTATTAAATAAGTCCTATAACACTCAATGCGGCAAATACTACTACCATTATGGGGCTAATCATCATACCGATAATATTTCGCTGAAAAAATACTGCGCTTACACCGCCTGCAATGATAGCCGCAACAAATGTTACAATGGGTTGCCACCAAGCAAAATGC
>JAUNQV010000118.1 GCA_030535995.1 Bacteroidales bacterium
CCTTTAACCTGCAGGCCGAGGTTCATGGGTATCTTTTCGAGTTCTTCAACCGGGCCTTTTCTTATGTAGCTGCTTTTTAGGTACAGCGGGAATAGTATCTGCCCTTCTTGTGGTTCACTCCTCTCTGTGTCGACAAGTTTCAGGGATACATAGTATGTGCCCGGTTCGAGGTATATATCTTCTTCAGGCTCAATGGTGTATTCTTGCTTGCTTTGGCAGGTGGGGATGTCTATGTAAATGGGTTTTACGGTTATGCCTGTGAACTCGCTTTTCTCTTCGTTGGCATTGTATATGTTTACACTGAATTTTACGCCTTTCAGGCTATTGGAGAGTACTTTGAATTTAATTTCTCTAACTTCAAAGACTTTATCTGTGCTGATGAGTGAACCTACTTCGCATCCAATGTGGCTCACATTCCACTCTGTTACAGCGCCTGCTATGCGCATGCCTTTTCCCATGAGCTTGCCTATCTTTCTCTTTCCGTTGTAGACGATGAGTTCCCGGAGTTGGCGTGGTTGCATGGTTATGCTCAATGTGTCGGTGTGGCTGCGGTAAACTGCGGCGGGGATTCTATTCTCGTTGAACGAAACGTGTGTAATGATGAGTGTGTCGTTGCACTCCTGTGGAAGTGTGAGGGTGAAACGGCCGTCTATTCCCGATAGTGTTCCGCTTTCTGTTCCGGGAATGCCTATGGTGGCATATTCTACCGCTTTGCCCTCTTCGTCGATAATCTTGCCGTTTATCGTTATGCTGTTCTGCGCGGTGAGTACCACCGCGCAGAACGCGAGTATTGTAAAGAGTATTGTTCTCATGTGGCTGTTATTCCTTGTATTCCAGTATGTCGCCCGGCTGACATTCGAGCACGTTGCATATAGCTTCGAGGGTGCTGAAACGTACTGCTTTTGCCTTACCGGTTTTCAGTATCGACAGGTTGGCCTGTGTTATTCCAATCTTCTCGGCCAGTTCGCCCGAGCTCATCTTGCGCTTGGCAAGCATTATATCCAGGTTGACTATTATCGGCATGGTGTGTGGTTTATATTGTAAGGTTATTCTCTTCGCTCACTTTTACTGCAATCTTGTATATGATTGCAAATATTACAAGCAGTGCTGTGTAGAGCAGGGTGTCGCTGTTTATTACAAATGCGGCGCTGCCTGTGTTTGTCAGTGCTGTTTCTATATTGTCGTTGCAGATGTTGCCTATAAGGTAGCTTATTGACATGGTGTACATTACAGTTACGTTAGTGGCCGGGAACAACACTCCGCTCTTTATTGCCTTGAACTGCTTTACAATGAAAACAATAATGAGTGCGTAGAAGAGTGATTTGAAGATTAGACGGCCTGTGAATATTGTCCATTGGAGCGGGTATAGCTCTTCGTGCCACGCTATGCAGCCTTCACCGCTGCCGGTGCTTATGAAGTAGCTCTGCACTATTATCCATATAATACTTATTACGCATAGCAATGTTGCAAAGATTGTTGCTACAATCATCATTTTGTTGTTTTTTCTTTCCATAAGTTTCGGGTTTTTGTGTAATTAATCGAACAGTTTTTTTCTTGCCGGCACTGCAAATATATAACTGAATTATCGAAAAACAATAAAAATATTATGAAAAACGATGTGATTAATATTGTTTAACAATAAAAAACCTCCCATATTGTGTGGTGAGAATATGGGAGGTTTTGAAAATTGTGTATACTGTTTTTACTTTTTCTTTATCTCTGCCTCGAAGCGGCGCGATGCCTCGCCGCCTTGGCTGCAGGCGCATGGGCCGGTGATGCAACCGCCCGGGCACGACATTACCTCTATGAGCTTGCCGGGTGCCTTGCCTGTCTTGGCGTATGCTTTGAGCATGGCAATGTTCTTTTTGTGCAAATCGGCTATTACAACTCCTTCGAGCTCCTTGTTGCCTATGTGGTTCTTTACGGCAGTGAATACGCCGGTTGTCTTGGCAAAGTTGTGGGCATCCTTGCTTGCTGTCTCTGCCGGGGTGTAGGGCATGGTGCTGTCAATGTCAATGCGCATGCCCTCTATTACAGCATCGAGCTCGCGGAAGGTCCATACGTAATCGACATTGGCATCTGCAGCCCCTTCGGCCTTCTTCGATGCGCAAGGGGCTATGAACACTGTTGTGCAACCGGGGTATCTCTCCTTTGCATATTCTGCCGTGTAGTGCATTGGCGAGCCTGTCGATGAAACGTATTTCACAATTTCAGGTATATGTTTGTGTGCGAGGTTCACATAGGCCGGGCAACAGCTTGTAGTCATAAATGGCTGTCCCTCTTCAATCTTCTCTTGCAGTTCCTGTGCCTCGCGTCTTATGGTCTCCTCGGCACCGTATGCTACCTCTATTATATTTTTGAAGCCTATGGCCTTGAGTGCGCCGTATACATGCTCAAGCGGCTTGCCGAATTGGGCAAGCACTGCCGGCGCTACCATTGCCGTAACTTCGTGACCGGCACGTATATCCTTGAGGACATCGAATACTTCGCATTTGTCGAATATGGCTCCAAACGGGCATGCATTGAGGCACTTGCCGCAATATATACATTTCTCGGGGTCGATGTGCTCTACTCCGTACTCGTCCTTGGAAATTGCCTTTACCGGGCATGCCTCCTCGCAGGGAACGGGCATGTATATGATTGCATGGTAGGGGCACAACTGGTGGCATTTGCCACAGCTTATGCATTTGTCGTGGTCGATGTGTGCTTTGCCATCCTTGTCGTAGTATATGGCATCCTTGGGGCAATTGGTGTAGCAGGGGCGTGCTGCACAGCCGCGGCAGAGGTTCGAAACCTCGTAATTGATTTTTACACACGATGAGCATGCCTCGTCCATTACATGCAGCACGGCATTGTCCTTGTGCAGTTTGGAGCGTATGAGCATTTGCCTTGCATAGCTGCTCAATGGCGTGAGCTCATCGGTCTCATCCTTCATGGTGAACCCCATCATTGCCATTGCCTTGTATTTTATTACTGCGCGCTCCTTGTGTATGCAACAGCGCCCTTTAGGCTTCTGGTTGCGTGGGTACATCTCATAAGGAATGCGGTCGATTTTCTCAAGAAGTTCATTGTTCTTCCACAATGACACAAGCTGGGACAGAAGAGGATAGCGTATGAACATAATTTTATGGTTAATTGCAACTTCTAAAATTTGCAGTAAAAATAGTTAAAAAACGGCAATTTCAACTATTTTTGCAATAATGTTTCCCAATTATTTGAAAAATGGAGATAAATGTGCTTGAAGGGCTTCTGGAACAGCTTGAGAATACCGATTATGTGCCTGCCGATGTGTGGCAAAGGCTTTTGTCGGTAACCGATGCCGTTAGCTTGGCATTTATCTCAAGCCGTGCGCGCGATGTTGCCCGGGCTTCATTCGGCACGGGGGTATATGTACGCGCTCTTATTGAGATAAGCTCATACTGCAGCCGGGGCTGTTACTACTGTGGCTTGCGCTGCGCAAACAGAACTGCCTCGAGGTACAGGCTCACAAGACAGCAGATACTTGAATGTTGCCGCACCGCAGCAGAGCGCGGCTTCAACACCTTTGTGTTGCAGGGTGGCGAGGATGCTGCAATGACCGATGAATGGCTTGCAGCTGTTGTAGGGGAGATAAAGGCTCTTTATCCCGAAAAGGCTGTCACTCTCTCTGTGGGAGAGCGTTCTTTTGAGGGGTATACACTCTTGCGCAAGGCCGGTGCCGACAGGTATCTTTTGCGCCACGAGACAGCCGATGATGAGCATTATGCCCGGCTTCATCCGGCCTCGATGAACGGCGAGAAGAGGCGTATGCGGCTTGAATGGCTGAAGAGCCTTGGCTTTCAGGTAGGTGCAGGAATGATGATAGGCTCTCCGGGGCAGCAACTGCATCATCTTGTCGAAGACCTCCTTTTCCTCGATAGGCTTAAACCGCAGATGATTGGTGTAGGGCCATTTATCCCGGCAACAGGAACACCTTTTGAGAATGAACCTGCCGGCAGTGCAGAGCTTACCCTGCTTGTCATATCATTGCTTCGCTTGCGCTTTCCGCATGCATTGCTCCCAGCTACAACGGCTCTTGCTTCACTCGCGCAGCATGGCACGCTGAAGGGCATTCTTGCCGGGGCCAATGTGGTGATGCCCAATGTAACCCCAAGCGAGGTAAAGGGAAAGTATACCATTTACAATAACAAGAAAAGCACAGGAACGGAGTCGCTTCAGGGGCTCCGGGCTCTTGAAGAAGAATTACAGAGTATAGGCTATCACATAGATTATGGCCGTGGAGATTATAAAACCGACAATCATGTATAATCCAGAATCAAAAATAGCAACAGAATTCATCAGTGACGAGGAGATACGTTCTACAATATCCTATGCCCGTGAGAACAGCAATAACAAGGAACTTGTGGAGAAAATCCTTGAAAAGGCAGCAGAGTTCAAAGGCATCACTCACCGCGAAGCAGCCTTGCTCCTTGAGTGTGACGAACCGGAAATAGTGGAGCGCATTTATACTCTTGCCAATGAGATAAAACATCGCTTCTATGGCAACCGCATTGTGATGTTCGCTCCTTTATACCTCTCGAACTACTGTGTCAACGGCTGTGTATATTGCCCTTATCATGCAAAGAACAGAAACATACGCCGCAAGAAACTTACACAAGATGAGATAAAGGCCGAAGTGATAGCCTTGCAGAATATGGGCCACAAACGGCTGGCCCTCGAAGCCGGAGAACACCCGTTGCTCAACCCGATAGAGTATATTCTTGAGAGCATAAACACAATCTATGGCATAAAACACAGGAATGGTGCAATACGCCGTGTGAATGTGAATATAGCTGCGACAACTGTAGAGAACTACCGAAAGTTGCGCGATGCCGGAATAGGAACATACATACTGTTCCAGGAGACATATAACAAGGAGAACTACCTTGCGTTGCACCCTACAGGCCCCAAGAGCAATTATGAATGGCACACCGAGGCCATGGACCGTGCTATGCAGGGTGGAATAGATGATGTAGGTATTGGAGTGCTCTTTGGTCTTGAGACATACCGTTACGACCTGATAGGGCTGCTAATGCATGCCGAACATCTTGAGGCTACATACGGCGTGGGGCCACACACCATAAGTGTACCGCGTCTCTGCAAGGCCGATGATGTGGACACCGCCGATTTTGAGAATGCTGTGCCCGATGAAATATTCTATCGCATAGTAGCTGTAATACGCATTGCCGTTCCATATACAGGCATGATAATCTCTACCCGCGAGAGTGTAAAGAGCCGCGAACGGCTGTTGGAACTCGGAGTTTCGCAGATGAGCGGCGGCTCGTGTACGAGTGTGGGCGGCTATGTGAAAGAGGAACAGCCCGAGGAGAACTCGGCACAGTTTGACATTGCCGACCATCGTTCGCTCGATGAGGTGGTAGAGTGGTTGCTCGACCTCGACCACATACCCAGTTTCTGTACCGCATGCTATCGCGAAGGACGCACGGGAGACAGGTTCATGACTCTGTTGAAGAGTGGCCAGATATCGAACTGCTGCCTGCCCAATGCATTGATTACCCTAAAGGAGTACCTGAAGGATTATGCATCGCCGTCGACCCGTGCAAAGGGTGAGGCGATGATAAAGCGGTTGCTTGAAGATATTCCCAATGAACATGCCCGCAGAAAGGCAACGGAGTATATTGGCAGAATAGAGAGCGGCGAGAGGGATTTCAGGTTTTGATGCCG
>JAUNQV010000119.1 GCA_030535995.1 Bacteroidales bacterium
GGTACTCACATAAGCTGTACTGCGAATAAGATATATATGAAGGTTCCTGAAACTCTTGCAGCAAATTCATTTACTATGCGCTTTGCCAAGGGTGACGGAACAACGGATATTGACAATGTTAAAGAAGAAAACGGCAATGTGAAAACCATTTACGACTTGCAAGGCCGCAAACTAAGTGAAATAACAGAGCCAGGAATTTATGTTGTTGATGGCAAGAAAGTGTTTGTGAAGTGATTTGTAGTACAACTTATATAGATTGGAACGATGAAAAAAAGATATATTAAACCGGAATCCGAGATTGTCGAATTTTCTCTTATGCACATCTGTAATGCTTCTCCTGTACCAGGACTTGATACTGGCGATAAGACGGGTGACGATGAGATTACAGAAGTAGGTGCCGCCCGTGGCGATTGGGATAACATTTGGAACAATTGATTTTCCCCACTCTTTATAGACATCGTGCCTCCGAGGAATTCCTCGGAGGCACGATGTATGTTTATGAATGGTTTTCAAGGGTTCATTCTATGTTACTCTACGGGCGTTACAAAAATTGCCGAAGGCAAACATCTCTGCTTTCATAGTATTGTCATTTCGAACGCATGTGAATTATTGTATTAAGCGAGTGTAACAAGAATTCATTCTATGTTACTCTACGAGTGTTGCAATAATCGCCGAAGGCAAAAATATCTTTTTCTGCGGTCTTTTGAGGTCCTTCACTGCGTTCAGGAATAACAAAACATTGTTTTGTTATCGCGAGTTTTGCAGCAATAGGTCAAACGCTGCATAGCCGCAGGTTATGCCGTTTGGGTTGCGAAAGGCAAAACGAGTCAATGACAAGTTTCGCGGTTGTTGAGATTCCTCACACAAGGTTCGGAATTACAAAACATTGTTTTGTTATCGACAAGTTTTGCAGCAATAGGTCAAACGCTGCATAGCTGCAGGTTATGCAGTTTGGGTTGCGAAAAGCAAAACGAGTCAATGACTAACAATATCGCAAGTTTGAGAGTAGTAGTTGCCATAGGCTTAAAAGTGCCAAAGGGGCTACAAGGTCTAAAAGGCAGTTGTGTCGAAGGTGGGTTTGTGCCCCGAAAGAAATTCTAATATGCTGATTGTTCCGACAAAAACTCCTCATACAAGGCTACCGGGCCAAGATGCCACAATTTCGTTGATTCGTCGGATAGTCGAGAGTAAAATGCCGATGAATAAAGAATCTTTGTTGCATCGGCAATGCTTATCCCTCTGTCCTCGGCAAGCATATTTGTGAGCCAACACATCTTTGATGGAATCAGTAGGTATAGATTATCTTGTGAAACAGTTATGTTCATAATGTAATTTCCTTTGCTTCAATGAATGTCAAAGTCTTTAATGCTTCTTTTGTATGAAAAAGATATTGGTCTACAAGTCTGTATGCTTTTAATTCAGATATTAGTATCTCTTTGTTTATCAGGCCTCCTTCGTACAGAGCGAATGCTGCGTAGACACGGTCATTGGCTACGGGGCCATAAACAATGTCGTATTTATGCGTGTAATCTCTTTCTGTACGGTTCTTCATCACGAAGTCGACCCATTCTTCTGTAGGGGCGTTGAAGAATAGGCATTTGAGCTCTGCTGCAAGCTGCTCGTTGTATTCATAGACGCATACATACCCCTTAGACATCTTCTTCTCATCCATTCTGCGTTTCACCCAAGCCTGTGCCTGCTCAAACGACGTCGTTGTGTAGAAACCGCTTCCATAATCTAATGTGCGGTTCGTCTCCCTTATCTCCGGGCTCGAAACTATTTCAGTGCTGCCGTGGTATATTTTCTATATCTTTTTACCCTTTCTTTCTTTAATATACTCGTCAATGTCCTCAATTATCCATTGGCGGCTTTGGGTATGAAGTATCTCAAAATGCTCTGTCAGGTAGTCGAGAACTCTACATTCTGTCATCAGGGCCAGTGTCTCGTCTCTGTTTAGCCTCTTTTCATTCATATATTGTTCAATACAGAATGACAGAAAATATGCAATATCTTGTTTCCTTTTATCCATAAGCAGCATAGCCTTCTTCGACAATGCAAATTTACATCATTCTGCGAGTTGTGCAAATTTCAGATATCAAAAAGAGAAATCTACAGGGTCTGCTTGTGGCAGTAATGGCTACTAACCTTGCCTACATTGCACGTAACATCGCCTTTCTTCTACAGCCCGAAGGAGATACTATCTATTGCTGAATATACAAAGCTGCATATACCGAGCAGTATGATGCCGGCAACGCACAGCATAAGGCTTATGCGGCTGTACGGGTCGCACTTTATACAAGGCACCGGGGTGTCGCTGCTCTCGATGTACATTGCCTTTACTATGAGCAGGTAGTAGTAGAGCGAAATGACCGTGTTTACAAGTGCAATGAATACAAGAACCCAAAAACCGGCTCCAAAGGCACTCATGAAGACAAAGAACTTGCTGAAGAATCCTGCGAAGGGCGGAATACCTGCGAGTGAGAAGAGTGCCAGTGTCATTATGAGCGCGAGCTTGGGGTTGGTGCTGTAGAGCCCTCGGCAGGTCTCGCGGCGCACAGCGCCGCGTATCTTCCACTCGATGCTCTCTATAACCGTGAACACTGCCATGTTTGCCATCATGTAAACTACAATGTAATATACCATGGCTGTCATGTCCTCGGCACGGCCGCCTATGACGGCAAGCATAATGTAGCCGGCCTGTGATATGCTGCTGAATGCCATGAAGCGCTTGAGGAAGTGCTGCTTTATTGCCATGAGGTTGGCTATTGTTATGCTGGCAACGGTGGTGATGCATATTATGAGCTGCCACTCGCCAATCATGTTGGCAAAGACCTTTGTGAGCACTACAAAGAGGGTGAACACGGCTGCTCCCTTCGATATTACCGACAGGTAGGCTGTAACGGCTGTAGGCGCGCCCTGGTAGCTGTCGGCTGTCCACAGGTGGAACGGTACGAGGGAAATCTTGAAGCCGAGCCCGGCAAAGAACATCACAAGGGCAAAAATCTGCATGGGGGTGCCTGTCACTGCCGGCATCATGTCGGCAAAGTAGAGTGTGCCGGTGGTGCCGTAGAGGAATGATATTCCGTAGAGCATTATGGCCGATGCGAACATTGAGGTGAGGATATATTTTATTCCTGCCTCGGCTGAATTGTGGCGGTACTTGTCAAAGGCTACAAGGCATGCAAGCGGCAACGATGCAAGTTCGATGCCAATGAAAAGCAGCAGAAAGTGGCGCGCGCTCAACATGAAGTACATTCCCACAAGAGTGCTCAACAGCAGAATGTAGAACTCTCCCTGTTTGTAGTATGTGTTCTGGCTGCTGAGCCAGCGGTGGGCCTGAAGAATTACCAGCAGGCTGCCGAAGGCAAGCACTGCCTTAACGAACACTATCATGGCGTTGCTCTCATACATTCCGCCGAAGAGGGTGAATGTGCTTGTGTCGCTCAAAGTGAGCATGGTGAGTGCTACCATCAGAAGGCAGGTGAGCGGGTGGTAGAGCTTGCGCATGCGTCCGGTCGTGGCAAGGTCGTAGAGGAATATTACAAGGTATACGCCGAGGAGGCTCACCTCGGGGCGCATGGCAAAGAATTGTATGTAGTTCATATATTATATTTATCGGTTATTTGCTGTTAGTATATGCTTGCAAGTATGTTGCCTACTCCGTCGCTTATGAGGTTGCTCACCCATAGCGGGGCTATGCCCAGGGCTGCGACACATGCCACAAGGCATATCACGGTAAATCTTTCGTCCCATGTGGCATCGCTCAGCTTCATGTGCTCCTCGTTCTCCGGTTCGCCGTAGAGTATGCGTCCCACGACACGCAGAATGTATACGGCTGTAATGACTATGCTGGTGCATGCGATTATGGTTACTGTGCGGTGGAACAGGTCGTTTACCTCAAAAGCACCTACAAATACTGTCATCTCTGCTACAAAGCCGCTGAAGCCGGGGAGGCCTAAATTGGCAAGGCCGGCAATGACATAGCCTACGGCAAGGAACGGCATTATCTTCATGAGGCCGCGCATCTGGCGAATGTCGCGCGTGTGTGTACGGCCGTATATCATACCTATGAGTGCAAAGAAGAGAGCTGTCATGAGGCCGTGGGAGAGCATCTGAAGCACTGCGCCTGTGCATGCGGTCTTTGTCATCATGAGCAGTGCAAAGAGTACAAGCCCGCAGTGCGAAACAGATGAGTATGCGTTGATGTATTTGAGGTCGGTCTGCTTCACGGCGCTCAAGGCTCCGTAGACAACGCTTATGGTGGTGAGTATTATAAAAATCCATGCAAGGTCGTTGGCGGCCTGTGGCATGAGGTACATTGCTATGCGGAAACAGCCGTAACCGCCAAGTTTCATAAGCACACCGGCGTGAAGCATTGAAACGGCAGTGGGGGCACAGGCGTGTCCGTCGGGGCTCCATGTGTGGAAGGGGAAGAGCGCTCCAAGGACTCCGAAGCCTATAAATGTGAGCGGGAAGAAAATGTACTGCATGGCTGTGGGTATGTTCCCTGCCGCAGCTATCTCATGTATGTTCATGGTGGTTGCTCCGCTGCCGAAGTATATACCCAGTATTCCCATGAGCAGGAATGCCGAGCCGCCCATGAGCATGAGTGTAAGCTTCATGGCCGAATACTCCTTGCGACCGCTTCCCCAGACACCGATGAGCAGGTACATGGGAATGAGGGCTGTTTCGTAGAACATGAACATCGTAAAGAGGTCGGTTGAGATGAAGAAGCCATAAACTCCAAGTGACAGCAATGTGTACCAGAGGAAGAAGTCCTTTGTCATGGGCTTCAGTCGCCACGATGCGAATGTTCCGGTGAATACTATTATCGATGAGAGCAACAGCATGGCTACCGAAATGCCGTCGACACCGACCGAGAGGCATATATTCAATGGCGCATACCAGCTCCATGAGTGGGTGTAGAGCATTGCGGCTGTTTCGCCTGCGTTGCGCAGTGCAATGAAGTTTGTTGTCAGGTCGACTGAAAGCACAAGCAGCAGTGTGGAGCCAATGACCATGACTGCGCGGGTCTGTGCCAGGTTGCGGCTGCCCCAGAGGGCAACAAGCATCAGTAGCGGAATTAATATGAACAACAGAAGCATATTTATAGTTTAAGAAGTTTTTATTCTTTATTGATATATATACAGCAACATGAGTATTAATGCCAGTGCTCCGCCGAGGAAGAAGACACAGTATGTCTGTATGTTGCCTCCCTGCATGGGGCGAATGAGCGTGGCGGTCTTTTGTGTGAGTGCGGCTATGAGGTCGAGGGAGCCGTCGATAATGTGACGGTCGAACCATGCTATGGGGCGGCTCACACAGTTGAATATTACTCTTTTGGTGATGAAAAGCCACACATCGTCAATGTAGAAACGGTTGTAGGCTGCTCTAATAGGCCATCGCAGTGCCCAGTTTATGCCTCGTGTGAGGTGGCTGTTGCCGCGGCTGTACATTATGGTGGCAAGGGCTATGGCTCCGGCCGCGAATGTTATGCTTGTGGTTGCCACGGCTTCGTTTATGTGAATGGTGTAGGGCTCTCCGTTGCTGCTTATGAGGTTGCCGAAAGGAATGAACCCGGCAAAGCATGTTAT
>JAUNQV010000120.1 GCA_030535995.1 Bacteroidales bacterium
GCCTAAAAATAGCTCTTTTTATCCAACCTCCCTACCAAAGAGGGTGACCCATTTTGGGTCACCCTCTCTCTTATCTGTTGCTGAATATCAGCCGTCCATCTACTGCATCAACGGTTATCGGTCTTGCGGTGTCGATGCTGCCTGCAAGAAGTTGTTTCGACAGGTCGTTGAGCAGGTAGCGCTGTATAGCTCTTTTTATCGGGCGTGCACCGAACTCGGGGTCGAACCCGGCCTCTGCAATAACCTTTATTGCTGCATCGGTTGCATGCAGAGTGACATTGTTCTCCTCCAGTAGCTCTTTCACGCTCTTTATCTGCAGGCGTACAATCTCTTCAATCTCCTCCTCGTTCAGCGGTGTGAACATTATTGTTTCGTCAATGCGGTTGAGGAACTCCGGGCGAATGGTTTTCTTCAGCATCTCCATTATCTTCTCTTTGGTCTCCTCTATAATGGCATCGTGGTTCTGCGCATTGATTTTTTCAAACTGTTCTTGTATGTAGCTGCTTCCAAGGTTGCTGGTCATTATTATAATGGTGTTCTTGAAGTTCACTGTACGGCCTTTGTTGTCTGTGAGCCTTCCGTCGTCGAGAACCTGTAGCAGAATGTTGAATACATCGGGGTGTGCTTTCTCGATTTCATCGAAGAGTACTACAGAGTAGGGCTTGCGTCGTACCGCCTCGGTCAGTTGCCCGCCTTCGTCGTAGCCTACGTATCCCGGAGGGGCACCAATGAGTCTTGAAACGGAAAATTTCTCCTGATACTCGCTCATGTCTATTCTTGTCATGAGGTTCTCATCATTGAAAAGGTAGTTGGCAAGTGCCTTTGCAAGCTCGGTTTTTCCAACACCGGTTGTGCCAAGGAAAATGAATGAGCCGATGGGGCGTCGGGGGTCCTGCAGGCCGGCACGGCTGCGACGTACGGCATCGCTTACTGCCTGTATTGCCTCGTGTTGTCCGATTACCCTTTTGTGCAGCTCCTCTTCGAGTGTGAGCAACTTCTCTTTTTCACTTTGCAGCATCTTGCTCACCGGTATGCCTGTCCAGCGCGATACTACATCGGCAATGTCTTCGGCTGTTACCTCCTCTTTAATCATTGCATCGCCGCCTTGTGTGGCGCGAAGGCTCTCCTGGAATTTGTTTATTTCATCTTCGAGAGCCTTAATCTTGCCATACCTTATCTCTGCCACACGGCCATAGTCGCCCTCGCGTTCAGCCTTTTCGGCTTCGAACTTCAGTTCCTCTATCTGTTGTTTAGAGCTCTGTATGTGGTCGGCAAGTTCCTTTTCCTGCTGCCATTTGGCGCGTTTGCTGTTCTCCTGCTCTTTCAGAGCAGAAATCTCCTTGTTCAGTTGTGAAAGTTTTATTTCATCTTTCTCGCGTTTGATGGCTTCGCGCTCAATCTCAAGCTGTTTCAGGTGTCGTGATATTTCATCAAGTTCCTCGGGCAACGAGTCGCGTTCCATGCGTAGCTTGGCTGCCGCTTCGTCTACAAGGTCTATGGCCTTGTCGGGCAAGAAGCGCTCGGTAATGTAGCGGTCGCTTAAGGTGACAGCTGCTATGAGCGCATCGTCCTGAATACGTACCTTGTGGTGGCTCTCGTAGCGCTCTTTCAGTCCACGGAGAATTGAAATTGTACTCATCTTGTCTGGTTCGCTCACTGTCACGCTCTGAAAACGTCGCTCCAGCGCCTTGTCTTTCTCAAAGTATTTCTGGTACTCATCGAGTGTGGTTGCTCCTATCGAGCGCAGCTCTCCGCGTGCCAGTGCCGGCTTGAGTATATTTGCGGCATCCATTGCTCCTTCACTCTTTCCGGCACCAACCAGTGTGTGTATTTCGTCGATGAAGAGTATTATGCGCCCCTCGGCCTTTATCACTTCGTTTATTACAGCTTTCAGTCTCTCTTCGAACTCGCCTTTATACTTTGCTCCGGCTACGAGCGCGCCCATGTCGAGCGAGTATATCTGCTTGTCGCGCAGGTTGTCGGGAACATCGCCGCGGATAATGCGGTGTGCAAGCCCCTCTACTATGGCTGTCTTTCCTGTACCCGGTTCTCCAATAAGTATCGGGTTATTTTTTGTTCTGCGGCTGAGAATCTGCAATATGCGGCGTATCTCATCGTCGCGCCCAATTACCGGGTCGAGCTTTCCGCTACGTGCGGCATCGTTGAGGTTAATGGCATATTTTTCAAGTGCCTGGTAGCTCTCTTCTGCTGTCTGTGAGGTTACTTTTGAGCCTTGGCGCAGTGAGGCAATGGCCTTTTCAATATTATTCCTGTTTGCCCCGTTATTCTTGAGTATTGTCGATACCGGGCTGCTTGTGTCTATGATGGCAAGCAGCAACAGTTCGACCGAAACAAACTCATCACCCATTTTGCGCGCTTCGTCCTGTGCTTTGGTAATTATCTGGTTGCTCTCCCGGCTCAGGTACGGCTCTCCGCCACTCACCTTTGGTAGTGAGCGTATGATGCTTTCTGTTTCGTTCTTTATTGTCTGTACATCGGCACCTGCTTTCTGTAATAGGAAAGAGATTGTCTGCTCGTTGCTTTTAAGAACTCCTCCCATTATGTGTGCCGGTTCAATCACCTGCTGTCCGTTCATTGTGGCAATGTTGACAGCTTCTTGAATAGCCTCTTGGGCTTTTACTGTAAATTTGTTAAAGTTCATATTATAATCTCCTTTCACTTTTTTATGAACAAAAAACCTACCAATCTTGTTTGTGTGTCATTATGGCAGAAGGTGCGTCAATTTTACATATCGACTATAGCATGTAATACCACAAAGAGCCCATGCGCTTGCAAGCGCATGGGCTCTTTGTGGTATTACATGCTATAGTCGATATGTAAAATTGACGCACCTTCTGCCATAATGACACACAAACAAGATTGGTAGGTTTTTTGTTCATAAAAAAGTGAAAGGAGATTATAATATGAACTTTAACAAATTTACAGTAAAAGCCCAAGAGGCTATTCAAGAAGCTGTCAACATTGCCACAATGAACGGACAGCAGGTGATTGAACCGGCACACATAATGGGAGGAGTTCTTAAAAGCAACGAGCAGACAATCTCTTTCCTATTACAGAAAGCAGGTGCCGATGTACAGACAATAAAGAACGAAACAGAAAGCATCATACGCTCACTACCAAAGGTGAGTGGCGGAGAGCCGTACCTGAGCCGGGAGAGCAACCAGATAATTACCAAAGCACAGGACGAAGCGCGCAAAATGGGTGATGAGTTTGTTTCGGTCGAACTGTTGCTGCTTGCCATCATAGACACAAGCAGCCCGGTATCGACAATACTCAAGAATAACGGGGCAAACAGGAATAATATTGAAAAGGCCATTGCCTCACTGCGCCAAGGCTCAAAAGTAACCTCACAGACAGCAGAAGAGAGCTACCAGGCACTTGAAAAATATGCCATTAACCTCAACGATGCCGCACGTAGCGGAAAGCTCGACCCGGTAATTGGGCGCGACGATGAGATACGCCGCATATTGCAGATTCTCAGCCGCAGAACAAAAAATAACCCGATACTTATTGGAGAACCGGGTACAGGAAAGACAGCCATAGTAGAGGGGCTTGCACACCGCATTATCCGCGGCGATGTTCCCGACAACCTGCGCGACAAGCAGATATACTCGCTCGACATGGGCGCGCTCGTAGCCGGAGCAAAGTATAAAGGCGAGTTCGAAGAGAGACTGAAAGCTGTAATAAACGAAGTGATAAAGGCCGAGGGGCGCATAATACTCTTCATCGACGAAATACACACACTGGTTGGTGCCGGAAAGAGTGAAGGAGCAATGGATGCCGCAAATATACTCAAGCCGGCACTGGCACGCGGAGAGCTGCGCTCGATAGGAGCAACCACACTCGATGAGTACCAGAAATACTTTGAGAAAGACAAGGCGCTGGAGCGACGTTTTCAGAGCGTGACAGTGAGCGAACCAGACAAGATGAGTACAATTTCAATTCTCCGTGGACTGAAAGAGCGCTACGAGAGCCACCACAAGGTACGTATTCAGGACGATGCGCTCATAGCAGCTGTCACCTTAAGCGACCGCTACATTACCGAGCGCTTCTTGCCCGACAAGGCCATAGACCTTGTAGACGAAGCGGCAGCCAAGCTACGCATGGAACGCGACTCGTTGCCCGAGGAACTTGATGAAATATCACGACACCTGAAACAGCTTGAGATTGAGCGCGAAGCCATCAAACGCGAGAAAGATGAAATAAAACTTTCACAACTGAACAAGGAGATTTCTGCTCTGAAAGAGCAGGAGAACAGCAAACGCGCCAAATGGCAGCAGGAAAAGGAACTTGCCGACCACATACAGAGCTCTAAACAACAGATAGAGGAACTGAAGTTCGAAGCCGAAAAGGCTGAACGCGAGGGCGACTATGGCCGTGTGGCAGAGATAAGGTATGGCAAGATTAAGGCTCTCGAAGATGAAATAAACAAATTCCAGGAGAGCCTTCGCGCCACACAAGGCGGCGATGCAATGATTAAAGAGGAGGTAACAGCCGAAGACATTGCCGATGTAGTATCGCGCTGGACAGGCATACCGGTGAGCAAGATGCTGCAAAGTGAAAAAGAGAAGTTGCTCACACTCGAAGAGGAGCTGCACAAAAGGGTAATCGGACAACACGAGGCAATACAGGCAGTAAGCGATGCCGTACGTCGCAGCCGTGCCGGCCTGCAGGACCCCCGACGCCCCATCGGCTCATTCATTTTCCTTGGCACAACCGGTGTTGGAAAAACCGAGCTTGCAAAGGCACTTGCCAACTACCTTTTCAATGATGAGAACCTCATGACAAGAATAGACATGAGCGAGTATCAGGAGAAATTTTCCGTTTCAAGACTCATTGGTGCCCCTCCGGGATACGTAGGCTACGACGAAGGCGGGCAACTGACCGAGGCGGTACGACGCAAGCCCTACTCTGTAGTACTCTTCGATGAAATCGAGAAAGCACACCCCGATGTATTCAACATTCTGCTACAGGTTCTCGACGACGGAAGGCTCACAGACAACAAAGGCCGTACAGTGAACTTCAAGAACACCATTATAATAATGACCAGCAACCTTGGAAGCAGCTACATACAAGAACAGTTTGAAAAAATCAATGCGCAGAACCACGATGCCATTATAGAGGAGACCAAAGAGAAGATAATGGAGATGCTGAAGAAAACCATTCGCCCGGAGTTCCTCAACCGCATTGACGAAACAATAATGTTCACACCGCTGAACGAGGAGGAGATTGAAGAGATTGTACGCCTGCAGATAAAGAGCGTGAAAGAGCTACTGGAGGAGAACAATGTCACTCTGCATGCAACCGATGCAGCAATAAAGGTTATTGCAGAGGCCGGGTTCGACCCCGAGTTCGGTGCACGCCCGATAAAAAGAGCTATACAGCGCTACCTGCTCAACGACCTGTCGAAACAACTTCTTGCAGGCAGCATCGACACCGCAAGACCGATAACCGTTGATGCAGTAGATGGACGGCTGATATTCAGCAACAGATAAGAGAGAGGGTGACCCAAAATGGGTCACCCTCTTTGGTAGGGAGGTTGGATAAAAAGAGCTATTTTTAGGC
>JAUNQV010000037.1:0-7448 GCA_030535995.1 Bacteroidales bacterium
CAACGCGGTGCAAAGGTACCATATAAAAATATCTTAACCAAATATTTATTAATGTTTATCATCGGCGAAAGTGTTAAAACAACCGGTGAAAATATATTTTTATTCAGTGAAAATGAACAGTATGACAAAGTTTTGTTCCACAGCAGTTCTTAACTTTAATTTCAGATTAAGATTCTTTTTCAAGTCTGTTTCTCCCAACTTTTTGGCGGCCAAAAAGTTGCAAAAAGCCCCGGCACACGGGAAAAACAGTCTGCCGGCTCTTTGTTTGCGAGTCGCAAGCGACATCCCTCAGTCGAGCCGGCATTGCCTCTTTGGCCTTTTCCCTCTGTTGCAGGGTGTTGCGGAACTTGCTTTGCGCGGCTATTCAAGAAAATATATACCCGCGCAAATCTTCAAACAGTCCTCACACAATGGCCTGCAACAGATGGGGCCTCCGCTCTGTTTTTCAACGGTGCCGGTTTTTCTTTGAAAATTACTCTTGCAAGCGGTAATGTGCGCGGAGTTTGTTTTATCGCTCTATGGCACGAGGGTTGAAGGCCCGGAGATTTTTCAAGATAAAATGCAATCAATAGAAATTTTTCCACTATTTATTTGTTAACAATAGAAATTCCGCTATCTTTGCAATGTCAAACAACAAAAACAAGCACAGTGAAAAGCACAGAATTACACAGGCTGTTTATTAAGAAAGGTTACAAATTCGACCACGCAGAAGGCAGCCACTACTTCTACCGCGACAAAAATGGCAAACTGACGGAGCCCGTTCCGTATCACGGTTCAAAAGAGATGGGAACAGGACTTGCAAACAAGCTAATCAGGAAGTACCGGTTGAAATAAACCTGGCTTCCAAACAAAATAGATAATTAAAATATGCCAGATATGAAAAAGATTATTATTGTCATCGAACGTTCAGCAGATTTGTTCGACGCTTATAGCGACAACTGCGACGGCATCTACGGTGCCGGTGATACATTGGAGGAGTGCAAGGCCGACATCGAGACCTCAATTCGCCAAATAAAAGAAAAGTTACCCATCGAGCAGTGGCCCGAGGAATTAAAGGGGGAATATGAGTTGGAATACAAACTCGATACGCAGAGCTTTCTCGAGTATTTCTCCCAGTACATCTCACTGGCCGGAATGGAACGTATTACAGGAGTAAACCAAAAGCAGCTCTCAAACTATCTTAATCGCCGTTCAAAACCACGTAAACCGCAGATAGAACGTATAAGCAAAGGATTGCGCCGCTTCGCTTCGGAACTACTCTCTATTACACTCTAAAAGGCTCACGCTTTTCATTAAGCGTTGTTTGACACTGCCCTTGCGTTGAGCCGCGCAAGGGCATCTCAATCTTTACATCACCCTTCCGCATTTAGTTGAGGGGCTTTTACATACCCTGCAAAAAGCATATAGCAGGGTATTTGTTTATTCAAATCTTTGCACTACATCTGCAATGCTTACAATGCGTTTTAACAGAATTTCGGTTCAGAAGGAATTCAGTGTGGGTAATATAGTACTTGTATGATACTTTTCATGCCGAAAAATCTTATTCCGATGTTGCTTTTACCCTTAATCAGTTATCTTTTATTCTTCTTGTAGTCGTTCTATCATGTCCTTTGTCGCACAAAGGACCAAAAGCCCCGGCACGCGGGAAAACCAGTCTGCCGGCTCTTTGTTTGCGAGTCGCAAGCGACATCCCTCAGTCGAGCCGGCATTGCCTCTTTGGCCTTTTCCCTCTGTTGCAGGGTGTTGCGGAACTTGCTTTGCGCGGCTATTCAAGAAAATATATACCCGCGCAAATCTTCAAACAGTCCTCACACAATGGCCTGCAACAGATGGGGCCTCCGCTCTGTTTTTCAACGGTGCCGGTTTCTCTTTTAAAATTACTATTGCTATGTAATTTCCCAAACATCAGTTACCGATAAAGGTTGTGGGTAAGCGAGTATATTTCCACCAGCAGAGGTAATTCCAATAAAAGCCGGCACTGTCAAAATCACAATAAAAGGCCGTTACGACTGATTTTGTTCTGTGCAATATCTGCGACTATCTTTAGAAGCCGGAGTCGTATTATGCCGTAGCCACATCTTAAATAGTGGATCTACTATAGAATAGACACCGTCTCTTGATGTTTTGGCCGTCCTGTTTATTAAATTCTGGTCGGTCATCAATTTAAGATACGGAGAAATCTTACCGTTTTCCTGCCCGGTGCTACACCGTATTTCTGACAGAGTAAGACCCGAATCGGATTGCGACAATGCGGACAAAATCCTTTGAGTCGGGATATTTATTGAATCAAATTTTTCTTGATAATGAGAATAGAAATAATCGGATAGCAAAACAAGGTCTTGTGTAAAATCACTTGTTTCTTCCAATATCTTCATAGCCAGAAACATTGACCTGACAGTCTTGGGCATATATGTCATAATTTTCTCAAAACGGTCGATGTCATATATTCCATCAACATTATTCTTTATATTAGATATTGTCAATGGTTTAATATATGATATCTTGAACCCATCAAAGAACGCGGCATTATATTCAGTAAAAGCCGGAAGCACTTTTTCTGAAAATGCAACCAAAACCGGCGCTCCGACTCTATTCAGTTTTCCTCTCAACTCATACTGCTCTGTGTTACTTGTACGCTTAAAAAAGTATTGGATATTATCAATCAAAAGTACGAGTTGCCTTGAATTAGCTTCCTGCCACTCCAAAATAGCATCATAGCCATCTCCGGTGTCCTTTAAATTCAACATTGAAGCACATTGAGCCCATATATCGCAAGTAGAATATAATGTTTTACCCTCAATAGCAATGGGATACATGGATTTACCAATATTTTCCTTAATTGCACTATACAACCTTTTCAATAAAAATGTCTTGCCACACCCGGGTTCACCAACAACAAGGCTCGGTTGAGCTATTTTTGCCATATCCTCCTTTAAAAGAGAGTTTACCAATGAGGTGTAGACTTCTTCATTAATGGCTATAACCCTCTGTGCCTTGATATCATTGGGTTGCAAGGTTTCGTGTAGTATAAGTGTTCTTTCTTGCATCCGTTTCTTTTTTACTGAACAAATTTATTAAACCAATAATCTCGAAGCAGCGGAGAACGGAACGCTCTTATAGAATTCTTTTTAATGATATATCCATCATTCTCCAACATCTTCATCACTTCGCTCAGAACATAATCGACTTCGTCAATCTTTGAAACGTCTCTGCCGGTCATAAGAACATTCAACAATTCCTCGCGTTCCATTCCTACCGGTTTAGATGACAATGCTTTAAGTATTTGTCGGGCCGGCACCTCATATTCTCTATACTCCGACAAACGCTCCGACCATGTGCCAAGGTAATTCTCGGAACATAATCTGTCATATGCAATATCTATGCATTCTTTTGTAATCTCGCTTTCATAATCTTCTGCCAACTTCGAGAATATAACCTGAATGAAGTATGGAATATTCCAAAGCAACTTATCTAATGTATAGTTTATAAGTTCCTCGCTCATTTCCATACCTTCAGAACGGCACAAGCCTGTCAACAAGCCTCCGGCCTCCTCGCGAGTGAGTTCATCCAATCCAAATTCCGTCAAATCATTAATAGTATATCCGAGACTCATTGCAGATGTAAAATTCCTCAAACCCACAGAGCCGCAGAAGAGCCATCTTACATTTGTCCCGCTTACCTGCCTGAGACTCCTGAGCCAATTAAGAATAAAAGTTACTTTTTCTACTCCATTCTCACTTTCACTCAAGATTCCGAGAAAAAGTGTCAACTCATCTACAACTATAAAAGTATCTTCTTCATGTTTAATAAGATCTTTCAGGCTTTTGTATAAATCGTTACGCTCCTCCCTATTTCTAAAATTAAGTTCAACCACGCCTCCGATTGTAGCCTGCTCTATTCTCTCAAGTACCGATATCAGCCCTCTGGACATTCCTTCGGCAATTTGCTTCCATATACCATTCGTCTTGAACGCATCAATAACCAAACGAAGAAAACCCTCTTCTGTTGTCGTCTCCTCAAGATCAATATATACACATTTCCAGCCCGATATTTTCTTTTCGTTAATAAGTCTTTTGGCCAACGAAGACTTACCTACCCTTCGAGGAGCAGACAACAACAATGAGTGATTGCTATCGAGCAATCTGTTTGCCTTGCGTATCTCCTTTTCTCTTCCATAGAAATCCTCACCCTCTACGGGAGGACCAATTTTATTTGATATGCACATAACCGTAAATTGTAATTTCTGTCATAAATAATAAGTGCGTAAATATAGCACTTTATTCTTATAAAAATTTCTTTTTATAGAAAAATGTTTTTATAAAAACTTTTTTTAATAGTTTTTTTGGCAAAACTCATAATGGTGCACTCGCGACATTTCATTTCTCTGCCTGCGAGAAGAGGTTGCGCTTGCTTGCCGTTCCGGGCCGGCACAGTCATAGACAACACACGGCACTGTCAACACTCTAAACCAAACACGCAGTACTGTTGTTTAATGCATGCTGAACATACATAAAACAATAAACAATGAAGTTTTTACCTTTACTTCTACTGTCGCTTGTTGCTGTAACAGCCACAGGCCAAGAAAACAAATTTCTGCCCGATGAGCCCCTGCCACAGGGGTGGAACGATGGAGAGTTCTTCTCACAGACCCTGCCGGCCGACGATTACTGGTGGAGAAATTTCGAAGACCCGGTACTCGACTCGCTCATTGTATATGCCTGTGAGAATAATTTCACTGCTCTTGCGGCAATAGAGAACATTAAAAAAGCAAAGGCTGCATGGCGCATGGCACAGGGCAAGATGCTGCCCACTGCCGGGCTGAACATCGGGTGGCAACGCTCGAAGACAAGCGGTAACATTGCCCAAACGATGTACAACGAGGCTTGGGATGGTTACTACAGCGCCGCAGCGAGTGTGAAATGGCAAGCCGATGTGTTCGGAAGCATTTACATGCGCTCAAAGGCTCAAAAGATGCTGTTCATGGCTACCGAGGAGGAGTATAACGCAGTTATGGTGTCGCTGGTCGCCAACGTGGCTACCACCTATTTTAACTTGCGGCAGTCTATGAGCCAGCTGCAGGTGATAACGGAGAATGTGGCATCGCAACGGGAGATAATGAACATTGTCACCTCGCGCTACAACAGCGGCCTTGCATCGAAATTGGATGTTGCACAGTCGCGCAGTGTCTACTACAGCACAATGGCACAAATTCCTACAATGCAGGCGACGATAGAGAACTACCGCAACACACTGGCCACCCTACTGGGGCTCTACCCGCAACAGCTTGCCGGCTGGCCCGGTGAGGGCTACACACTGCCCACATACGTAGAGCCGGTGGGGGTTGGAGTGCCGGCAGCTCTCCTGCGCCGCCGCCCCGATATACGCGCGGCCGAGAGGGAGATTGAGGCAAGCGCCGCTCTGCTTGGCGCTACGCGCCGCGACTGGTTTCCGCAGATATTCCTCACCGGTTCTGTGGGCTTTGCCGCCGAGAGCCTGAAGAAGCTGCCGAGGGCAAGGAGCCTCACCTGGGAGATTGCACCGTCGATAAGCTGGACAATATTCAGCGGCGGAGAGAGGGTAAACGCAACCCGAGAGGCACGTGCCACGCTCGACAACAAAATTCTCACATTCAACAACACTGTGCTCACCGCCGTGCAGGAGGTGGAGAATGCCATGGCACTGTACAAAAGTTCCGTTGCGCAGATTGTATCGCTGCGCGAGGCGGTGAACCAGAACGAGGAGACCCTGACACTCTCGCTGGAGCTATACAAGCAGGGGCTTGCCGAGTTCCAGAGTGTGCTCGATGCACAGCGCAGCCTGCTCACCTATCAGAATTATCTTGTACAGGCACAGGGCGGCTCACTCATATACCTTGTACAGCTGTACGAGGCACTTGGCGGAGGATGGTAGAAATTAATATAAAAAACATAAATATATGAAAAGGATAATATATTCATTGTACACATTGGCGCTGCTTGCCGTGGCAGCATGCCACAATAGCGAAGAGAAGCAAGGAGCCATGGGCAGCCTGCCGGTTGAGGTTGCCGAACCTGCCATAAGGGATATCACACTCACCCGGGAGTACCCCGGTTACCTCGATGCCGATGCTACAATATCTATTGTGGGGCGGGTGAACGGCACAATAACAAAGCGGAACTTCACCGAGGGCGGACGAGTGAAAAAGGGTGACTTGCTGTTTGTGATAGAGCCCACGCTCTACGAAAATGCGGTTACACAGGCCGAGGCGGCGCTGAAGACCGCCGAGGCCGAGCTTGAATATGCAAAGAGCAACTACAGCCGCATGCAGGCTGCGATAACCAGCAACGCTGTGAGCCAGATTGAGTTGCTGCAGGCCAAGAGCCGGGTAGAGAGCGGCACGGCTGCGGTGAGCAATGCCCGTGCCGCGCTGAAGAGCGCACAGACCAAACTGGGCTACTGCTACGTTAAAGCACCGGCCGACGGTGCTGTGGGGTTGCGGAACTACCCTGTGGGGGCATACGTTTCGGGCGAGATGGCTCCGGTGGAGCTGTGCAAACTTTACAAGGACGATGTAATGTATGCCTACTTCAACATCACTGACGGACAGTGGCTGCAAAAGAGCGACGGCGGCAAGAACAGCATAGAGAACAGCAACATAACCTTCACCATGGGCAACGGAGAGCTATTCTCGCGCGAGGCCACGATAGATTACCTTGCGCCCGATGTAAACATAGGAACAGGAACGCTGCAGGTGAGGGCAATTCTCGACAACAAGAACGGAGTGCTGAAACCCGGCAGTTACATAAGTGTGCGCTTGCCATACGAGGAGATAAAAAATGCCCTGCTGGTGAGGGATGCCTCGATAGGAACCGACCAGACAGGCAAGTTCATCTATGTGGTAAACAACGAGAACAGGGTCGAATATCGGAGGATTGTGACAGGCGACCTTGTCGACGACACGTTGCGCCTTGTAACCGACGGACTTGCTCCCGGGGAGAGATATGTGACACAGGCACTGCTGAAGGTACGCGGAGGCATGCAGGTGACCCCCATGACAACAGAACAACAAAAGTAACAGACTACCGATTATGAACTTTTCAAAATTCTTTATAGAACGCCCGATATTCGCAACAGTGCTGTCGCTGTTGCTTCTGGTGGCAGGAGGCGTAGCACTGTTTGTGCTGCCCATAGACCAATACCCGTCGATAACACCGCCGACGGTGCAGGTAACGGCAATCTATCCGGGCGCAAATGCCGAGACCATTGCACAGACCGTGGGTATTCCTATAGAACAGCAGGTAAACGGTGTCGACGGAATGATATACATGAGCTCTACATCTTCGTCGTCGGGAACATACAGGCTCACCGTAACATTTGAGGTGGGAACAGATATTGACATGGCTACGGTGCTTGTGCAGAACAGGGTGAACATTGCACTGAATTCACTGCCGAGCGAGGTTACACAACAG
>JAUNQV010000037.1:7458-17902 GCA_030535995.1 Bacteroidales bacterium
ACTCACCGGCAACAAGGACTACGACCAGCTATACCTGTCGAACTATGCACAGCTGCAACTTGTAGACCAGCTGACACGTACCCCCGGTGTGGGTGGCGTGGAGATTATGGGCGTGGGAAAATACTCCATGCGTGTGTGGCTCGACCCCGAGGCAATGCGCATACGAGCAATCTCACCCGCAGAGGTATATGCAGCCATAAGCAAACAGAACCTTGCCGTATCGGCCGGATATGTGGGGCAGACTCTTGACAATAGTGCCGACAACGCATTCCAGTACACGCTGAACGTACAGGGACGCTTGAGCGATGCTGCGCAATTTGCCGATATTGTAATACGCAACGACGGTGTGAACATGCTGCGCCTGGGCGATATAGCAAAAATAGAGATTGGCAGCGAGACCTACTCCTCGTCGTCGCGCCTGCGCGGAAAGCCCACGGCAGCACTGGCTGTGTACCAGTCGCCGGGCTCAAGCTCGCCGGCTGTGGCCGAGGCGGTGAGGGCGAAGATGAAGGAGCTGTCGGAGGCCTTTCCACCGGGCGTGGAGTACCAGGTCGCGCTCGACACCACCGATGTTGTCAGGAGCTCTATCCACGAGGTGCTATACACATTTGTGGAGACAACGGTGCTGGTGGTGCTGGTGATATTCCTGTTCCTGCAGAACTGGCGCGCGACACTCATTCCTTGCCTCACTATTCCTGTCTCGCTCATCGGAACCTTGGCTGTAATGCAGCTGCTGGGCTTTTCGATAAACACCCTCACGCTGTTCGGGCTTATACTTGCCATTGCCATTGTGGTTGACGATGCCATTGTGGTGGTGGAGAATGCCACGCGAATTATAGACGAGGGAGAGCTCTCGCCACGCGAAGCCACGGAGAAGGCTATGGAGGAGATTGCCGGCCCCATTGTGGGAGTGGTGCTTGTGATGCTGGCCGTGTTTATTCCCACAACGATGATTGGAGGTATCTCGGGCGAGCTCTACAAGCAGTTTGCGCTCACCATTGCCACGGCGACACTGCTCAGCGGCTTCAACTCGCTGACACTCACTCCGGCATTGAGCGCGATACTTCTGCGCCCCACGAAAAGAGGTGAGAAGGGGCGGTTTTTCAAGGCTTTTGACAAGGGGTACGATGCGCTGCAAAGGGCATACGACCGCTGCGTGGAGTTCCTTTTGAAGAAGGTGTGGATTGCTGCATTAAGTTTCATCATTCTCTCGTTGCTGGCAATATTCATGTTCAGCAACCACCCTACTACTTTTATCCCCGATGAGGATGACGGATATTTCATTGTGAGCATACAGCTACCGCCGGCAAGCTCGCTCAGCCGCACCGAGGCGGTCGCAAGCAAGGTTGAGGATATTATTTCGAGCTATCCCGAGGTAAAGACAAACATAAGCATCAGCGGTTTCAGCATAATGAACAGCGGCAGACAGAGCAATGCGGCAAGCGTGTTCGTGGTTCTGAAAGACTGGAGCGAGAGAAAGGCAAAGGGCGAGTCGGCAGCCGACATTGTGGCGCGGTTCAACAAGCAGGCCTATGTAGAGATTGAGGAGGCGCAGTGTTTTGCATTTGTTCCGCCGGCTATTCCGGGTATAGGCAATGTGGGAGGCTTGCAACTGCAGCTCGAAGACCGCAAGGCGCTTGGTGCCGTGGAGATGCAGAAGGCGGTGGATGCCCTTGTAGAGAGCTATGGCAGGGAGGGGGCAATATCGACAATGAACAGCTCCTATGAAGCCGATGTTCCGCAGTTCTATATAAACATTGACCGCGAGAAGGCTATTTCAATGGGGCTCGATGTGGGCAACGTACTCTCGACATTGAGTTATTACATGGGTGCAATGTATGTAAATGATTTTGTGCTGCTGGGGCGTATATGGCAGGTGAAGATGGCTGCCGGCGAGCAGAGCCAGAAGCTCATTGAGAGCGTGATGCGGTTGAGCCTTGCCAACAACCGCGGCGAGATGGTACCTTTCAGCAGTTTTGTGACCACCGAGGAGATTTTGGGCAGCGACCAGCTTGTGAGGTATAACATGTACAACAGTGCCACTGTTACGGCAAACACGGCCGAGGGTTACAGCTCGGGGCAGGTGATGGAGGAGGTCGAGCAGCTGTTCAAGGCGCAACTGGGCGAGGAGTTCGGCTATGAATGGACAGGCGTGGCCTACCAGGAGCAGAAAGCCGGCGAGAACACTGTGATTATACTCTCCATTGCCCTGCTTGTGGCCTATTTGGTGCTTGCTGCACAGTATGAGAGCTGGACAAGCCCTGTCGCAGCAATCATGGGTGTGCCGATAGCGTTGCTTGGTGCAATTGTGGGGTGCTGGATTTTCGGTATTCCGGTTAGTATATACACCGAGATAGGTATTATTCTGCTCATTGCGTTGAGCGCGAAGAACGGTATTCTCATAGTTGAGTTTGCGCGCGACTTCAGGGCTGCGGGAAATGATATAAGGGAGAGTGCTGCCGAGGCTGGGCATGTGAGGTTGCGCCCTATTCTGATGACATCCTTTGCCTTTGTCCTTGGTGTAATGCCGCTGCTCTTTGCCAGCGGTGCCGGTGCCGGAGCGCGCCTGTCGCTTGGCGCGGCGGTGGTTTTCGGCATGCTGCTGAACACGGTAATAGCGACGCTTTATATTCCTAACTGGTATGAGTGGATGCAGAATCTTGAGGAGAGGGCAAGAGGTAAAAAATGAGAATAAAAAAACAGAATATGTGTTAAAGCATATTCTGTTTTTTCATCTCTTCTGCTACAACAAGCAGCTCTTTGTACCACTCTTCGCCGAAACGCTCGATTAGGGGCTCTTTTAGGAATTCGTAGGCTCTTATTCCTTTGCGGCGGCCTTTGATGAAGGCACTGCTGCACACGTCCCATTTATGAAGGTTCACACCCACATAGTCGCCTACCTTGCGCAGGCGTACCGGATAGAGGTAGCACGATATGGGCTTGCGCCATTGGGTGCGCCCCTCGCGATAGGCCTTCTCTATGAGGCAGATGCAGCCTCCGTTCTCGTCGCGCGAGGCAAAGACGCAGTCCTTGCCGTTGACTATCGAGGTGACGAGGTCGCCGTCGCGGTCGTTATACACCACGCCCTGCTCCTCAACAACAGCGCGCGCCTCGGCTGTCATCTCTTCTTCTATCACTTCATAGGCCTCTTCGAGTTTTTCTACCTCGTCAAGGAGTACCGGCGCGCCGGCATCGCCTTCGACACAGCATATACCCTTGCAGTGCGAGAAGTTACAGCAGAAATATTCCTGAAAAAGGTCGAATGAGACTATTGTATCACCTATCTGTACCATAATATCGGCGGGAATGGCTGAAAAGTAATCTGCGGCGTTACACGAAACCCCAAACATCCTCATTTACTTCAGTAAACCGGGTATTTGGGGTTTCACATGCCTTGCATCTTTTCTTTTATCCTATTCCCTATTTTGGAAGGATTTTATTTTTTAAATCAACGCTTTGCCGGTCATCTCTGCCGGTGCATCAAGGCCCATAATCTTGAGGATTGTGGGTGCCACATCGGCAAGGATACCGTTCTCGATTGTTGCATTCTCCTTGTTGGTTACATACACGCAAGGAACAGGGTTCAATGAGTGTGCTGTGTTGGGTGAACCGTCGGCATTGACTGCGTTGTCGGCATTACCGTGGTCGGCAATGATGATTGACTCATAGCCGTGGTTGCGGGCTGCCTCGATAACATCCTTAAGGCATGCATCGACTGCAAGCACAGCCTTCTCTATTGCGCTGTACACACCTGTGTGGCCTACCATATCGCCATTGGCGAAGTTTACTACAATGAAATCGAACTTCTCGCTGTTTATTTCGGCTACAAGCTTGTCTTTTACTTCGTAGGCGCTCATCTCGGGCTGAAGGTCGTATGTTGCAACCTTGGGTGAGGGGACTAGGATGCGCTCCTCGCCATCGTAGGGAGCCTCGCGACCGCCGTTGAAGAAGAATGTAACGTGGGCATATTTCTCGGTCTCGGCAATGTGAAGCTGCTTCATGCCCTGCTTTGCAATGAACTCGCCGAGGGTGTTCTCGACATTCTCCTTGTCGAAGAGGATGTGTACTCCGGTGAATTTTGCATCATAGGGTGTCATGCAGTAATACTGAAGACCGGGGATTGTGTGCATGCCCTCGGCCGGCATATCCTCCTGTGTGAGAACGATGGTGAGCTCCTTTGCGCGGTCGTTGCGGTAGTTGAAGAAGATAACGGCATCGCCCTCACCTATGCGGCCATCGAAATTGCTGTTTACGATTGGCTTGATAAACTCGTCGGTAACGCCCTCTTCGTATGACTCCTTAACGGCGGCAACCATATCTGCTGCCTGCTTGCCCTCGCCGCTGACAATGAGGTCGTAGGCGATTTTCACACGCTCCCAACGCTTGTCGCGGTCCATTGCGTAGTAACGGCCTATGATTGTCGCAAGCTTGAGGTTCTTTGCTGTGAGCTGCTCGATGAAACCGGCACCGCTCTTGGGGTCGGTATCGCGGCCGTCCATGAAGCAGTGTACAAAGGCATTCTCAACGCCCTGCTCCACTGCAAACTTGTACATTGCCTCAAGGTGCTCAAGAGAACTGTGTACACCGCCGTCGGATGTGAGGCCCATGAAGTGGAGTTTCTTGCCGTTGTTCTTTGCATACTCCACTGCTGCCACAAGCTGTGGGTTCTGCGCTATCGAGCCATCGGCAATGGCACGGTTTATCTTTAGAAGGTCCTGGTAAACTACACGACCGCCACCGATATTGAGGTGACCTACCTCGCTATTGCCCATCTGACCTGCAGGAAGGCCTACGTTCTCACCGCTGGCCTGCAGCCGGGAGTTAGGATAGACCGATACCAAATGATCCCAGTATGGGGTGGGTGTGTTGAAGATTACATCACCCTTACCGTGGTTACCAACGCCCCAACCGTCGAGAATTACCAATAATGCTTTGTTTGCCATAATATTTGATGTTTTAAGTTACTGATTTGTTTACAGCCTCTCACAACGGCAGTGTCTATGTTTTGGACAGAGTGCCCTTATTTGTGAAAAACTTTGCGAAGATACGCATTTTTATTCAGTGTTCGGCCATTATTTCAAAGAAAAAACCAAAAACCGCCTTGCAGGGCTTTGAAACAGGGCTTGCCGCCGGCGCTAAAGGAGATTTTATATTTAAAATACTTAAATACGCGTATAAAATTGTGCAAAAGGGAGAAAAACTCTTAAAAAAGAGGTATCTTTGCATTTTAGCACAAGATATGAACAAAGGAGAGATTATACATCCGCTACATTTGTTTGAGTTCTGCCCGAAATGCGGCAGCGAGAGCTTTGTCGTCAACGACAAAAAATCGAAGCGATGCGAGAGGTGCGGCTTTGTATACTATTTCAACCCGTTGGCCGCAACGGTCGGTATAATAAAGAACAACAAAGGGGAAATTCTTGTAGCTACACGCTCCAAAGAACCGGCAAAAGGAACACTCGACCTGCCTGGCGGTTTCTGCGACAGCCACGAGACTGCCGAGGAGGGTGTTGCAAGGGAAATTCTTGAGGAGACAGGGCTGAAGGTTACAAGCACGAAGTACCTCTTTACAATTCCCAACATATACCTGTATTCGGGAATGGAGCTGCACACGATGGATATGTTCTTCGAATGTGAGGTTGAGGATTGCAATGCTCTAAAGGCCGACGATGATGTCGCGTCGCTGCAGTGGATAAGGATTGACGGGCTGAAGGAGGAGATGTTCGGGTTGCGGTCGATAAGGGAGAGCATTGGAAAATTCAAGGAGATTTACAAAAACAGTACAATATAGAAGATGAAAAGGAAATTAGCTTTTTTGGCATTCGCCACATTCTGTTTCACGGCAAATGCACAGACTTATAACAGCGAGGCTCTCTTGGAGGAGTGCCAGCGATTGCATGCCACAGGGGAGAATGCAACAGCACTGACCCTCATCAACAAGATTGATGCCGATGGGTTTGATGCAAGAACCCGTCAGGAGTTCGAGCTTCTGAAAGCACTTGCGACTTTTGAATGTAACCACCTCGAAGGCAGGGCCTTACTTTTGCAGTACCTCGACGACTACCCCGAGAGTGCACAGAGGGAGATTCTGAACGGGTATATTGCTCAATCGTATTATTACGGCAAGAATTTCGGGCTTGCATGCAACCGGTTCAAGAAATGCGATTTCGAGCGGCTGCAGAAAGACGACAGCGACAAGGCCAAGCTTTTCTACGCCCTCTCGCTGATGGAGTGCAACGAGGAGGAGCATGGCATGAGCATGCTGCGTGAGCTTGCCGTAACAAGCAAGAAGCATGGTGCCGATGCGCGCTTCCATATTGCCATAGCCGACTATGACAACAACCGCATTGACGAGGCATACAAAGGGTTCAAGGAGATAGAACTCAACGACAAGTATTACCTCGAAGTTCCATACTACATTGCAGGAATATACCTCAAGAAAGGTGAGATTGGACACGCAGAGTCTATGGCACGCAGTTTCATCGCCGACCATGGCGATAAAATGCAGGGCGTGAAGATGCACCAGATACTGGGCGCTGCCGAGTATGCGAAAGGGAACTACAGCAAGGCTATTGCCCCGCTTGCCAAATATGTAAATGAGTACCCCACTCCGCAACGCATCGCCTACTACCAGCTGGGATTGTCGTACTTTGAGGAGGGGAACTACGACGAGGCGATGAAGATGTTCGATATATGCAGCGACGGCAACGATGCCATGGCGCAGAACTCGTTCCTGCACATAGGTATAATACAACTGGAGAAAGGAAACACAGCCGGAGCAAGAATGGCCTTTGAACATGCCGCCAACATGACAAACGACAGCCGCATACGCGAAGAGGCTATGTACAACTATGCACTGTGTATTCACCAGACACGCTACTCGCCTTTTGCCGAGAGTGTGAAGGTTTTCGAGCGTTTCCTCAACGAATACCCGGACTCCAAGCATGCGGCACAGGTGAGCAAGTACCTTGTGGAGGTTTACATGAACACACGCAACTACGATGTTGCACTGCAATCGATAGAGAAGATAAAACGCCCGTCGGCCGACATTCTCAAGGCCAAGCAGAAGGTTCTCTACCGCCTTGGAGTACAGCAGTTCATTAACGGCAACATGGACAGCACAATAATATTCATGAACCGCTCGATAGAACTGAAGAAGCACGACAAGACAACACATGCCGAGGCTCTGCTGTGGCGTGGCGAGGCATACTATGCCAAAAAAGATTACAACAAAGCCATAAGCAGCTACAAAGAGGCCATTGCAACAGGCGCTTGCCCCGACAGCGAGAAGGCTTTCTATGGAATGGGATACTCATATTTCCAGCTTGGCAAATACAAAGATGCTCTCTATAGCTTCAACAAGGCTTTGAGCGCTATTCCGGCCAAAGAGAAGCAGTTGCGCGCCGATGCTTTGAACCGCATTGCCGACTGTTACTTCTACCGGCGCGACTATGCAAAGGCCGACAGCTATTACAGAAAAGCCGTTGAAACAGACAATGGCAGCGGCGACTATGCACTGTACCGTTCGGCTCTCACACAAGGCCTCTCAAAGGATTATGCAGGAAAGGTTGCCACACTGAAGAGACTGGTGGCAGGTTACCCGGCAAGCATTTATGCCGAGCAGGCATACTTTGAGATGGGGCGCGCATACGTAGAACAGGAGAAATATACCGAAGCCATTGAGGTTTTCGATATACTGATGAAGAAATTCCCTGAAAATGCACTGGCACGAAGAGCTGCTGTCGAAAAGGCCATGGCATACAATATAAACGGCGAAACCGACAAGGCTGTTGCCGCATATAAATTTGTGATAGAGAAGTACCCGTACAGCGAGGAGGCCTACACAGCCATACAGGATTTGAAGAATATTTATGTAGAGATTGGCAAGGTCGACGAATATGCCAAGTATGCCGGGAAGACCAAAGGCATGAAAGTAAACACAAGCGAGATAGACACCCTCACATACACGGCTGCCGAGAAGATTTACAACAGAGGGGAGACCGCTGAAGCAAGAGGCAAGTTCCAGAGCTACCTGAAGAACTTCCCCGACGGCGCATTCACGCTCGATTGCCACTACCACCTCGGGGTAATCTTCTACAACGACAAGACATGGGGCGAAGCACTCAAGCACTTCGAAGAGGTTATCGCATACCCCGACAACAAATACAGCGAGGAGGCTATGGTATATGCCGCCGACATAAGCTACAGCAACAAGGATTACGAAAAGGCGACCGGGCTCTACAAGCAGTTGCTTGCAAAGAGCGGAAGCGAAGAGCGTCGCACACTTGCCCGCACACGCATAATGCGCGCCGCATGGGAGTGTGAGAAGCATGCCGAGGTTATAAAGTATGCCGGAGAGCTTTTGGCAGGCAGCAACATTGCTCCGGAGATTGAGCGCGAGGCTGCCTACAAACGTGCAAAGGCATATATAGCGACAGGCGAAAAGGAGAGCGCCGCAGGCGACTTAAAGAGACTTGCCGGCGACACACGCACAAAAGAGGGAGCCGAAGCTAAATACCTTGTAGCACAGATGATGTTCGACAACGGAGAGTACGAGAACTGCGAAAAGGAAATCATGAACTACATTGAGGCCAGCACGCCACACGCCTACTGGCTTGCACGCAGCTTCATACTCCTTTCGGACCTCTACACCGCGCAGGGCAAGACAATGGAGGCAAAACAGTTCCTGCTGTCGTTGCAGAACAATTACAGCGGCAATGACGACATTGCAGAGATGATTGAGACAAGATTGAAGAAATTAATGACAGAATAAGATAGCTAAAAAAAATGAAAAGGACTATTTTCTCTTTGGCAGTGGCAGTTGCATGCAGCCTTGTGCATGCGCAGGACGAAGCCCCCACAGCCGTGGTAAAAGTGGAGAACAATTACAAGCCGGTTGTAGTAGAGGTAAACAAGAGAAGTTTCACCCCTACCGTTGCCGGGGAAGCCAATGTAACACCGCTTGAACTGAAATTCTCGAAACAGGCAAACCCTTTCGACCGTTTCACGAGTGAAAGGAATATCAAGGAGCTGTTACCGAAACAGGAGAGCCCCTACCCCGGTTATGCGCGCCTGGGATACGGCACAGGCGGAAACATTGACGCGAAACTGGCCTACAAGCTCAACACCGGCAAAAACGGTACAATGAGAATGCTTGCAGCACTCGACGGGTTCAATGACGATATCGAGGGACAGTACCGCGATTGGAATTCGAGAATGTACCGCACGTTGTTCGATGCCGATTACACACATGAATTCAAATACCTGACACTGAATGTGGTAGGAAACTTCAACAACAGGGTATTCAACTATCAGAAGACAGGCGACGAGCTATACATTACCGACAAGCAGAACTGCAAGGACTACACTTTTGCCACAAAGGGCACAAGCAAACTTGCAGGGCCTTTCTCATACACTTTCAATGCCGGCTATACACACAGCAGAAGGGCATACACCGACGGTCTTGAGAAATTCATAGCACAGAACCGCATAACGGCCGGCGGTAGTGCCGCATACGAAGTATATGACACCGAACTGCGAAAGGTGGGTGCCGACATTGAACTTGATATTTACCTTTACAACAGTACACTACGCAAGGCAATACCCGGTTACAGGAATTTTGTATCATTTGATATTGACCCATACCTTGACTTCAACTTCGGGAAGTGGAAATTGAGCTTGGGAACTAATGTAAACATTCGCACAAGCGGTGGAGCTGCCATTGCCATTGCACCCGATATTAAGGTAGAGGGCTATTGCACCGATAACCTATCGCTGTATGCATCGGTTACAGGCGGACGTACAGACAATGGCTTTGAGCAGATGGAGGCAGTTTCTCCCTATTGGAATTTCGACAGCAAGTATGGCGGACAACTGAAGCCCACATACAAGGTTGCCGACTTCTCGGCCGGCTCAAGAGTGAGCACTGAAAACCTTACGGTTGATATATATGCCGGCTATGCTTATACAAAGGACGACTTGCTGCAGACAACATCGTACTCCACAATCTACAACCAGAATGCTCTGATGTTCGTTGATATTGCACAGCAGAACACACACAACATTTACATAGGCGGAAGAGCCGGTTACGACCTTCTGGGCTGGATAAAGCTGGCTGCTTATGCAAGATATGACCACTGGAAGTGCGACAACGGCGACCTGTTGGTGATGAAGCCCGAATTCCATGCAGCCATCGAGGCAGAGGCAGAGCCCCTCAAAGGACTTACTGCAAAAGCCTCTTACAGCTTTACAAGCCACACTGCCGGCGACAACAACGGACGCATAGGCAACCGCTACAGCCTCGACGCAAGGGTGAGCTACAGGATAAACGGCGTGTTCGGTGCCTACATACAGGGCGAGAACCTTTTGAACAACAACCATTATGAATATGCCGGATATATTACCAGAGGCATAAGAGGCATGGCCGGATTGACAATGAATTTCT
>JAUNQV010000121.1 GCA_030535995.1 Bacteroidales bacterium
AAAAGATAAAACACCACAACATTCATACCCCTCACCCCTGCGGGGAGCTCCCCTAACTTATGGGAGCACTTCGCTGCAAAAACCAAAGAAAGCACACACACAGTAATCCTCTTGTTTGTAGTCAATGAGGGCACACATTCTACAACAGCAAAAGCACACAAAGAGTGCTCCTCTTGTTTGAAATCAAGAGGAGCTGTCACGAAGTGACTGAGGAGATAAAAACACCGCGCACCTTGTCATCCCGAACCTTGTGTGAGGGATCTCAAATACCGCGAGAAATGAGATGTCTCACATACGTTCGACATGACAATAGCAGCGAGTTCTACATGACAATAACCACGCACTTGTCATTTTTCAGGCAAGCCCTCAACATCACGCCCGAACCCTGCGTGAAAGCCTGCTTCGACAAGCCTTGCCGTAATTGGTCACGCGCAGTGCAGCGTAGTTGCACCGCGTGGGTTGCGATAAGCAAGGATTGTCAAAGAATCTCAAACAACCGCAAAGCCCCACCTCCCGCCACCATCATTTTCACCAAATTTTTGTCAAATTATTTCCAAAAATAAGTTTTTTTACACCAAAAAATAGTAAAATCGTATTTCTTTGCTTACATTTGCAAAATTGAGGAGTCAACTACATCCTCACCAACAATATACACAGATAATAAATACCTAAATTATATGAAAAGACTATTTAAAAAGAACATTGCATTTTTGGCATTGGCACTTTTACTTGCCGTTACATCGTGTACCTCATATAAAAAGGTACCATACCTGCAGAACAGCCAGGAATTCAAGGATTCCGCAGCCATTGCCGGTGTTTCCGAGCCACGCATAATGCCGCACGACCTCTTGAACATCACTGTCATTAACAGCCAAGACCAGTTGACAGCAATGTCATACAACCTCATTTCGCCAGTCGACGCATCGAGAACGGGTTCAACTTACTCACAACCCACGCTCCAGAATTATCTGGTAGACTCTAACGGTTATGTAGAGATACCCAATGTAGGCACTATACACATTGCCGGCCTCACAATACCCGAAGCCGAAGCTCTTGTTTTGGAAAAGGTAAAGCATGCATTCTCTGTTCCGCCCGTAGTAACCGTAAACTTTGTAGACTTCAAGGTATCGGTTCTCGGCGAGGTAACAGCCCCGGGCACATACACAGTAAAGAACGGTAAAGTAAATGTGTTGCAAGCACTTGCACTTGCAAAAGACATGACAATATATGGTATGCGTGAGAATGTAAAAGTAATACGCGAAGACGCAAACGGCAAGAAAGAGATACACGAGCTCGACCTCAACGACGCTTCAATTCTCAACTCACCCTACTACAATCTTCAGCAGAACGACATTGTTTACGTAACACCCAACAAGTCAAAGGCAAAGAACTCCGATGTAGGCTCAACCACATCGCTATGGTTCTCTGCAACCTCAATTCTCATTTCACTCACCTCACTCATGTATAACATTCTTAAATAATATAAGGTATGCAAGAAAAAGAAAACATCACCAACGCTGTTGAAGAAGAGGGCTTTAACATAGGTAAAATTCTTACAGCCTTTTTAGCGAACTGGAAACTATTTGCCGTTTCGGTAATTATATGCCTTTGCGGTGCAGCATTCTACCTCTACCGGGCTGTCCCAAGCTACCAAGTAGCAGCAAAGATACTCCTTTCGGACAAAGAGAAAGGGTCATTCTCGTCACAGGCCGACATGCTTGCCGATTTCGGTTTCCAGGCACAGAACACAAACGTAGAGAACGAGATTGAGGTCATCAGCTCAATGTCGGTAGCCCGTGGCGCGGTATTGAGTTCAGGACTCTACACCTCATACACAATACCAGGGCTTAAAAAACTCCCTATCGCAAAGATGGCAAGCCCGGTATTCGCATCGTTCAACCCCGACTCTCTTCAGGAACTTGAAGTATCGATAGACATGCACTTCACCTTCAACGGAGAGCAACCCGCCACGGTTGGGTATGAGTGTTTTGACAAAGACGCACAAGAGACACTCGAATTCCCCGCTGTCACTATAGACAAATACCCGTTTGTACTGAACACCATTGCAGGAGCCATAACCATTGAGCAGAACGAGGTATTCCTGCAAGATACCACACTGCAAAACCCTGAAGGAGAACTTGTTGTAAGCATCAACCCCATTGAAAGCGTAGCGCGCTACTACATGTCGTGCCTTTCCATTGCACCGGTATCAAAGACCTCTTCGGTAGCAATGATGGCAATCAACACCCCGATACCGGCCGAGGGTATCGCCTACCTGAATGCTGTTATCGAGAGCTACAACAACGTAACCAACGAAGACAAGCGACAGGTGGCACGCAAGACCGAATCCTTCATAATCGACCGCATCGACTCGTTGAGCGTAGAGCTTCAGGCCATGGAGACACGCCTTGCACGTTATAAAAAGGACAACCAGCTCATCGACCCCACACTCGATGCAGCAACCGTGAGCAAGAACAAAGCCGAGTATACCAAGCAGCTGGAGGAGGCCGATGTAATGCTTGAGGCAGCAAAATACCTCAACAAATTCGTCAACGACCCGGCCAACGACAAAAAGATTATACCCACCACATTCGGTATAACAATTGACCCGGCGCTTGTATCGCTCATCAACAACTACAACAAAGAGGTACTTGAGCGCAACCAGTTGCTCATGACTGCAACAGCCGACAACCCCACGCTCAAGGCATCTACCGCAAGAGTAGAGTCGCTGCAAGGCGACCTGCGCAAGGCACTTGCGGCACTTGAGAAATCACTCACAGTACAGCGCAATGCCATTGCACTCCTTGTAAAGAACTACTCGAACCGCTTCGCCATGTCACCCGACATAGAGCGTGAACTCATATCACTGCAACGCGAGTGCGAAGTAAAATCGGGCCTCTATGTGATGCTTCTCCAGAAGTATGAAGAGAACGCATTGAGCCTCGCCGTTACAGCCGACAACCTGCGCTGCATCGATGCACCATCGTATATAGGCAAAGTTGCCCCCAACAGCAATATAGCATTGATATTCGCGCTGTTCCTTGGCATAGCCATTCCTGCCGCATACGTTTACATAATGAGCCTCATACGTACACAGTTGACAAGTGTCGACGAGATACAGAAGCTCATCAAGAGACCTCATGTAGGCACAATACCTTTGAAGCAAGGGCTCAAAGACCGCTCTACAGCCATACTCGTATCACAGAACAGCAACGGCATTGTAAACGAGGCATTCCGTTCACTGCGCACCAACCTGCAGTTTGTAATGAAGAAGTCGCAAGGCAAGATTATAATGTTCACCTCAACCACATCGGGCGAAGGAAAGACATTCATAGCATCGAACCTTGCAGCCTGCACAGCCCTGCTTGGCAAGAAGGTGCTTCTCATGGGACTTGACATACGCCGCCCGCGCCTTGCCGAGATGTTCGGCTTCAACCCCAACAACGAAGGCCTCACAAGCTACCTTGCAGCCGAGCCCGACCAAACAGCCATGCTCGACAAGTTCATAACACCGAGCAAAGTTGTCGAAGGCCTCGATATTCTGCCGGCAGGTATCGTTCCACCCAACCCGGCCGAGCTTCTCTCACGCCGTAACCTTGAGAAAGCACTTGAATACCTGGGCCGGAAGTACGACTACATTATAATGGATGCAGCCCCGGCAGGCCTTGTTACAGACCCCATTATTGTCAGCCGCGTTGCCGACGCAGTCATTTATGTAGTTCGCATAAACCAGACACACCGCGAAGACATAAACTTCGTCAACACCCTCATCGCCGATGGCAAATTGGAGAATGTATCGGTTGTAATAAACGGCGAGAACACCACTTCAACCGTTTATGGCTACGACAACAGAAGACGACGCTACGCCGGTTACGGTTACATACATACCGAAGAGAAGAAGAAATAAAACAGCATTTGTCATCCCGAGCATTCGGGATGACAAATAGCACGAATATTGTATACATTCACAAGGTATCACTGCCCAAGAAACAGCAATACCGGTGGACAAACGAAGAGCATAGCAGAGCATTTATTTCTTTTTTGTAAAATTTTGTTGCCCGAATGACACCGAAATAAAAAAAAAGAAGTACCTTTGCACTTCGAAACACAGAACAACAACCTTTTTACAAGAAAATGGGTCTATTAAAAGAGAAATATGCAAAGTACGATTTGCCGCAGCGCTTCATGGCGATGGGTGTATACCCCTACTTCCGTTGCATCGAGAGCGAGCAGGACACAGAAGTTCTGATGAGTGGCAAGAAAGTACTAATGTTCGGTTCAAACTCATATATGGGCTTGACCAACCACCCAAGAATTAAAGAGGCCGCAATTGCAGCAACCCGCAAGTACGGAACAGGATGCGCCGGTTCACGTTTCCTCAACGGAACAGTCGACATTCACCTTCAGCTCGAAAACGAACTTGCACAGTTTGTAGGCAAAGACGAAGCGCTCGTCTACTCCACCGGCTTTCAGGTGAACCTTGGTGTTCTCTCTTGCATCACCGGACGCAAAGACACAATAATTTGCGACGAGCTCGACCACGCCTCAATCGTCGATGGCCGCCGTCTCTCATTCTCCACAGTGCGCAAGTTCCGCCACAACGACATGGAGGGCCTTGAGAAAGAGCTTCAGGCATGCGACCCGGCAACAATAAAGATGATTGTTGTAGACGGCGTGTTCAGCATGGAAGGCGACATTGCCAACCTGCCCGAGATTGTACGCCTCAAGAACAAATACAACGCCAGCATCTTTGTCGACGAAGCCCATGGCCTTGGCGTTCTTGGCCACCAAGGACGCGGTACCGCCAACCACTTCGGAGTGACCGACGATGTAGACCTCATCATGGGAACATTCAGCAAGTCACTTGCAACCATCGGAGGTTTCGTAGCCGGCGACAAAGAGGTAATAAATTACATACGCCACAACTCACGCTCCTACATATTCAGCGCCAGCAACACACCTGCAGCAACAGCCGCAGCACTTGAGGCACTGCACATTATACAGGAAGAGCCCGAAAGGCTTGAGAACCTGTGGAACATAACGAACTACACACTCAAGAACTTCCGCGAAATAGGTTTTGAGATAGGAAACACCTCAACACCAATTATCCCCATCTACATTCGCGACACCGACAAGACCTTTATGGTGACAAAGATGCTGTGGGATGCCGGAATTTTCGTAAACCCGGTAGTTCCTCCCGCATGTTCGCCACAGGACACACTCATTCGTTTCTCGCTCATGGCAACACACACCAAGGAGCAGATTGACAGAGCCATTGAATTGATGGTACCCATCTTCAAGCAGCTTGAGATCATAAAATAAAAGAGACACAGCGGCACGGGGTGTAGCGCAGTTGGTAGCGCATCTGGTTTGGGACCAGGGGGTCGCAGGTTCGAATCCTGTCACCCCGACAACCGCAAAAAGTAACTAAATAAAAACAACCGTTCGGGGTGTAGCGCAGTTGGTAGCGCATCTGGTTTGGGACCAGGGGGTCGCAGGT
>JAUNQV010000038.1 GCA_030535995.1 Bacteroidales bacterium
CGGGTGACCCATTTTACTTTTGGGTCACCCGCTACTTTTTTTAAGCGGCTGCTTGTTCTTGCTGATTGAATGAATTATGCCTGTTTTTGAGGATTTAACAATATTTAACCTATTAATTCTCTCTTTTTTGTCTCTTTTTGGGCTCGTTTTTACTTAAAAGTGGTTTGTTGCTTCTCTTTTTGCCGAAAAAAACATTAAACTCTTTTTTATTAGAAAAATAATTTTTACCTTTGCAGTCCAAAATGGACTATAGTGTTCAGTTGCGTAGAAATATTTAAAAACAACATATAATAATTAAAAATTAAACAAAATGCCTACAATTCAGCAATTAGTAAGAAAAGGCAGAGAGGTAATTGTGGAGAAGAGCAAATCTCCCGCGCTCGACAACTGTCCGCAGCGTCGTGGTGTTTGCGTTCGTGTATACACCACAACACCAAAGAAACCTAACTCTGCGATGAGAAAAGTTGCTCGTGTGCGTTTGACAAACCAGAAGGAGGTTAACTCCTACATTCCTGGTGAGGGTCACAACTTGCAGGAGCACTCAATTGTTTTGGTTCGTGGCGGTCGTGTAAAGGACCTCCCCGGTGTACGTTATCACATTGTACGCGGTACTCTTGATACAGCAGGTGTTGCTAACCGCACACAGCGCCGTTCAAAGTATGGTGCAAAACGTCCCAAAGCAAAGAAGTAATTCTAAAGTAAGCCTTCAATGAGTAGCCCGGGCTTCTGAATAAATGGGCTCTCGCTATTATTTATAAACAAGTTTTGGTTTGTTGGAAGTTATAACGGTTGAGTAAATGTCTCGGTGGAGATATTGAAGAATTATAATAACGCAGCCACACAAAACATTAATTTTCGTAAGAGAAAATGAGAAAAGCAAAACCAAAAAAACGCGTGGTCCTTCCGGATCCCGTTTTCAACGATCAGATGGTTTCAAAGTTCGTTAACCACCTGATGTATGACGGAAAGAAAAACGTATCATACACTATTTTCTATAGCGCTCTTGAGCTCGTTGGCAATAAAATGAAGAGCGAGGATAAAACTCCACTTGAGATTTGGAAACAGGCTTTGGAGAACGTAACTCCTAAAGTTGAGGTTAAATCGCGCCGTATCGGTGGTGCTACATTCCAGGTTCCTACTGAAATCCGCGCCGACCGTAAAGAGTCTATCTCAATGAAGAACATGATTCTGTTCGCTCGCAAGCGTGGCGGCAAATCAATGTCAGAGAAACTCTGCGCAGAGATTATGGATGCATACAACAACCAGGGTGGTGCTTTCAAACGTAAGGAGGATATGCACCGTATGGCTGAGGCTAACCGTGCATTCGCACATTTCCGTTTCTAATTAGATAATAGTTTATACGAAGATGGCAAACGAATTAAAATTTACCCGTAACATCGGTATCAGTGCTCACATCGATGCCGGTAAAACTACCACATCGGAGCGTATATTGTTCTATACCGGTCTTTCTCACAAGATTGGTGAGGTGCACGATGGTGCAGCTACAATGGACTGGATGGAGCAGGAGCAGGAGCGTGGTATTACTATCACATCGGCTGCTACAACCACTTTCTGGAATTGGAACGGTACACAGTATAAGTTTAACCTGATTGACACTCCGGGACACGTAGACTTCACAGCAGAGGTTGAGCGTTCGCTCCGCGTACTCGACGGTGCTATCGCTGCATTCTGTGCGGTAGGTGGTGTTGAGCCACAGTCAGAGACTGTATGGCGTCAGGCTGACAAGTACAATGTTCCCCGTATCGCTTATGTGAATAAGATGGACCGTTCCGGTGCAGACTATTTCTCTGTAATGCGCCAGATGAAAGAGGTGCTCGGTGCAAACCCATGCCCTGTAACAATTCCCATCGGTGCCGAAGAGAAATTCATCGGTGTTGTAAACCTCATCTCAATGAAGGCTCTTGTTTACAAGGATGGCGCTCTCGATTACACAGTCGAGGAGATACCTGCCGAACTTGTTGACGAGGCTAACCAGTGGAGAGAGCACCTTCTTGAGAAGGCTGCCGACTTCGATGAGGATTTGATGATGAAGTTCCTTGAGGAGCCCGAGTCAATCACAGAGGAGGAGATTATTGCTGCTATCCGTAAGGGTACTCTTGCAATGGAGATTACTCCTATGACCTGCGGTTCTTCGTTCAAGAACAAAGGTGTACAGCCTTTGCTTGACTTTGTATGTGCATTCTTGCCTTCACCGCTCGATACCCCTGCTGTTGAGGGTGTGAACCCCAAGACAGATGAGATGGAGACTCGTACTCCTTCAGAGGATGACAAGACTTCTGCTCTTGTGTTCAAGATTGCAACCAACCCATTCGTTGGCCGTTTGATTTATGTTCGCGTATATTCCGGTAAGCTTGAGTCGGGTTCATATATCTACGATACACGTTCAGGTCGCAAGGAGCGTATCTCACGTATGTTCCAGATGCACTCAAACAAGCAGAACCCTGTAGAGGTTCTCAGTGCAGGTGATATCGGTGCCGTTATCGGTCTTAAGGATGTCCGTACAGGTGATACACTCTGCGCCGAGGATGCACCTATCATACTTGAGTCAATGTCGTTCCCCGATCCTGTGATCTCTATCGCTGTAGAGCCCAAAACACAGAAAGACCTCGACAAACTTGCCAATGGTCTTGCAAAACTTGCAGAGGAGGATCCTACATTTACTGTAAGAACCGACGAGCAGTCCGGCCAGACAATTATTTCGGGTATGGGTGAGCTTCACCTTGAGATTATCATCGACCGTCTGAAACGCGAGTTCAACGTAGAGTGTAACCAGGGTCGTCCCCAGGTTAGCTATAAAGAGGCTATCACAGGCACTGTTCAGGTTGATGAGACCTATAAGAAACAGACCGGTGGTAAGGGTAAATATGCGAAGATACTCGTTGCAGTAGGTCCTGCTGATGAGGATTTCAAAGAGGGTAACCTTCAGTTCGTCAACGAGGTTAAGGGTGGTAACATTCCCAAGGAGTTTATCCCCTCGGTACAGAAGGGCTTCCAGACAGCTATCAAGGCCGGTGTTCTCGCAGGTTATCCTATGGAGTCTTTGAAGGTTGTTCTTCTCGACGGTGGCTATCACCCGGTCGACTCTGACCAGCTTTCATTCGAGGTTTGTGCTATTCAGGCATACAAGAATGCTTGTCAGAAGGCAAATCCTGTTCTTCTCGAGCCTATCATGAAGCTTGAGGTTGTTACTCCGGAGGAGAGCATGGGTGATGTAATCGCCGACCTTAACAAACGTCGCGGCCAGGTTGAGGGCTTTGAGACAAGCCGCACCGGTGCACGTATTGTAAAGGCGATGGTTCCGCTGTCAGAGATGTTCGGTTACGTTACATCTTTGCGTACAATCACCTCGGGACGCGCAACATCTTCAATGACCTACGATCACCACGATCAGGTTAGCGCTTCTCTCACAAAGCAGATACTTGAAGAACTTCAGAAGTAAAGAAATAAAGCCAGCCGGTTAGCGAATGACTCTTAACCGGCTGGCAATTATGAATTTTATAAACACTAAAAAGACAATGAGTCAGAAAATTAGAATCAAACTTAAATCTTACGACCACAACTTGGTTGACAAGTCGGCTGAAAAGATTGTAAAGACAGTTAAGGCAACAGGCGCAATCGTTAGCGGTCCTATTCCATTGCCTACACACAAACGTATTTTTACAGTGAACCGCTCTACCTTCGTTAACAAGAAGAGCCGCGAGCAGTTCCAGCTTTCCTCTTTCAAGAGACTTATCGATATCTACAGCTCTACAGCGAAGACAGTCGATGCTCTTATGAAACTTGAGCTTCCTTCAGGAGTTGAGGTTGAGATTAAAGTGTAATTTTAATGTATCTATTAATTTTTAAATTAAACTGAAATGCCAGGATTATTAGGAAAAAAAATCGGAATGATGTCCGTTTTCAGTGCCGATGGTAAGAATGTTCCATGCACTGTTATCGAAGCAGGTCCTTGCGCAGTTACACAGGTGAAAACAGTTGAGAAGGATGGCTATGAGGCTGTTCAGCTCGGTTTTCAGGACCAAAAAGAGAGCCGCGTGAGCGCTCCTCTTATGGGTCACTTCAAGAAAGCTGGTGTAGCTCCCAAGCGCCACTTGGCCGAGTTCAAGGGTTATGAGACAGAGCTCAAGATGGGTGATGTTCTCACAGTAGATCTCTTTGCTGATACTGCTTACGTTAGCGTAACAGGTACTTCAAAGGGTAAAGGTTTCCAGGGTGTTGTCAAAAGACATAACTTTGGTGGTGTAGGTCAGGCTACTCACGGTCAGCACAACCGCGCTCGCAAGCCGGGTTCTATCGGTGCTTGTTCATACCCCGCAAAGGTATTCAAAGGCCTTCGCATGGGTGGTCAGATGGGTAATGCACGTGTTACTACACACAACCTGCAAGTGTTAAAGGTTATTCCTGAGCACAACCTGTTGGTTATCAAGGGTTCGGTTCCAGGTTACAATGGTTCAATCGTAATAATTGAGAAGTAATGGAAGTCAGCGTATTAAATATAAAAGGTGAGAACACCGGTAGAAAGGTTACGTTAGACGAGTCTATCTTTGGAATCGAGCCTAACGAACATGTTGTTTACATGGCTGTAAGACAGTATCTTGCTGCACAGCGTCAGGGAACACATAAGTCAAAGGAGAGAAGCGAAATGTCGGGTTCAACACGTAAACTCGGTCGCCAGAAAGGTGGCGGTGGCGCTCGTCGTGGTGACATCAACTCACCTCTGTTGGTAGGTGGTGCTCGCGTGTTCGGTCCTACTCCCCGTGATTATAGCTTCAAGTTGAACAAGAAGGTTAAGCAGCTTGCTCGCCGTTCAGCTCTTTCGCAGAAGGCTATTGACAATGCTATTGTAGTTGTTGAGGACTTCAATTTCGATGCTCCCAGCACAAAGGCTTTTGTTGAGGTGTTAAATAATCTTAAAGTTTCTGAAAAGAAACAACTCTTCGTTTTGCCATCTAGCAATAAAGCAGTATATTTGTCAGCCAGAAATTTGAAGGGGACTCAAATGGCAATTGCTTCGGACATTAATACCTATGGTATAATGAATGCCGAGGTTATGGTTGTGACTGAAAGTTCTCTTGAGATTATTAACAACGTATTATCTAAAAACTAAGGAGGCATAACAATGGGAGTATTGATTAAACCTATAGTCACTGAAAAGATGACTAATATTACTGACCGTTTCAACCGCTTTGGTTTTATTGTTCGCCCCGAGGCTAACAAGTTGGTAATTAAGAAAGAGATTGAGGCGTTGTACAATGTAACTGTAGTTGATGTGAATACTATGAACTACGCCGGCAAGAACAAGAGCCGTTACACAAAAGCAGGCTTTGTGAAAGGCCGTACAAACGCTTTTAAGAAGGCTATCGTCACACTTAAAGAGGGCGATACTATTGATTTTTATAGTAACATTTAAATAGAAGATGGCAGTACGTAAATTTAAGCCTACAACACCGGGCCAGAGACATAAGGTTATTGGTACCTTCGAAGAGATAACTGCTACGGTACCAGAGAAATCGCTTGTAACCGGTAAGCGTTCGACAGGCGGACGCAACAACGATGGTAAGATGACCATGCGTTACAGAGGTGGTGGTCACAAGCGCAAATTCAGATTTATCGACTTCAAGCGTAACAAGGACGGAGTTCCTGCTACAGTAAAGACAATCGAGTACGATCCTAACCGTTCGGCTCGCATCGCTCTTTTGTGTTATGCTGATGGTGAAAAGAGTTATATAATTGCTCCTAATGGTTTGGAGGTTGGCGCAGTTCTGATGTCAGGTGCTGACGCTGCTCCCGAAATCGGTAATACTCTTCCTTTGAAGAATATTCCTATCGGTACAGTGGTTCACAACATCGAGCTTCGTCCCGGCCAGGGCGCTATTCTTGTGCGTTCAGCCGGTAACTTCGCGCAGATCGTTTCTCGTGACGAGAACTATTGCGTTATCAAGTTGCCTTCAGGCGAGGTACGTCGTATCCTCGGTACTTGCCGTGCTACAGTAGGTACAGTAGGAAACTCTGACCACGCTCTTGAGAGTTCTGGTAAAGCAGGTCGCTCACGCTGGTTGGGTCGTCGTCCTCACAACCGTGGTGTTGTTATGAACCCTGTAGATCACCCGATGGGTGGTGGTGAAGGTCGTGCTTCTGGTGGACACCCACGTTCACGTAAGGGCTTGTATGCAAAGGGTCTCAAGACTCGTGCACCGAAGAAGCACTCTTCTAAGTACATTATCGAGAGAAGAAAGAAGTAATAATAAGGAAATTTTTGAAATAATATGAGTCGTTCATTAAAAAAAGGTCCATATATCAATGTAAGATTGGAGAGCAAAGTGCTTGCCATGAACGAGAGCGGTAAGAAATCGGTCATCAAGACTTGGGCTCGTGCTTCTATGATTTCTCCCGATTTTGTGGGACACACTATAGCTGTTCATAACGGTAATAAATTCATCCCTGTTTACGTTACAGAAAACATGGTAGGTCACAAGTTGGGCGAGTTCGCTCCTACACGTACTTTCCGTGGTCACTCAGGTAACCGTAAGAAATAACAGGTATTTAAAAACAGAATTAAATAAAATAATATAATGGGAGCAAGAAAAAAAATAGCTGCTGACAAGAGAAAAGAGGCTCGTAAAAGCCTTTATTTCGCCAGTGCGAAGGACATACCTTCATCTCCCCGCAAAATGCGCCTTGTGGCTGACATGGTTCGCGGAATGGAGGTTGGTCGTGCGCTCGGTGTCTTGAAGTTCTCTACAAAAGCTGCTTCAAACAACGTTGAGAAACTGTTGCGTTCGGCTATTGCGAACTGGGAGCAGAAAAATGAGCGCAAGGCTGAGAATGGCGAGCTTTATATCTCACAGATTTTTGTAGATGAGGCACGCACACTTTACCGTATGCGTCCTGCACCTCAGGGTCGCGGATACAGAATCCGTAAGCGTTCCAACCACGTTACAATCTACGTGGACACTAAAGTAAATAATGACAATAAAAAAGTAGAAAGCAATGGGACAGAAGGTTAATCCAATTAGTAATCGATTAGGTATCATCAGAGGATGGGATTCCAACTGGTACGGTGGTAAGAACTACGGTGACGAATTGGTTGAAGATTCAAAAATCAGAAAATACCTTAACGTTCGCCTTGCAAAGGCAAGCGTTTCCAAGATTGTCATCGAGCGTACTTTGAAACTTGTTACTATTACCGTATGTACCGCAAAGCCCGGTATCATCATCGGTAAAGGTGGTCAGGAGGTTGATAAACTGAAAGAGGAGTTGAAGAAGATCACTGACAAGGATATTCAGATAAATATTTTCGAGGTTAAGAAACTTGAGCTTGACGCTACTATCGTTGCCAACAGCATCGCACGTCAGGTTGAGGGTAAGATTGCTTACCGTCGTGCTATCAAGACAGCCATCGCAAACACTATGCGTATGGGTGCCGAGGGTATCAAGATTCAGATTTCAGGTCGTTTGAACGGTGCAGAAATGGCTCGTTCGGAGATGTACAAGGAGGGTCGTACTCCTCTTCACACATTCCGTGCAGACATCGACTACTGCCAGGCAGAGGCATTGACAAAGGTTGGTATCCTTGGTATCAAGGTTTGGATTTGCCGTGGCGAGGTTTATGGCAAGAGAGACTTGGCGCCTAACTTCACACAGAGCAAGGAGAGCGGTTTCAATGGCAACCAGGCTGGTGGAAGAAACTTCAAACGTAAGAAAAACAACAATCGTTAACGAATTGAATTTCAAGAATTATGTTACAGCCTAAAAAGACAAAATATAGAAGAGTGCAACACGGCGTGCAGAAGGGTTTTGCCACTCGTGGCAACCAGCTCGCTTTTGGTTCTTTCGGAATCAAGTGTTTGCAATATAAATGGTTGAATGGTCGCCAGATAGAGGCCGCACGTATTGCAGTAACACGTTACATGCAGCGTCAGGGTCAGGTTTGGCTCCGTGTATTCCCCGATAAACCAATCACTCGCAAGCCTGCCGATGTACGTATGGGTAAGGGTAAGGGTGATCCGGAAGGTTTTGTATTCCCCGTTACTCCGGGTCGTATCCTCATTGAGATAGAAGGTGTTTCTTTCGAGGTAGCAAAAGAGGCTTTGCGTCTTGCTGCACAGAAACTGCCTGTTACTACTAAATTTATTGTTAGACGCGATTACGATTTTAATAAGGCATAATTATGAAAATAGCAGAAATTAGAGAGCTCTCCACCGCGGAGCTGCAGGAAAGAGTAGAGGCTGATGCTATGCGTTATGCCCAGATGAAGCTGAATCACGCAATTTCACCACTGGAGAATCCCGAGATGTTGAAGAAGATGCGTCGTGACATCGCACGCATGAAGGGTGAGTTGCGCTCTCGCGAATTAAATAAATAAATAAGACTTATGGAAGTAAGAAATTTGAGAAAAGAGCGTACCGGTATTGTTGTAAGCAACAAAATGGAGAAGACAATTACCGTAGCTGCCAAGTTTAAGGAGAAACACCCCATCTATGGCAAATTCGTGAGCAGAACAAAGAAATATCATGTACACGATGAGAAGCAGGAGTGCTCTGTTGGCGATACAGTTCGTATAATGGAGACTCGTCCCTTGAGCAAGACCAAGAGATGGAGATTAGTAGAAATCATCGAAAAAGTTAAGTAATTATGATACAAGTTGAATCAAGACTTACAGTATGTGACAACAGCGGCGCGAAGGAGGCTCTCTGCATCCGCGTACTTGGTGGTACACGCCGTCGTTACGCTTCTGTTGGGGATGTTATCGTAGTCTCTGTGAAGAGCGTTATCCCCTCAAGCGATTTGAAGAAGGGAGCTGTTTCAAAGGCTCTGATTGTTCGCACAAAGAAAGAGGTTCGTCGTCAGGACGGTTCATACATCCGTTTCGATGATAACGCTTGCATTCTGCTTAACAATGCCGGCGAAATGCGCGGTAGCCGTATCTTCGGTCCCGTAGCACGTGAGCTTCGTGCAACCGATTACACAAAGGTTGTATCATTGGCACCCGAAGTACTTTAATGTTTAAAAATTTGAAGTAATGAAGAAATTACATATCAAAAAAGGTGACATGGTAATCGTAAACTCTGGCGAGGACAAGGGCAAGACCGGTAAGGTATTGCAGGTTATCGTAGAGAAAGACCGTGCCATCGTAGAGGGCGTGAACATGGTTTCAAAGAGCACGAAACCCAGCGCAAAGAATCCCCAAGGAGGTATTGTAAAACAAGAGGCTTCAATCCATGTGTCTAACCTGAATTTGGTTGATCCCAAATCAGGTAAGGCTACCCGCATCGGCCGTAAGGTAAATGCAGAGGGAAAGAAGGTTCGTTATGCTAAAAAATCAGGAGAGGAGATTTAATGATGAGTAATACAGCTAGCCTTAAAAAAGAATATGCCGAGCGTATTGCTCCGGCTTTGATGAAACAGTTCAACTATTCATCGGCAATGCAGGTGCCTGTACTCAAGAAAATCGTTATCAACGAGGGTCTTGGTGCAGCTACACAGGACAAAAAGATCATTGATGTTGCAATCAATGAGATTACAGCCATCACAGGTCAGAAGGCTGTTGCCACTGTTTCACGTAAGGATATTTCAAACTTTAAGTTGCGTAAGAAGATGCCTATCGGCGTTATGGTAACTCTGCGTCGCGAGCGCATGTACGAGTTCCTTGAGCGCCTGGTTCGCGTTGCACTTCCCCGTATTCGTGACTTCAAGGGTATTGAGAGCAAGTTCGACGGTAACGGTAACTACTCTTTGGGTATCAAGGAGCAGATTATCTTCCCCGAGATCAACATCGATAACATCATGCGTCTGAACGGTATGAACATCACATTCGTTACTACCGCAAAGACAGACGAAGAGGGTTATGCACTGCTTAAAGAGTTTGGTCTACCTTTTAAAAACGCTAAAAATTCATAATTAGACTATGGCAAAAGAATCAATGAAAGCACGTGAGGTAAAGCGTGCAAAATTGGCCAAGAAATATGCTGCAAAGCGTGAGGCTCTCAAGAAGATTGTCAACACCGGTACACCGGAAGAGGCTTATGAGGCAGCACGTAAGTTGCAGTCACTGCCCTTGAACTCTAACCCCATCCGCATGCACAACCGTTGCAAGCTGACAGGTCGTCCCAAGGGTTATATCCGCACTTTCGGTATCTCACGTATTCAGTTCCGCGAGATGGCATCACAGGGCCTTATCCCGGGTGTTAGAAAAGCAAGCTGGTAAAATTTTGAGTGTTTAATATAAATATTGTCAGGGAAGTCCTGATCAATTTAAAATTAATTTTTATGACAGATCCTATTGCAGATTATTTGACGAGGTTGAGAAATGCCATTCAAGCAAAGCACAGAGTGGTTTCTATTCCTGCCTCTAACCTCAAGAAGGAGATTACAAAGATTCTTTTTGAGAAGGGTTACATCTTGAACTACAAGTTTGTTGAGGATGGCCCTCAAGGCACAATCATGATTGCCTTGAAGTACGACGCAGTCAACAAGGTGAATGCTATCAAGAACCTGGTTCGCGTTTCATCACCCGGTTTGCGTCGTTATACGGGATACAAAGATATGCCCAGAGTGATCAATGGATTGGGTATCGCTATTTTGTCGACATCCAAAGGTGTAATGACAGACAAAGAGGCTGCTGCCGAGAAAATCGGTGGTGAGGTACTCTGCTATGTCTACTAATTAGGAGGATTGAGCAATGTCTAGAATTGGTAAATTACCCGTTAGTATTCCCGCTGGCGTTACCGTTACTGTAAGTGACGAGAACGTAGTTACTGTAAAAGGTCCTAAAGGTGAGCTTTCACAGAAAATCGACGCTTCTATTGCTGTTGCAGTAGAGGACGGTACACTCACTGTGAAGTATGCTGATTGCGATACTTATGACCAGGCTACAAAGCAGCAACATGCTTTCCACGGCCTGTATCGTGCGCTCATCAACAACATGGTTATCGGTGTTTCAACCGGTTTCAAGAAAGAACTTGAGCTCGTTGGTGTAGGTTATCGTGTGAACGACAAACCTAACAATGCTATTGAGTTGTTGCTTGGTTTTACTCACCCCATTTATGTTCAGTTCCCTGCTGAAGTAAAGGTTGAGACAAAGTCAGAGAGAAACAAGAACCCGCTTATCATCCTTGAGTCTTGCAACAAGGAGTTGCTTGGTCTCATTTGCGCAAAGATTCGCTCATTCCGCAAGCCTGAACCATACAAGGGTAAGGGTGTCAAGTTTGTTGGCGAGATTATCCGTCGTAAGTCTGGTAAGTCGGCTGGTGCTAAATAATTCAGTAAAACAGTAAGCATATGACAACAAAGATAGAAAGACGTACCAAGATTAAATATAGAGTGCGTAACAAGATTTCAGGTGTTGCTGAGCGTCCTCGTATGAGCGTTTTCCGTAGCAACAAGCAAATCTATGTTCAGATAATTAATGACCAGACTGGTCGCACATTGGCTGCTGCATCTTCACTTGGTCTTGAGGCTATGCCCAAGAAAGAGCAGGCTGCAAAGGTAGGTGAGTTGATCGCAAAGAAAGCCATTGAGGCTGGTATTACATCGGTTGTTTTCGACCGTAACGGTTACCTCTACCACGGAAGAGTTAAGGAAGTGGCTGACGCTGCACGTAATGGAGGTCTTAAATTCTAATGAGTATGGCAATTAATAATAGAGTAAAAGTCACAAACGACGTTGAATTAAAAGATAGATTGGTTGCTATCAACCGTGTAACAAAGGTTACAAAGGGTGGCCGCACATTCAGTTTCTCGGCAATCGTTGTTGTTGGTAACGAGAATGGTATCATCGGTTACGGTCTTGGTAAGGCAAGCGAGGTTACAGCTGCCATTGCCAAGGGTGTAGAGGCTGCAAAGAAAAACCTCGTTCGCGTACCTGTTCTCAAGGGAACTGTTCCTCACGAGCAGTCGGCTCACTTCGGTGGTGCAGAGGTATTCATCAAGCCTGCTTCACACGGTACCGGAGTTGTTGCCGGTGGTGCTATGCGTGCCGTACTCGAGAGCGTAGGTATTACCGACGTACTTGCCAAGTCAAAGGGTTCATCTAACCCCCACAACCTGGTAAAGGCTACAATTGCAGCTTTGAGCGAAATGCGTGATGCACGCATGGTTGCCCAGAACAGAGGTGTTAGTTTGAGTAAAGTATTTAACGGATAAGGAGGTATAAAATGGCTACAATAAAGATTAAGCAAGTTAAAAGTCGTATCGGTGCTCCTAAAACACAGAAGTTGACTCTTGATGCTCTTGGTCTCACAAAGATGAACAAGGTTGTTGAGCGTCCCGATAACGCCTCTATTCGTGGTATGATTAAGAAAGTTCAGCATTTGGTTGCCATTGTTGAAGAGTAATTAATTAAAAAAAGAATTTGGCTATGAAATTAAATAATCTTAAGCCTGCCGAGGGCGCTGTCAAGGCTCGCAAAAGAATCGGACGTGGTACAGGTTCAGGTAGAGGCGGTACCTCTACACGTGGTCACAAAGGTGCCAAGTCTCGTTCGGGCTACAGCAAGAAGATTGGTTTCGAGGGCGGTCAGATGCCTTTGCAACGTCGTGTACCCAAGTACGGCTTCAAAAATATCAATCGTGTAGAGTACAAGGCAGTCAACCTTTCTACTCTCCAGGCTCTTGCCGAGAGCAAGTCTTTGGAGACAATCAACATTCAGGCTCTTGTTGCTGCAGGTTTCGTTTCTGCATCACAGCTTGTTAAGGTTCTTGCCAACGGTACTTTGACTGCTAAATTGACAGTTGAGGCACACGCTTTCTCACAGAAGGCTGTAGAAGCTATCGAGGCAGTAGGTGGAACAGTAGTAAAGCTTTAAAAAATGGCAAATAAACTATCAAACCTTAAATTTGTCCAGACTATCAAAAATATCTGGAAAGTCGAAGACTTGAGAGTGCGTATAGGTATCACTCTCTTGTTCGTCGCAATCTACCGTTTTGGTTCATTCGTGGTGCTCCCCGGTGTCGATACGGCACAGTTGGGTGGTCTCACCAACCAGACAAAGGATGGTTTGATGTCTCTGCTTGATATGTTCTCGGGTGGTGCATTCTCCAATGCATCGATATTTGCCCTTGGAATTATGCCTTATATCTCGGCATCAATTGTAGTTCAGTTGCTTGCCATCGTTGTACCTTCTTTCCAGAAGATGCAGCGTGAGGGTGAGAGTGGCCGTCGTAAGATTAACCAGTACACACGTTATCTCACAATTGCCATCCTCATACCCCAGGGTATTGCCTACTTGGCAAACCTCAAGGCCATGGCAGGTCCTGCAATTGCAGTTGAGTCGGGCTGGGCATTCATGATCACTTCAACAATTATACTTGCAGCCGGCAGTATGTTCATCCTCTGGTTGGGTGAGCGCATTACCGACAAAGGCTTGGGCAACGGTGTATCCCTTATCATCATGATAGGTATCATCGCACGTTTCCCCCAGGCAATAGCACAGGAACTCATTCCTCTCCTCTCAACCGAGGGTGCTGCAAGCGGTGGTCTTGTTAAATTCCTTTTTGAGATTGTTGTTCTTCTTTTGGTAATTTGTGCAGGCGTTGCTCTGTTGCGTGGTACCCGCAAGATACCCGTACAGTATGCAAAGCAGGCTACAGGCGGTGCAGTTGTGTCGGGCGCGCGTCAGTATCTCCCCCTTAAGGTGAATGCTGCCAATGTGATGCCTATCATCTTTGCGCAGGCGATTATGTTCATCCCCATGGTAATCATGGGCTACAATTCTGAGGAACAGTCGTGGTTTGCGCTTCAGATGAATGACCACACAAGCTGGTTGTACAACCTCATATTTGCACTTCTTATCATATTGTTCACATACTTCTACACAGCCATCACCATCAACCCGATGCAGATGGCAGAAGATATGAAGCGCAACAATGGCTTCATCCCAGGCATTAAACCTGGCAAGCCCACAGCAGAATATATTGATACGATTATGTCACGCATTACACTTCCCGGTTCATTGTTCCTTGCAGCAATTGCAGTTCTTCCTGCATTCGCAAGCAACTTTGGAGTTCAGCAGGAGTTCGCAAGTTTCTTCGGAGGTACATCACTCCTCATTCTTGTAGGTGTTGTTCTCGACACACTGCAGCAGATAGAGAGCCACCTCATGATGAGACACTACGATGGCTTGCTCAGCTCGGGTCGTATAAAAGGTCGTGTAGGTTAATTGTTGAGCTAAGAAATGATATTTCTTAAGACATCGGATGAAATTGAACTACTTCGGCAGGCAAACCTGCTGGTAGGCAAGGCGCTTGCCGAAGTAGCCAAGATACTTGAACCCGGAGTTACCACAAGGCAGCTCGACAGAGTGGCCGAGGAGTTCATTCGCGACAACGGTGCAATCCCTACATTCAAGGGTTACCCCAACTACGAAGGCACTCCATTCCCCGGGTCGATATGTGCATCGGTAAACGATGTGGTTGTACACGGAATTCCCAACGATGTTCCTCTGAAAGAGGGCGATATAGTATCGGTCGATTGCGGAACAAAGTTGAACGGTTTCTGTGGCGATTCTTGTTACACATTTTGTGTGGGTGAGGTTGATGAAGCAACGAAGAAACTTCTTCAGGTTACCAAGGAGTCGCTGTACAAAGGTATTGAACAAGCAGTTCATGGGAAGCGTCTGGGCGATGTAGGCAGTGCGGTACAGACCCACTGCGAGCAGAACGGTTTCGGCGTTGTCCGTGAATTTGTAGGACACGGTATAGGCCGTGACATGCACGAAGCCCCCGAAGTTCCCAACTATGGGCGCAAAGGCAACGGCTTGCAGCTTCGTCAGGGAATGTGCATAGCAATAGAGCCTATGATAACCCTCGGAAAGCGTCAGATACTTATGGAGCGCGATGGCTGGACAGTCAGGACACGCGACCGCAAGAACGCTGCCCATTTCGAGCATACCATAGCAGTCGGTAAAAACGGTGCCGATATATTATCATCGTTCGAGTATATTGAAGAAGTCTTAAGAAACAAAGGATATTGATATGGCTAAACAGAGCGCTATTGAACAAGACGGTACAATCGTCGAGGCATTGTCTAATGCAATGTTCCGTGTAGAATTGCAGAATGGTCACGAAGTGATTGCGCATATCTCCGGCAAGATGAGAATGCACTACATTAAAATTCTCCCCGGCGACAAAGTGAGAATAGAGATGTCTCCTTATGATTTGACCAAAGGAAGAATCGTATTCCGATATAAATAAAAAACAATATAATATGAAAGTTAAAGCATCTATTAAGAAACGCACTCCCGATTGCAAAATCGTTCGCAGAAACGGTCGTTTGTATTTGATTAACAAGAAGAATCCCAAGTTCAAACTGCGTCAGGGGTAATTAAAGTAGTAATTAAAAATATATTCGTTATATGGCTATAAGAATAGTTGGTGTAGACATTCCTCAGAACAAAAGAGGAGAGATTGCGTTGACATACATCTTCGGTATAGGACGCAGCAGTGCAGCCAAAATCCTCGACAAGGCCGGCGTTGACCGCAACATCAAGGTTCAGGACTGGACCGACGACATGGCAGCCAAGGTTCGTGAGATTATTGGTGCAGAGTTTAAAGTAGAGGGTGACCTCCGTTCAGAAATCCAGCTTAACATTAAGCGTTTGATGGACATCGGTTGCTATCGTGGCATTCGTCATCGTAACGGTTTGCCGGTTCGTGGCCAGAGCACAAAGAACAATGCTCGTACACGCAAGGGACGTAAGAAGACAGTTGCTAACAAGAAAAAAGCTACAAAATAATAGGTAAGTAATATGGCAAAGAAAACAGTTGCAACAAAGAAAAGAAATGTGAAGGTCGGAGCCAACGGACAACTTCATGTTCATTCGTCATTCAACAACATCATCGTATGTTTGGCTAATGACGAAGGTCAGGTTATCTCTTGGTCATCTGCAGGAAAGATGGGTTTCAGAGGTTCTAAGAAGAACACTCCATATGCTGCTCAAATGGCTGCCGAGGCTTGCTCAAAGATCGCTTTCGATCTTGGCTTGCGCAAAGTAAAGGCATACGTTAAAGGACCCGGTAACGGTCGTGAGTCAGCTATCCGTACTGTACACAATGCAGGTATTGAGGTTACAGAAATCATAGACGTAACACCACTACCACACAACGGATGCCGTCCTCCTAAGAGAAGAAGAGTATAATAACATTAGAATAGAAATTTGAAATGGCAAGATATACAGGACCAAAAAGCAAGATAGCACGTCGTTTCGGCGAGCCTATCTTTGGCGCAGACAAAGTGCTTTCAAAGAAGAACTATGCTCCCGGTCAGCACGGTAACAACCGTCGCCGCAAGACTTCGGAGTATGGTGTCATGCTTGCAGAGAAGCAGAAAGCGAAGTACACATACGGAGTGTTGGAGAAACAGTTCCGTAACACATTCAAGAAAGCCGACTCGGCTCCCGGTATCACCGGTGAGGTTCTTTTGCAGAACCTTGAGGCTCGTCTCGACAACGTAGTTTTCCGTTTGGGTATCGCTCCCACTCGCGCAGCTGCACGTCAGTTGGTAAGCCACTGCCACATTGTTGTTGACGGCAAGGTATGTAATGTTCCTTCTCGTCACATCAAGCCCGGCCAGGTAATTGGTGTTCGTGAGCGTTCAAAGTCACTCGAGGTTATCCAGAACTCTTTGGCTGGCCTTAACCACAGCAAGTATGCATGGTTGGAGTGGAACGAGACTGAAATGTCAGGTAAATTCTTGAGCGTTCCCGAGCGTTCAGAGATACCCGAGAACATTAAAGAGCAGTTAATCGTTGAGTTGTATAGCAAAAATTAATATTTGACAATGGCGATATTAACATTTCAAAAACCCGATAAGGTGGTAATGTTGGAGGCGAACGACTTCTATGGTAAGTTCGAGTTCCGTCCCCTTGAGCCAGGTTTCGCAACAACAGTAGGTAATGCGCTTCGTCGCATCCTTCTCTCATCGCTCGAAGGCTTTGCAATAAATTGCATAAAGATTGCAGGTGTCGAGCATGAGTTTGCGACAGTTCCCGGTGTAAAGGAAGATGTAACCAACATTATTCTGAATCTCAAGAAAGTTAGATTCAAAAGAATCGTAGAGGAGTCTGAAACCGAGAAAGTCACAATCAATGTTGAGAACACAACAGTGTTCACAGCAGGTGATATTGGTAAGTATCTAGCTGGATTTGAAGTGTTAAATCCCGAGTTAGTCATTTGCCACCTCGACTCATCGGCTAAAATGCAGATTGAAATCAACATCAACAAGGGCCGTGGTTACGTACCTGCTGATGAGAACCGTGAGTTCTGCACAGAACCTACAATGATTCCAATCGACTCGATATACACTCCTATCCGTAACGTGAATTACCTTCGTGAGCCTTTCCGTGTCGAGCAGAAGACCGACTACGACCGCCTGGTAATTGAAGTTACAACCGATGGTTCCATACACCCGAAGGAAGCTCTTAAAGAGGCAGCAAAAATCCTCATCTATCACTTCATGTTGTTCTCTGACGAGAAGATTGCTATTGAAGCAGCCGACCTCGACGGCAACGAAGAGTTCGATGAAGAGGTATTGCACATGCGTCAGTTGCTCAAGAGCAAGCTTGTTGACCTCAACCTTTCAGTACGTGCCCTCAACTGCTTGAAGGCAGCTGATGTTGAGACACTCGGCCAGCTTGTCCAGTACAACAAGACCGACCTCCTCAAGTTCCGCAACTTCGGTAAGAAATCGCTCACTGAGCTTGATGATTTGCTCGAGA
>JAUNQV010000122.1 GCA_030535995.1 Bacteroidales bacterium
TTACGGTTACCGTTACGGTTATCACTACGGAAGCTACTCATACGGTTCCGACCCCAAGAAATCAAGAAAGAAGAGATTAAAGAAAGCATAGAGCATAACAGATAATACAGCATAATTAATAGATAAAAATATATCATTATGAGCAAAAAAGTATTCGTATCAGGCTGCTACGACATGTTACATTCGGGTCATGTCGCTTTTTTCAAAGAAGCCTCGAAGCATGGCGACCTCTACGTAGGTATCGGCTCCGATGCCACCATACGCGAGCTGAAAGACCGCAAGACTATAAATACAGAGCAGGAGCGTCTCTACATGGTAAAAGCAATCCGCTATGTCAAAGATGCTTTTGTAAACAGCGGAAGCGGTATCATGGACTTCGCAGAAGATGTCAAACGCTTGAAACCGGATATTTTCTTCGTCAATAGCGACGGTTACACACCGGGCAAGAAGCGTTTCTGCGAGGAGAACGGCATTGAACTCGTTGTAAGCACACGCATTCCGGAAGCCGGGCTTCCTGCACGTTCCACAACGGCATTGCGCCAGGAGTGTAAGATACCCTACCGTATTGACCTTGCAGGCGGCTGGCTCGACCAACCGTATGTGAGCAAGCACCACAGCGGCCCCGTTCTCACAATATGTATTGAGCCCGACTACGACTTCAACAACCGTGGCGGCATGAGCACATCATCGCGCAAGGCTGCCATTGAAATGTGGCATGTAGATATACCCGAAGGCGACCGCGAGACACTTGCAAAAATGGTATTCCGCTATGAGAACCCCCCAGGCAGCCCATACATCAGCGGTTCACAAGATGCCATAGGCATTGTAATGCCAGGCCTTAACCGCTTGAACTATGATGGTGGCTACTGGCCCGAGAATATCGAAAGTTGCTGCGATGCCGATATACTCGACTTCATAGAGAAACATATTTGGCTCGTTCCCCTTGCGCCACGCGACAACAGCTACGATGTCCTTGCCGACACACACATTGACCAGGCCGGCGCAAAGGCACTTGCCGATGCTGCCGATGATTGCTGGAAAGCAATAAAGGCCAAAGATATTGATGCATGGGGCAAAGCCTGTACAGCATCATTTGAAGCACAGACAGCAATGTTCCCCAACATGATTTCTCCACATGTGCAGAAAGCGTTGGACGAATATAAAGATAAAGTGAAAGGCTACAAGATAACAGGTGCCGGCGGTGGCGGATACCTTGTACTGGTAAACGACAAGCCCATCGAAGAGGCAATTCAGATTAGAATAAGACGCAAATAACTTTTCCCCATCACAGACAACATAACCCCGTAGAACACTACGGGGTTATGTTGTTTATTTATAACAGGCATTACAATGCCCGGCACCGCACTGCAACCTGCATTTATTTTACCCAACAATCAAAAATTTCACCCCAATATCGCACAAAACACCAACAAAAGCCAGGCAAGTCCACTTTTATTATTCAGGAACAATAACTGCCGTTACCTTTGCAGCGGAATTAAAATGACACTATATGGAAATAACATTGAACAATGTATGCGCGTTTGGAGATTCGGTGATGAAAGGTATTGTTGTCGACAATGAAAACAGCCAATCAGGCAAACTGAAATACAAGATAAGCAAGAACGGCTTTGCAGCACGTTGCCGCAGAAGCCTTAATGTTGAGGTTGAGAATTTCGCCCGGTTCGGAGGGGTTGTAACTCATGGCAAGAAATTGGTAACACGTAATGCCGAAAAGATAAAGGAGTCCGACTTTGTACTCTTTGAATATGGCGGTAATGATTGCGATTACAACTGGGCCGAAATATCGGCAATGCCACACGAAGAGCACTCCCCCAACACCCCAATCCCTAAATTCATACAGCACTATTCCGAACTGATTGACAACGTGCGCTCGTTTGGCGGGAAGCCGGTTCTTCTCTCGCTTCCCGTACTCGAACCACAGCGTTTCTTTAACCATGTAACACAAGGGCTCAACAGGAACAACGTGCTTGAATGGCTTGGAGGGACAACACTGACGATAGACCGATGGCACGAGAGGTACAACATGGAGATATTCAGGCTCGGTACCTCCAAGAGGGTTCCGGTAATAGACATTACCTCTATTTTCCTTGAGAAGAAGGACTATGCCGACTATATATGTGAAGATGGCATACACCCCAACGAAAAAGGGCATGAGCTTATCGAAAATGCGATACTCGAATATGTAAGAGCACAGAATTAATAAAAAATGCGGCTTCAAAGCCGCATTTTTTATTAACCGCAGTGGAAATACTGTCTGACATACTCAAGCATCATATCCCGGTTACCCTCAAGAGTGGTACGCAGTTCCCTGTCATCGTATTCACGTAAAGCGGAAACAATACTGTCTATCATGGCAGGGGTAAAGACATTGTATTTCTCAAAAACGCCACGCAAGCTCTCGAGACAATCGGCCGACGCTGCACAACTGTCGGGCAGATGCGCAAGCTCTTTCAAACGCCCCTCATTCTCCTTCTTGTGGATATTGACATCGACATAACATTTATCGGCAACCTCAAGAGCATTATCCATCTCAAATCCATACCTGCATGCAACGGCAAGGCTTGCTATGAGCCTGTATACATCGGCCGAACCGTCGGGCGAACGCATCTCAACAGTCTGTTTCATCGATGCATTGAAATTGCTTGCCCTCTCAAGAGGATTTGCCATGAGCGACATATCCTTGCCCGATACCCACCCGAGCGGCACACGGACAAGCACCGAACGGTTTCTGTCACCCCAGCAGACATTTGTAGGAGCCTCCTGGTGAGGAACAAGGCGGAAATATGATGTGGGATTGGTATTTCCGAACGCCGTAATAGCAGGAGCAAGCTCCATCATTCCGGCAATAGCCTTTCGAGCAACCGAAGACAAGGCTCCGTTCTCAAGCATCATATTCTGCCCGTTTTTCATAATGCGCATGTGTATGTGCAAGCCCGAACCGGCCTTGCCCGCAGTAATTTTGGGTGCAAAGGTTATGTCATAACCATAGCGATAGGCAAGATTTCTTATTATCCACTTTGCAATAATGAGCTGGTCGGCAGCATTCTCGGCATTGACAGGCAAAAACTCAATCTCGTTCTGTTCATATACCATGCCATCGAGTGTAAAATTGCCGACCTCGGAATGACCGTATTTTATTTGCCCCCCGGCCTGTGCGATACAAGCCATACACTCTGTGCGGAAATCATTGAATTTTGCATAGGGAGCCGACTCATGATACCCCTTTTGGTCGCAAGCCGGGAAAGCTCCGTCACTGGGAGCTATAACATAATATTCAAGCTCGCCCATAGCCTCGAATTCCATTCCTGTCACCTCACTGAAAGCCTCGCATGCCTTGTGAAGAGTATTCTCGGGAGAGCCTTCGAGAGGCTGGCCGTCTTTATTGAAGAAGGAACAGAGCATTGTAACAGTGGGTATCTGTGCAAATGGGTCGAGAAAAGCTGTGCGGAAACGCGGAAGCACATAAAGGTCGCTGCTTCCGGCCTCAACGAACGGAAAAAGGCTTGAGCCGTCTACCCTCTCACCGCAGGTGAGTATGGTATCGAGGTAGCCCAGATTGTTGATTACGAAGTTAAGTGTCTTCAGCCTGCCGTCACCGGCCGGGTACATAAAATTCACCATCTGCACATTATTCTCCTTTATATAACGGATTATATCGGCTTTGGTGAAATTACAACACGGCTTGCCAAGATAAGAGACAAGCTTGTTAGGATTCATTTCCAGCATGTCATTGGTCATAGGAGTATAATTTTTATGGGTTACATTATAGTAAAGTACGCATCATTCTTTCTATAACGGCAGGAAAATGTTCATACTCAAGCGCATGCACCTTTGCAGCCACATCATCAGCTGTGTCAGTTGGCAATACAGGGCACTTTGCCTGGAAAAATGTTGTTCCCTGGTCATATTGCTCGTCTATAAGATGTATTGTAATACCGCTTTCAGTATCACCACTCTCAACAACTGCACGGTGCACACGGTCGCCATACATGCCTTTGCCGCCATGCTTGGGCAGAAGTGCCGGATGGATATTTACGATTTTCCCGGGATATGCCTGTATGAGTTTGGCCGGAACCAGCAATAGAAAACCTGCAAGCACTACAAAATCTATGTCGCGTTCCCGAAGCATGGCTATAACCTTGTCGGCCTCCATGAATTCAGCCTTTGTAACCACCGCGCACTCTATGCCAAGGTTCTTGGCACGCTCAATTACATAAGCCTCGGGATTGTTCGATATAATGAACGAAACTTCGGCAAAGCCGGAACCACTGAAATAACGGGCTATATTCTCGGCATTTGAGCCACTGCCCGAAGCTAGGATTGCAATTCTCTTCATAGTAATTGTTATCAGGATATTGGAACTAAACGGCGCAAGACCTTCTCGCCATAGGTTTTTGATATCGGTATCTCTTTAACACCCGGAACGCCGAGTTCCAGGAATAGGTTCTCTTTTTCGCGACGCATCACCTTCACAAGGTCGAGATTTACCATGTAGGAACGGTGACAACGTACAATGTTCGTTTCGGCCAGTTGCTCGCTAATATCGCGCATGGTAATGCGCATGAGCTGTTTCTTCAATGTATCGTTTTTCTGGTACCAGATACATATATAGTTGTCGGCACTCTCTATATAAAGCAGATTTTCTTTTGCCACCGACAGTTGCAACACCCCACGGGAGTCGCGTATCGAGATAAGGTTACTCGATTTGAAGCCTATATTCTCGCCCATGAGTTCCTTGAGTTTTGCCGTTCGGTCCTGATATGAGAAATAGAGAATACACATCAAATATGGTATAAATAAAATACCGACGGTATTCTTTATAGCAGTAGTAAATATCTCAATGGGGTCATTGGTTACAAGATTCAGGTTATTGCGCACGATTACAGCAAGAAGTGTAAAAGCACCGGAGAGCAACAACACCTCAATGAAAACCCAAATAATGTACCTTAATATTGTTATGTTATGATTGGGTTTCAAAGATGTCTTGTACATAATCACCCTACTCAACGCCACAACAACCATACCTATGAGGACAAGCATTGACGACCATGCAAAATACTTGGTGTCGGTAATTGATGTTCCCTTTATCCAGGCTTTAGAATCGAAAGGGTTAAAAATATTTATAAAGGCAATTGCAAATGCCGAAACGAAAAGAACCATCAGAATCTGATGTCTCTTCTCAAGCATATATTTGGGTACTTTCTTAAAAAGTACAGATGTATATTCTATCATAATCTACCTCGTAGCCATTCAGGCTCATTAATACAACGCAAATTTAGTCATTTTTTTTGTATTAAGGATCATTAGTGTCCCATAAAAATTAGGGACTGGTTAAACATTAAATAAATTTGGCCC
>JAUNQV010000123.1 GCA_030535995.1 Bacteroidales bacterium
GTGTAGGGTAATAATTTACCTTTTCCCAGTTATTCTTGTCGAGCAGATTATCTTTTGTACTACCTCTGAATACACCTTCACTTGTTCCTGTGTAGAGTCTATCATTGAAGAGGTATGTACAGTATGTATTGAATCCTGTACTGTATGTGTTGGAGAATTCAAGATTTTCAAGGTCGAGCACTACAACCCCGAACGAGGTTGATATATATGCCGTGCTGCCTTGTATATCTATGTTGTTTATTGTCTTTGAAGGGAGTGTTTTGTTTTTGAAATCAGATATGTTGTATATGCTTTCATCGTCGTACAGAATATCTATATTTGCATTCTTGTACACTATCACCAGAGCTTTTATTGCTTTGCTGTATGCGATATGTGAAATGTCGATATCACTCAAGGTATTTATATTATCATACAACAATGTTTCATTATCCTCCATATTATATGAGAATAACGCTCCTGATGCGAGTACATAGAGTTTGTTGCCGGCAACTTCGCAATATGTTGCATTGTGGTATGAAGGGTAAACCGTCCAGTCGCCTACTGCAGCCTTTGACGATAACACGATAAGAATTAACAGTAATAGTGATGAAAGCTTTTTAATCATATCTTTCCTTTAAATAATTACTAAGTTGTTCTGTTGCACGGTAGCGGTGGCTTATACTGTTTTTCATTTCACTGCTCATTTGTGCAAAACTCTGTGAAGAACCTTCAGGAATAAATATGGGGTCGTAACCGAAGCCTGAGTTTCCCATTTTTTCACAGCTTATCTCTCCCTTTACAATTCCATTGAATAGTTTTTCCTCTCCCTTAATAATTAACGCAATAACTGTACGAAATTGTGCTTTGCGGTTATTTTCTCCTGTTAAATTTTCTAATAATTTATGCATATTGGCCTGGGAGTCGCACTCCTCGCCGGCATATCGTGCCGAGTATACTCCCGGTTCACCGTCCAGAGCCTCGACTTCAAGCCCTGTATCATCGGCAAAGCAATCTACATTATACTTTTCGTGTATGTAGCGTGCTTTTATAAGAGCATTACCCTGAAGGGTATCGGCTGTTTCGGGAATATCATCATGGCAATCAATATCGTTCAAAGATAATATCTCTACCCTGTCTCCAACTATTGCTCTAACCTCTTCGAGTTTATGTTTGTTGTTTGTGGCGAATACCAGTTTCATTTTTTATTCTCTTCTATTTTGAACTCTTTACTGCTGTTGGAATCGAATTTTGCAGCTTTTGTCTTTGCTTTTATTTTGTCGAATCCATTGCCATAGACTGCCATTACCTTTGATTGTGAAATCAATGCGTTGGGGTCTATCTGTTTAATAGCACTCAACAGTTGGTTCGATTGGTTGGCACGTGCTATTGTAGTAACAACTTTTCCCTCTTTTCCCGAGTAGTAACCTACCGAATCGAGCAGTGTAACTCCACGTTTAAGGTAGCGTGTAATATAGTATGAAATCTCATCATATTTGCTTGAGAATATGAAGAACTGTATGGCCTGGCGGTTGCTGTTTACCATGTAATCGAGCGATACATTCACTATCACAAGGTTAATGAAACCATAGAATACCTTTTGCAGGCTTATCGAGAGGCTTGGGTTAGGTATTATGAAAAAGCTGCTTATAATGATACAGGCATCGACATAAAGCATTGCCCGCCCGAAACTTATATCCTTGTACTTGTTTACGATGGCTGCGATAATATCCACTCCTCCTGTACTTCCGTTGCTCAAAAAGCAGAATGCTATTCCCATTCCTATGAAAATTGAACCTACAATACATGCCTCAAGCTGTTTGTCCGGGCCTAGGATGTCATAGGCTGTTGGACAGGTCTGGAATATGATATCGAACATCTCAAGTGCAAATGTCATAACAACAATTGCATAGATGGTCTTAACACAGAATTTCCAGCCAAGTTGCTGTATTGCAATTATTATGAGAATAATGTTTATTGCAAAGTATGTGTACTGCATAGGCAGCCCTGTGGTATACTCTACAATACCTCCCACACCGGTTATACCTCCTGTCACAAACTTGTAAGGGGCCATGAAGAACTTCCATGTAAATGCATAGAGTGTAAGTCCCAATGTTATCATGAGATAATTCTTAAGTTCACTCATGATTGTTGGCCGTGGAATAAATCGCTTGCCCATAATAGAATATTTTAAAGCGTTGTTATTATAAGCTGTGTTTAAATCACAATGTTAACAATTTTCTTTGGTACAATGATAACTTTCTTTATAGGTTTACCGTCGATGTACTTCTGGCTGTTTTCATTTGAAAGCACAGCAGCTTCAATATCGGCATTTGTTGCATCTGTGGCAAAATCCATGGTAAAACGTGCCTTTCCGTTGAATGATATTGTATATTTTATCGAATCTTCTTTCAGGTACTCTTCGTTATATTCCGGCCACTCTGCATCGCAAATAGTGGTATTGTTACCCATAATTTCCCAAAGTTCTTCGCATATATGAGGTGCGAAGGGTGAGAGCACCACAACAACTTTCTCAAGAATAGCCTTCTTGTTGCATTTGAGTGCAGTAAGTTCGTTAAGGCATATCATGAATGCACTCACTGTTGTGTTGTATGAGAATGAAGGTATGTCTTCGGTTGTCTTTTTAATGAGTTTGTGTAGAGATTTAAGTTCCTCTTTTGTAGGTGCTTCATCGGTAAGTGTGTAATTGTCGTTCTTGTCGAAGAACATGCCCCACAGCTTGCGTAGGAAGCGGTGACAACCGTCAATTCCGTTGGTATCCCAAGGTTTAGACTGCTCAATGGGCCCGAGGAACATTTCGTACATGCGCAATGTGTCGGCACCATATTTTTCGACTATAATATCGGGGTTGACAACATTGAACATTGATTTACTCATCTTCTCTACAGCCCAGCCACAAATATATTTGTCATTTTCGAGAATAAACTCGGCATCGGCATATTCGGGTCGCCATGCGCGGAATGCTTCAATATCGAGTATATCATTTGCTACGATATTAACATCGACATGCAGTGGTGTTACATCGTACTGCTTCGACAGGTTGAGTGATACGAATGTGTTTGTGTCCTTTATGCGGTAAACAAAGTTGCTTCGGCCTTGTATCATTCCCTGGTTTATGAGTTTCTGGAAAGGCTCTTCTTTTACACTGTATCCTGTGTCGAAAAGGAACATGTTCCAGAAACGTGAATAAATGAGGTGGCCTGTTGCATGCTCTTTTCCGCCCACATAAAGGTCTACATTCTGCCAGTAGTTGTTTGCCTCTTCAGAAACAAGTGCCTTATTGTTCTTCGGGTCCATGTAACGCAGATAGTATGCGCTTGAACCGGCAAAACCGGGCATTGTGTTCAATTCAAGCGGGAATATTGTAACATTATCTATATTCTCCTTGCTTGTGACTGTTCTGTTTACAGTGTCCCATGCCCAGTTCTTTGCGTGGCCCAATGGCGGTTCTCCGCTTTCGGTAGGCAGGAACTTCTCTACCTCGGGAAGTTCGAGCGGCAGGCACTCTTCGGGTATTGGGTAAGGTACTCCATCCTTGTAATAGATGGGGAACGGTTCTCCCCAGTAGCGCTGGCGGCTGAAAATTGCATCGCGCAGCCTGTAGTTGACTTTTACCCGTCCTAATCTGTTCTCGGTAACGAACTGTTTGGTCTTTGCTATTGCCTCTTTTACAGTCAAGCCGTTGAGGTTGAGCTTGCAGTCGCTGAATTTCGCTACAGGTGAATTTGTCATTATACCCTCCTTTGCGTCGAAGCTCTCCTCACTGACATCGCATCCTTCGATGAGAGGGCGCACCTCAATGCCGAAATGTTTAGCGAATGCATAGTCGCGGCTGTCGTGTGCTGGAACAGCCATAATGGCACCTGTACCGTAACCCGAAAGTACATAATCGCTCACCCATACAGGTATCTCTTCGCCTGTTATCGGGTTTATAGCGTATGAACCGGTGAAAACTCCTGTTACATTGCGGTCAATCATACGTTCACGCTCCGTACGCTTCTTAGTACGGTCGAGGTATGCCTCTACAGCCTCTTTCTGGCTGTCTGTTGTCAGTTTTGCAACAAGTTCACTCTCGGGGGCAAGTACCATGAATGTGACACCGAAAATTGTATCGGCACGTGTGGTGAATATTGTGAATTCAATATCACTATCCTTAATGTGGAACTGCATTTCTGTGCCTTCGCTGCGTCCAATCCAGTTGCGTTGTGTCTCTTTCAATGACTCTGTCCAGTCAATTCTGTCGAGTCCATCGAGCAGGCGCTGTGAATAGGCCGAAACTCTGAGGCACCACTGTTTCATTTTTTTCTGTACTACAGGATGGCCGCCACGTTCCGAAACGCCATCGACAACCTCATCATTGGCAAGCACTGTACCGAGTGCCGGGCACCAGTTAACCATTGTCTCGTTGAGGAATGCTATGCGCCAGTTCATGAGCAGCTCCTGCTGTTCTTTTTCGCTCATGCTGTTCCACTCGTTTGCAGTCACTTCTATCTCATCGGTGCAGGCTGCGTTTATACCGGCACTACCCTCTTTACCCAGCTTTTCAACAAGTTCTGTAATGGGCTTTGCGCATTTTGCATCGTTGTCGTAGTAGCTGTTGAACATCTTGATGAATGTCCATTGTGTCCAGTGGTAGTAGCTTGCATCGCAGGTTCTTATCTCGCGGCTCCAGTCGAAGCAGAAGCCTATCTTGTCGAGCTGTTCGCGGTAACGCGCAATATTCTGCTCGGTGGTTATTGCGGGGTGCTGTCCTGTCTGTATAGCATACTGCTCGGCTGGGAGCCCGTAGGCATCGTAGCCCATAGGGTTAAGTACATTAAAGCCTTGCAAGCGCTTGAAGCGGGCGAAAATATCTGATGCAATATAGCCGAGAGGGTGTCCTACATGTAATCCTGCACCCGATGGATAGGGAAACATGTTCAGAACATAGAATTTTTCTTTATTGCTGTTTTCATCTACGCGGTAGGTGTTATTCTCTTTCCACCTCTTTTGCCACTTCTGTTCAATCTCATTAAAATTGTATGCCATATCTTTTTTTGTTTTTTATTCCGTAATTGTGTACAATATCTCTAAAATAGAGATTAATCACGCAAAAATAAATAAAAAAAGTCCGGGAATGATGGACATTCCCGGACTTTCTTATCAGGATTTAAATGGTTATTTAAAAATTAGCAGCCGTATCACTCAATACACCATATACACTGCTTACAATACCAAGCAACAGAATCCCTGCCACGCAAGCCATTAGGCAAAGACGCATGGCACTGCCATTCTGGAAGGTCGGTATCGGTTGTTCGTTCGGAGTGATGAACATCGCCTTGATAATCAGCAAATAGT
>JAUNQV010000124.1 GCA_030535995.1 Bacteroidales bacterium
CTTTCATCTTTCAGTTTTCAGCTTTGACAACGCCGCCTTACCGCATCCCGCAGGGCGTGACTACTCCACGCTACCTGCGACTAACTGCTGGCGGCATTGTCGAAACTTCGCCCCCGACTCAGTTTTCACCTTTCAGAATAAGCACCTCATTATCGCCGAAATTGTCGTATGACGATGTTATGACTTTCTCGCCTTTTGAGAGGCCATCGACAATCTCGTAGAACCTTGGGTTCTGACGTCCTATGCGTATCTCGCGTCGGTAGGCTTTCTCGCCGCTTTCGTCTACAACATATATCCAGCGGCCACCGGTCTTCTGGAAGAATGCTCCACGCGGAATATATACAGCCTCAACCGGCTGCCCCAATTGAAGATTGAGGTTATATGTCTGCCCGGTACGTATATTATCGGGCAGCTCGCTGCTGAATGTGAGGTCTATCTTGAACTTGCCGTCGCGTACTTCGGGATAAACCTTCTTGAGTAGCATATCGAAATTGTTATCCTGGCGCATGAATGATGCTGTAAGCCCGGTCACTATGCGATCGATGTAATGCTCATCGACCATCGCTGTAACTTTGTAGGCCGAAAGGTCGTTTATCTGCCCTATTGCGCCACCTTGTGAGAGTGTCTGTCCAAGAACAACATTGAGCATACCCACCTCACCGTCTATCGGGGCCTTTACCTTAAGGTTATCTACACGCTCGCGTATGAGTTGCATATTGAGCTGCATGGAACGGAGGTTCTCATCGAGCTGCGCTACCTGCACGGTGCGGTAGAGGGAATCCTGCTTCTGACGCTCGCGGACAAGAGAGCGTTTTTTCAATGCCAGTTCATAGTCCTCTTTTGCTTGCAGGTATGTTTCATGTGCTACAAGTTGTTCTTTAAACAGTTCCTTGTTCTGTTCGTATGCGCGTTGTTTGCGTGTTACCTCAAGGTCGAGTTGCAACATCTCCTGACGGAGCGAAAGACGCTCCTGCTCCATTGATATAAGTGTGTTGCGCAGGATATTCTGTTTCTCGGCAAGGTCGGCCTCCGATTGCAGAATCTGCATCGAGAGCTGTTTGTTTGCCATTTCAAGAATTACATCTCCGGCTTTCACTGTTGTACCCTCTTCGGCAACGATGCGCTCCACAACGCCGCTCTCAAGCGGTGACAGCTGCATGGTTGTTATTGGCTGCACGGTTCCGCTGAGGCTTACGTAATCGTTGAATTCGCCCTCTTCCACACTCGATACGGTAATTGTTGCTGTGTTTACACGCAATGTTGATGTGTTCTCTTTCATGAGAAGCCATACTATAAGTATTGCTAACACTGTACCGAATACATAAGGCAGGCTTTTTTTACTGAAGATGGCCTGCCAGCCTCTTTTCTTTTCTAATTTTATATCCATAGTAGTTTATATTTTATTCTTTTAGGTTTTAACCCCACTGCGTGGGCTTGAACCTTGGTTGCGCTCGTTGATAAACATCAAAGCAAGCTTTGTGTTTCACTCGCTGGCACAAGCTTTCACCTTTCCGCTTGTACAAACGGAATTCCGCTATAATAATCGACCATTCTTTTCTCTATCATGAATTGCAGTCTTGAACGTAGGCAATCCGATTTTGCCTGCAGCAGTTCTGTTGCTGCAACCTGTAATTCTATTGCTGTAACAAGCCCTTTCCCGAACTTGGAAGAGACTCCTTTGTATGCCAGCTGTGTGGCTTCGACTTTCTTCAAAGCCTGGCCGTAGAGTTTCCCGTATCCGTTCATTCTGTTGTATGCCTGTACAATCTCGCTCTCTACAGCGTTGCGGGTTGCTTTGAATTCAAGTTCTGCGTTGCGCATTGCATTGCGCGAGGAACGTACTGCTGCCTTGCGGCTCAAATTCGAGAATATAGGTATCGACATTGATACTCCAACATATTCTCCCATGTTGTTCTTGAACTGCGAAGAGAATGCAGGGTAGGCTGCCTTGTTCTCGAAGTTGGTGTAGTAATTGGTGTTTATACCTGCGCTGAGGCTTATTCTCGGGAACCACTCGGCTTTTGCTCTTGCATAGCGTATCTTGCTCTCTTTTACTGCAAGTGCCGAAGAGGTTATCTGTGCGTTGTTGGCTGCGGCATACTCCAAAATATCTTCTATTGAGGCGGCTTGTGTGTAAACAAGACCGTTTATGCTGTCTGCTATCTCAAGGTGTGAGTCCAACGGGTAGTTCATTGCTTCGCGTAACTTTATCCATGCTATTGCAAGGTTGTTCTGCTGCTCGGTGAGCAGGTAATCGTAGTTTGCCTCCTGTGCCGCAACCTCTGCAACTTCTGCCGCGCTCTTCTTCCCGAGCTCATAGAGTCTCTGTGCCTGATACAGTGTCTTGCGCGAAGCGGATAGTTGCTCTTCGGCAATCTTTACACATCCTTTATAATACAGTACATCGGTGTATGCCTTCATAACCTCCATGGCAACCTTGTCGCGTGCTATCTGCAGCTCGCTGTAACCGCGCTCGCGTGCAACCTTTGCTGCCCTTATGTCGTTTACATAACGTAACCCGGCAAAAAGCGGCATTGATGCCGAAAGGCTGTAGGAATTACCGAAGGTCGACACAGTCGTGTAGCTGTTTGTCTCCGGGTCAATGGAGCGTCCGAAGTTGGTTGAGGCCGATACGTTTGCCTGTACCGAGGGAAACAGTGCGGCTATAGCCTCTTTGTAACTCATCTTGGCATTGTCAAGGTTATTCTTCTGCTTGCCCACTGTAATAGAGTTTTCAACGGCAAACTCCATACATTCGTCCATTGTCATTTCCTGTGCAGGTACATTCTTTAATATAAGACAACCTGCAATAAATATCATATATGCTCTTTTCATAAATAAATGGTTTCTGTTATTCTACATGCCAAAACCGTGCCAAACTGTTTAAAATGTTAATAGATAACGGATTGTGCAAAAAGTTCGTTACCGTGTTTTGTCAAATTTTTAGACAGGGAATGTAAAACCATTAGACAATAGATATATTATCGTTATACCGGTATTCTTTTTTTGTGCATTACTGCCATATCCCGCACTTTTTATTATCTTCGCAGTCAATATAAATAAAATAACGGAACGTGGTACTTAACTATATTTGGATAGCATTCTTTCTTCTTGCCTTTGTAATTGCGCTGGGCAAGCTCATTTTTTTGGGCGATACAACGGTGTTCCCTGCCATAATGGATTCTACATTTGTGCAGGCAAAGAGCGCTTTTGAAATTTCATTGGGGCTCACCGGTGTACTCTCGTTGTGGATGGGTGTAATGAAGATTGGCGAGAAGGGTGGCCTTGTGGCTGCGCTTGCAAGGTTGTTGAGCCCGGTGCTCTGCAAGATATTTCCCGATATTCCCAAGGGGCATCCGGCAATGGGAACAATGTTCATGAACTTCTCGGCCAATATGCTGGGGCTCGACAATGCTGCAACCCCGATGGGGCTTAAAGCCATGCAGGAACTTCAGGATATAAACCCAAAGAAGGATACGGCAAGTAACCCTATGATAATGTTTCTGGTACTCAATACCTCGGGGCTTACGCTAATTCCGGTTACGGTGTTGCTCTACCGTGCCGAGATGGGTGCAGCAAACCCCACAGATGTGTTCATTCCTATTCTGCTTGCCACAACGGTATCGACGCTTGTGGGGCTTGTTGTCACGAGTATATATCAGCGTATAAACCTGTTTAACCGCACTATGCTGCTGTTCCTTTTTGCTGTGTGTGTCATCATTGCCGGAGGAACATGGGGCATGATGCAGCTCTCGCAGGTGCACATTGAGCTTGTTTCGACCTCGCTTGCCAACATCATACTATTTTCGGTGATAATACTCTTTATTGTATCGGGTATGCTTTCAAAGATAAATGTCTACGACGCTTTCATCGAGGGCGCAAAAGATGGCTTCTCGACGGCTGTCCGCATAATTCCCTATCTAATCGCCATTCTTGTTGCCATCGGGGTGTTCCGTGCATCGGGCGGTATGGATGTCATTATGGACGGTGTGGCATGGTGTGCCAATGCTGTTGGCATTGGTGATGATTTTGTGGGAGCATTGCCTACGGCCATAATGAAACCCCTCAGCGGCAGCGGGGCACGTGGAATGATGATTGATGCCATGAGTACATACGGAGCCGATTCTTTTGCAGGCCGTTTGGCTTGTCTTTTCCAGGGCGCGACAGATACTACATTCTATATTCTGGCTGTCTATTTCGGCAGTGTAGGAATAAGGAAGACCCGCCACGCGGTTACATGCGGACTGCTTGCCGACTTTGCCGGAATAATTGCTGCGATTGTACTGGCATACATATTCTTCGGATAAGAAGTTTTAATTTATAACACATGTCATATCGACCGTATGGGAGATATCTCTAGAATTGATTCAGATTTCTCATCGCTACGCTCTGTCGAAATGACAAATAATACTGATTCTATGATAAGCTACCAGACCGAGGGCGTAAAGATGCCCGCAATCAAGAGACGTGAGACAACAGCGTGGATAAAGGCCGTTGCAGCCACATACGGCAAGAAGGTGGGCGACATTGCCTACATATTCTGCGATGACGAGAAAATCCTTGAGGTGAACCGCGAGTATCTGCAGCACGACTACTACACCGATATAATAACCTTTGACTATTGCGAGGGCGATACAATAAGCGGCGACCTCTTCATATCACTGGACACCGTGCGCAGCAACAGCGAGATGGTCGGTGCCACATACGAACAAGAATTGCACCGTGTGATTATCCACGGAGTGCTCCACCTGTGCGGAATAAATGATAAAGGTGAGGGTGAACGTGAGATTATGGAGGCTTGTGAGAATAAGGCGCTGGCAATGAGACATGTAAGTGACTAAAAAGCGGATTACTGCGTTATACAAAGTTCCCGAAATCCTCATTTACGCTAAGTAAACTGCGGTGTTCAGGAACTTTGCAAACCTTGTACTCCATATTTTCGGTTCAGTAGCAAAAAGGTGTGTTTTTTTATGATTGCAATGCAATTATTTTATATCACTTACTTACCAGCAAACTTTATCGGTGACTAATATTCGAAAAAATAGATTTAGTGGTCGTATAGCAATGGTAATTTTAAAAGAGAAACCGGCACCGTTGAATTTCACAGCTTAAACCCGGTTGGTTTTTGGAAACAGTGCGAGGATTGTTTGACTGCTAGTTAGACACTCTGCAAGGAGTGGCTAACTGAAGGAGTTCCACAGCACCCAAAAACAAACCGGAAAGTTTAAGTGGCAAGACCTCTTTGACTGAAAGATGTCGTTTACGACTCTTGAACAAAAAAGAGGTTGACTGAAATTCCCGTGTGCCGGGCGTTTTGGTACTTTTGAGCGA
>JAUNQV010000039.1 GCA_030535995.1 Bacteroidales bacterium
CGGTCGCTGCTCATGCGTGCAAAATGTTCTCCGTCGGCCATTGGCTTGATGGCTGCATAGGTCTGCGGCCAATAACCGCCATACATTACATCGTTTAATGTGATTTTGTCACCGGCTGTGGCATTGAATGCCAACGCAACCGCAATCAATAATGAAAATAGCTGTTTCATAATAGGTTGTTATTTATTGTGTATTATTTTCGTTGTACCACGATGCGTACATTATATAATCGTTTGCAATGCGCTCGACAATCTCTTTCTGTTGCTCCTTGCTCACCTCTTTAATCTTTTTTGCCGGAACACCTGCATATATCCAACCGCCTTCTACGCGCATGCCCGATGTTACAAGGGCATTTGCAGCAACAATAGCCCCGCTCTCTACGACTGCATTGTCGAGAACTGTTGCTCCCATGCCTATGAGGCAGTTATCCTCGATTGTGGCACCATGTATTGTGGCATTGTGTCCAATGGATACGTTATTGCCTATCGTTGTCTTTGAGCGCTGGTAGAGGGTGTGTACTACAGCGCCGTCCTGTATGTTCACATTGTTGCCAATGGTTATGGTGTTTACATCGCCACGCAGCACTGTGCCATACCATATCGAGCAGTTATCACCCATTGCTACATCGCCTATTACAGCTGCTGTCTCGGCAATAAAGCAGTTGTTTCCAATATGTGGAGTGTATCCTCGTACCTCTTTTATTATAGCCATGCTTATTCTTCCTTTTTGGGGCGTTTGTTATTGTTGTTCCCTCTTCTTTTGTGATAGTGGCGGGCTCTTCTCTCTTTTCCCTTCTCAAAGTCCTTTTCTTTACCCTCGTTCCCGGCGCCCTGTGCTGCTTTGCTGTTTTTTCCCTTCGGCTTTCTGCTGTGTCTGCTGCCGTGCTGTTGCTTTCTGTTGCCACCTTGTCTGCCTCTGTTCTTCTTGGGGCTGTATTCGGGGGTTTCACCAAGTTCTGCCGGAACTTCCAATTTCGGGACAACATGTTCTATGAAATCTTCAATGCGCTTGAAGTATTGCTGCTCCTCCTCGGAAACGAATGTAATTGCACGGCCTTTTGTGCCGGCTCTTGCGGTGCGGCCCACACGGTGAATGTAGTCGTCGCAATCGCGCGGAACATCGTAGTTTATCACTATGCGTATATCATCAATGTCAATACCGCGGGCAAGGATATCTGTTGCGACAATCATATCTATCTTGCGGCTCTTGAAGAGGAACATAATCTCGTCGCGCTCACTCTGTGCAAGGTCGCTGTGCATCTCACCCACGTTAAGCCCAAGTTTCTTAAGCATCAGGGATATCTCTCTCACTTTCGATTTGCGCGAGGTGAAGAGTATCACTCTTTCGCTGCTTTCGTTCCTGAAGATATCCTTGATTATTCCGGGCTTCTGTCCTTCGTGGCATATATATGCCTGTTGTGTAATTCCGTCGGCCGGCTTTGCAAGCGATAGTGTTACCTGAACAGGGTCGTTGAGCAGAGTGGCGGCAAGGCGGCGTATCTCCTCGGGCATTGTTGCCGAGAAGAGCATAGTCTGTCTCTCTTTCGGGAGCTGCTTGGCTATGGTTATTATGTCGTTGTAGAAACCCATGTCGAGCATGCGGTCGGCCTCGTCAAGAATAAAGAACGAAACCTTCGAGAGGTCGATGTTTCCGAGTGTAATGTGGCTTATGAGCCTTCCGGGGGTGGCTACGATAATATCGGCCCCTTTTGTCATTCCGCGCAACTCCTGTTCGTAGCGCACACCGTCGTTTCCACCATATACGGCAACGCTCGACACCTGCATGAAGTATGTGAAGCCTTCGAGCTGGCGGTCTATCTGCTGTGCAAGTTCGCGGGTAGGAGCCATAATGACACAATTAATGGCATCTTCGGGGTATTCTCCTGTACACAACTTGTTGAGTACAGGAAGCAGGTATGCAGCAGTTTTTCCGGTTCCTGTCTGCGCAACGCCTATAAGGTCTTTCCCATCGAGCAACGGCTGTATGGTCTGTTCCTGAATTGGGGTACACACCTCGAAGCGCATTGCATCGAGCGCATCGAGAACTTCATCTTCAAAGTCAAAATCTGTAAAGAACATTTTCTATCTTGGTGCTTTTCTGTAAAGGTAAATTGCAATGAATGTGAATAGGATATTGGGCAACCACACAGCAAGAGCCACCGGCATCTGCTCGGCAAAAGCCGAAGAAATTGTCTGGAACAGAATATATGAGAAACTTAATCCAAGTCCTATTCCAAGCGACATGCCCATGCCTCCTTTTTTCTTCCGGGATGAGAGCGATACTCCAATCACGGTAAGTATGAATGCTGCGAATGACATTGCTATGCGTTTGTGGTATTCAACCTCAAAGCCCTGTATGTTTGCCATGCCACGTGCCTTCTGCTTGTCTATGTAATCACTCAATTCGGGGCTGGTCATGGTCTCTTGCTCACCCTCCGAAATGAGGAAATCTCCCGGCTCGAAGGGCAGCACCGTGTCGAGCGGCTCTCGGCGGCTTTCGCGTATCACCTCCTTGTCGTCCTTGAGCTCCCTGATGAGCCAGCGTCGTGCAGTCCATGTGTTGGGCTTCTCCGGGTTGTAGCTTATTGTTGCTGCCTCCATGTGCGAAACAAGTTTCTTATCTTCGAACTTGTCGAGCATGAAACGCCATCCCATGTTGTTGCGGCTCTCGTAGCGTTCGATGAATGCAATGGTGTTTTCGTCCAGTTTAAGCTGAATGTTGCTTGCCGATTCAGTCTTGTCCTTTCTGTTGTGCCGCTGCTCGAAGGCGAGCCTTGTCTCATTGCCCCTTGGGATTACATAGGCACTCAACCCGTACGTCATTATCGCAATTATGCCGGCAGAAATCATATAAGGTTTTATAAGTCTTCTGAAACTCACTCCCGATGCGAACATTGCGATAATCTCGGAATTATCGGCCAGTTTCGAGGTGAAGTATATTACCGAAATAAAGACAAACAGGGCGCTGAACGTGTTGGCATAGTAGGGTGCCAGGTTCAGGTAATAGTCGAGTATAATCTCGCTTGTGGTGGCATTGGAGTTGACAAATTTGTCAATCTTCTCATTGTAGTCGAAAACTACGATGACAATTATAATCAGTGCCAAGGAGAAGAAATACGTTCCAAGGAACTTCTTTATTATATAAAGGTCGAGCCTTTTGAGCTTAAAAAAATCGAGCCATTTCATAGCAACTGCATTTGTGTTTCTATCTCTCTCTGTTTTTTCTCTTTACAATCGGCGTGTTACATTCTCAATCATGGTACGCTTCCATGCTGCAAAATCATCCATGAGTATATGTTTGCGCGCCTCTTGTGTGAGCCATACGTAGAATGCGAGGTTGTGTATTGAAGCTATCTCAAGTGCCAACAGTTCCTGTGCAATGAACAGGTGACGCAGGTATGCCTTGCTGTAGAGTGTGTCGACAAACGAGGCACCATCCTCTTCAATAGGGGAGTAGTCGTTCTTCCACTTCTCGTTGCGCATGTTCATTATACCGTTCTTTGTAAAGAGCATTGCGTTGCGCCCGTTTCGTGTGGGCATTACACAGTCGAACATATCGACTCCGCGTTCAATGGCCTCAAGAATGTTTGCAGGTGTTCCTACACCCATGAGATAGCGGGGCTTGTCTGTGGGGAGTATCTCGTTTACCACCTCAATCATCTCATACATCTTTTCGGCCGGTTCTCCTACTGCAAGGCCGCCTATGGCATTGCCTGCCGCCCCTTTCTCTGTGATATATTCTGCCGAACGGCGACGCAGGTCGGGGTAGACGCATCCCTGCACTATAGGGAACAGCTGTTGCTCATATCCGTACATCGGTTCAGTCTCCTTCAGTCGGCCAATGCAACGGTCGAGCCATCGGTGGGTGCGTTCCATCGATTTCTTTGCATAGTCGTAATCGGCTGTGCCCGGTGTGCACTCGTCGAAAGCCATGATAATATCGGCACCTATGCTCCGCTCGATGTCCATAACCCTCTCCGGGCTGAAAAAGTGCTTGGAACCGTCGATGTGTGAGCGGAACTCTACACCCTCTTCGTTCATCTTGCGTATATCTTTCAGTGAGAATACCTGAAAGCCTCCGCTGTCGGTGAGTATCGGGCGGTCCCACGAGTTGAACCTGTGCAATCCACCGGCCTTTTCAAGCGTGTCGAGCCCGGGGCGCAGATACAGATGATATGTGTTACCCAGAATTATCTGCGCTTTTATATCCTCTTTGAGGTGGGGTATCTGCACTCCTTTTACCGAGCCCACGGTGCCCACCGGCATGAATATCGGTGTCATAATCTCACCGTGGCCGGTTGTGAGTATTCCTGCGCGGGCTTTGCTGCCGCTGTCGGTATGTAGTAATCTGTATTTCACGGTACTTATGCCAAAAGGTTTATCGGGTTCATTACTTTCTCGTCGAGCAATGCTATGTCAAGCACCTCTTTTATGTCGTTCACATAGTGGAATGTGAGGCCTTTTATGTACATCTCGGGTATTGCTTCGATGTTACGCCTGTTCTCTTCGCATATTATAATCTCTGTAATGCCTGCACGCTTGGCTGCAAGTATCTTCTCCTTTATGCCTCCTACCGGGAGCACTTTGCCTCGCAGGGTTATCTCGCCGGTCATGGCTATGTGCTGCTTTACCTTGCGCTGTGTGAGTGCCGATGCAAGAGCTGTAGCCATTGTTATGCCGGCCGAAGGCCCGTCTTTGGGTATGGCACCTTCGGGAACGTGGAGGTGAATGTTCCATTTGTCGAACACTTCGGTGGGAATATCCAGTTCTGCCGCATGTGATTTAATGTATTCGAGTGCAAGCAGCGCCGACTCTTTCATCACATCGCCAAGGTTTCCTGTGAGTGTGAGTTTCTCGCCTTTACCGTGGCTTAAACTTGTCTCTATGAAAAGAATTTCTCCTCCCACAGCTGTCCATGCAAGGCCTGTTACAACGCCTGCGTAATCATTTCCCTGGTACTTGTCGCGCGAGAACTCCCTTACTCCCAGCAACTCTACGAGGTGGGCAGGTTTTATATCTCTTGTCTTTATTTCGCCCTCTATGGCCTTTTGGCAAGCCAGCTTGCGGCAAATTTTTCCAATCTTCTTTTCAAGTGTTCTCACACCCGATTCGCGTGTGTACTCCTCGATAATCTTTTCGATAGCCGGTTTGCTTATGTTTATCTTTTCGTCGGCAATACCGTTCGCCTCTTTCTCTTTGGGAACAAGATGGCGCTTGGCAATCTCTATCTTCTCCTCGGTGAGGTATCCGCTTACCTCAATCAGTTCCATGCGGTCGAGAAGCGGTGCCGGAATTGTCGCCAGGTTGTTGGCTGTGGCAATGAACATTACCTTCGAAAGGTCGTAGTCGGTATCGAGGAAATTGTCGTGGAACGCATTGTTCTGTTCCGGGTCCAGAACCTCAAGCAGTGCCGATGATGGGTCGCCATGGTTCGATATGCCTCCAACCTTGTCAATTTCGTCGAGAATGAATACCGGGTTGTCGCTGCCGGCCTTTACAAGGTTCTTCAATATGCGTCCGGGCATTGCTCCGATGTATGTCCTGCGGTGCCCGCGTATTTCCGATTCATCGTGTATGCCACCGAGTGACATGCGAACATACTTGCGTTTCAGGGCCTCGGCGATGGATTTGCCCAGAGAGGTCTTTCCCACTCCCGGAGGGCCGTAAAGGCATAGTATAGGCGACTTCAGGTCGCCACGCATCTTTATCACTGCAAGGTGTTCAAGAATTCTCTCCTTTACCTTGTCGAGCCCGTAGTGGTCGCGGTCGAGTATCTTGCGGGCATTGTTTATGTCAAGATTGTCTTTTGTACACTCGCCCCAGGGCATGTTGACGAACAGCTGCAGATAATTCAGCTGTACATGATAGTCGGGCGACTGCGGGTTTATGCGCGAGAGCTTGAGCAGTTCTTTGCTGAACAGCTCCTCGGTCTCCTGCGACCAGTTCTTTGTATCGGCTTTCTCCCGCAGTGTGTCTGCATCCTGGTCTTGTATGTTGCCTCCGAGCTCTTCCTGAATATTCTTCATCTGTTGCTGCAGGTAGTACTCCTTCTGCTGCTGGTCAATATCGGTGTGGGTCCTTTCGGCAATCCTGTTCCTAATCTCGGAGAACTGCATCTCACGGTCCATTATCCTGAGAAGCATATATGCCCTCTCCTTTATGGAGTTTATCTTCATCAGTTCCATTCTCTCGGCAATGCTGGTCTTTGAGTTGGAACAGAGGAAATTGATCATAGAGGCATCGAGGTCTGCATTGTTCAGCGTGAACATGGTGTCGGGCTGCTGCTCATTGTTCATTGTAAACAGCTGCTTGGCACTCTTGTTGCACATGAAGAGCAGTTGCTTGTATTCATCGTCGTCGGGCTCCTCGATATCGGGGGTGCTGATAGTGTTGCCTGTAAGATAAGGGTATGTTCCGACTATCTCTTTAAGCTCTATCTTGTGCAAGCCCTGAAGTATCACAGTCATGGACTTGTCGGGCATGTTGAGAACCTTTATAATTTTTGCAGCAGCGCCTATATGATACAGGTCGCTCAACAGCGGGTTCTCTGTAGATGCCACTTTCTGGCAGAATACTCCCATGAAGCCATTGTTCTTTTGAACCTCTTTTATGAGTTTTCGTGAGGATTGTCTTCCTATGGCAACCGGCATTACAGTGTTGGGGAAGAGAATCATATTGCGCAGAGGCAATATCGGCAAGTTGTCTTCGTTGAAAACGGTTTCCTCCTTTGGGGTGTCGTTCTCCTCAAGGCTTTCCGAAATGAATGACAGTTCGGCAAGTATATCATCACTGAGTCTTAAAGTTGCGTCTTTTCTTTTCTTTTTCATCTTCTTCGTTGTCAATAATCAAAATAAACTTTGTCGGCTCTTTTGCCGGTGGTGTTTCTGTTCGTGGTAACAAAATGCAAATATACCGCTTTTCAGCGACTTTATGAAATAAATTTAATATATTTATTATAATTGGCAATTGAGGGGTTGGTTGGTTTTCAGGCTCGGTAGCCATCGCTGCTGTAATGTGTTATTTTATTGACATCTTTTTTGCGCTTTTTTGGTTTATTTATGTTATCTTCGCGGAAATTAGTAATGCATAACATTATAGCGAAGTGAAAAGCAAGAAGAGCATACTGTTCCTCATCAATCCAAAATCGGGTGTCGGGAGCAAGAATAGGTTGCCGGGGATAATAGAAAAATACATTGATACCGGCAAGTACAGCTATACGATAGCATATACACAATATGCCGGACATGCCTGTGAACTTGCCGCAGATGCGGTGAAGGAGGGTGTGGATGTTGTTGTCGCTGTAGGCGGTGACGGCACAATCAATGAGGTGGCCCGCTCTTTGGTGCACACGAATACTGCGCTCGGTGTAGTGCCGTGCGGTTCGGGCAACGGCTTTGCGCGTCATCTGGGAATACCTATAAACCTGAAAAAGGCGATTGAATTCATAAACAGCGCCGAGCCTGTTGTAATAGATTACGGAAAACTCAACGGCAATCCGTTTTTCTGTGCCTGCGGCGTGGGGTTCGATGCTCTTGTCAGCAACGATTTTGCCAATGGTGGCCGCAGGGGCATGTTAAGCTATGTACAGAAGACTCTTGTCGACTGGGTAACATACAAACCCGAGGTGTATGAAGTGGAACTCGATTCGGTAAAGAATGTTTACAAAGCATTTGTCATTGCCTGTGGTAATGCATCGCAGTATGGCAACAATGCATATATAGCCCCATTCGCCTCGATGCGCGATGGTATGTTGAGTGTGTCGGTGCTTGCGCCATTCACATCGCTCGATGTGCCAAAAATAGTGACACAGCTCTTCAATAACACACTCGACCGGAATTCTCACATGAGAACCTTTGCAGCAAGGCGCATAAAGATAAAACGCAAGGCAGCCGGCCCTGTACATTACGATGGTGAGCCTTCTGTTATGGATGCAGAACTTAATATTGAAATTGTCCCCGACGGCCTTCGTGTGCTTGCTCTCCCGGGGTGGGATGGCACCTGCTCTCCCGTGCCCATTTACAGGCAGTTCTATGATATTGTAGCCGGTGCCGTGTAACTTATTCTATTTTAAGATAGAAATCGCGGAGAATTGTTTTTGCTTCATCGGAATATACACCCGGGCTTGATTCCAGTACCAAGGTGTCTGTTGTCGTGCCCTCTGTGCCGGCTTCACTTTTGCGCATGAACTCTGCCATAACCCTCTTTGCCTCCTTTCGTGGGGTTGTCTTTATGTGTGTCAGCCTTGTTGCAATAAGCCCTGCATTGCCGGCTGCGGCTTGCCACTCTTCGAGAATGTCGCAAGGTATAATTATCGATATTCTGCCGTCTGGGGCAAGAACCTTTTCAGCTTTAATGAAAAAATCGTTGCTGCCGAGGCTGTCGCTGTGGCGGGCCAGCGTACGCGAAGTGCTGTCGCATTTAAGGCTGTTTACAAAGTATGGCGGGTTGCTCACAATTGTGTCGTATAGCTCCTTCGGGTTGAATTCCAGAAAATTTACATTAATTATTTCTATACGTTCTTTCCATGGAGAATTCTTTACATTTTCCATCGCTTGCGCTGCTGCGGCGCTGTCAATCTCGATGCCTGTTATTCCGGCATCGCATCGTTGTGCAGCCATTATGGAGATAAGGCCGCTTCCGCACCCGATGTCAAGCACTCTTTTGCTATTCTCGCAGGAGAACCATCCGCCGAGCAGGCATCCGTCGGTGCCTACTTTCATTGCGCAATTATCCTGAAAGATGGTGAATTTCTTGAATTTGAAATAGTTGTTCGACATTTGGTGCTGTTGTTTTCTCTCTCTATCTGTCGGCAAATTTATTCCAAATAGTGTGAATTGGCAAATGTTTTATTATTTTTGCAAGCCTTAACGAATTTTATAATCTTGAAATATAATTATGTATGGAACAAAAAAATGAAAAGACAGCGGGTTTGCCCGGAAATGCATTCCGCCCGTTGAAGGAGGGCGAGGAGTATCGCCCGTTGATGTCGCCCGACAAGGCCTATCCCGAGGTTAATGCATGGTCGGTCTCGTGGGGAGTTCTCATGGCTGTGCTATTCTCTGCCGCGGCTGCTTATCTTGGCCTTAAAGTGGGTCAGGTCTTTGAGGCTGCAATTCCTATCGCCATCATTGCCGTAGGAGTTTCGGGCCTGGCAAAACGCAAGAATGCACTTGGTGAAAATGTAATCATCCAGTCAATAGGTGCATGCTCGGGTGTGATAGTGGCAGGTGCTATCTTTACATTGCCTGCACTTTATATCCTACAGAGCAAGTATCCCGATATGACAGTCTCTTTTATGCAGATGTTCATAAGCTCATTGCTCGGCGGTGTATTGGGTATTCTGTTCCTCATCCCTTTCCGCAAGTATTTCGTCAAGGAGAAACATGGTGAATTCCCTTTCCCCGAGGCTACAGCAAGTACGCAGGTGCTTGTTTCGGGCGAGAAGGGCGGAAATCAGGCAAAGCCTCTTCTTGTGGCGGCTCTTGTGGGTGGTCTCTACGATTTTATAGTCGCCACCTTTGGCTGGTGGAACGAGAATGTCACCACACGTGTCTGTTATTGGGGTGAAGCCATTGCCGACAAGGCAAAGGTAGTGCTGAAAATCAATACCGGTGCGGCGGTGTTGGGATTGGGCTGCATCATCGGTCTTAAATATGCAATAATAATTTGTGCCGGCTCTCTTGCTGTGTGGTTGCTTATCATTCCCGGCATGAACCTCTTTTGGGGTGGTGAGGTGCTCGATATGTGGAACCCGAAAATCGTAGATACAGTAGGCAGTATGTCGCCCGAGGTTATCTTCAAGGAGTATGCCAAGAGCATCGGTATCGGTGGTATTGCAATGGCCGGTGTAATAGGTATCCTGCGTTCATGGGGTATAATAAAAAGCGCAGTAGGGCTTGCATCGCGTGAGTTCGGCGGCAAAAAGGGCGGTGATGCCGTAAAGCGTACCGATAAAGACCTCTCCATGAAGGTTGTTATCTTCGGCTCGGTGTTCACTCTTTTGTTGGTCTTCGCATTTTTTGTACTCGATGTTATGCAGGGCAGCATATTGCACAGTGCAGTGGCAATAGCTCTTGTAGCAGTAATTTCGTTCCTCTTTACTACCGTGGCTGCAAATGCCATTGCAATTGTGGGCTCAAACCCTGTATCGGGAATGACATTGATGACTCTAATTCTTGCATCTGTGGTAATGGTTGCCGTAGGTCTTAAAGGTACTTCGGGCATGGTTGCGGCGCTCATTATGGGTGGTGTGGTTTGTACTGCGCTCTCAATGGCCGGCGGCTTTATTACCGACCTGAAGATTGGCTACTGGCTCGGAAGTTCTCCTTACAAGCAGCAGACCTGGAAGTTCCTCGGAACTCTCGTGTCGGCCGCAACTGTTGCCGGTGTCATCATGATTTTGAACAAGACCTATGGCTTTACCAGTGACGAGCTTGCCGCTCCGCAGGCTCATGCGATGGCTGCAGTCATCGACCCGTTGATGAGTGGTGTAGGAGCACCATGGCTCTTGTACGGAATAGGTGCGGTACTTGCCCTTGTACTCACAGTGTTCAAGGTTCCTGCGCTTGCTTTTGCTCTTGGAATGTTCATTCCTTTGGAACTTAACCTGCCGTTGCTGGTGGGAGGTCTTATAAACTGGTTTGTGACATCGCGCAGCAAGGATGAAACCGTTAATACAGAGCGTGGCGAGAAGTGTACCTTGCTTGCATCGGGTTTCATTGCCGGCGGTGCGCTGATGGGTGTTGTCAGTGCTGCCATGCGTTTCGGCGGTGTTGAACTTGTGAACAAGGCATGGCTCGAAAATCCTGTAAGCGAGATACTTTCGCTTGTGATGTATGCTTTGCTCATCGTTTACCTGGTAAAGGCAAGTATGAAGCTCGGCAAGAGGTGATTTTCTACATCTGAATAACGAATGAGGGCGAGCCAAAAACACTTTCGGCTCGCCCTCATTCTATTCTATTCTATTCTAGTCCGGCCGGCCAATGCAATCTCTTGTTCCAAAATATGTTTTTGCTTTGTCGTGTGGTGCTTTTTTAGTATTTTAGCGCTCAAAATGTGTTGTACCGATGAAAATATATAATTTCAATGCCGGGCCTTCAATGCTGCCGCGCGAAGTGGTGGAGCAGACAGCTGCGGCTGTGCTCGACTACAATGGCATGGGGCTTTCTTTGATGGAATTGAGCCACCGCTCACCTGAATTCAAACCAATTCTCGATGAAGCGAGGCTTTTGCTGAAGGAGTTGCTCGATGTGCCGCGAGGCTACGAGGTCCTTTTCCTTGGCGGCGGGGCAAGCATGCATTTCTGCATGGTGCCATACAATCTGCTTAATGGCAAGGCTGCCTATCTCAACACCGGAACCTGGGCTTCAAAAGCAATAAAGGAGGCAAAGCTCTTCGGTGAGGTGGTAGAGGTGGCAACATCGGCCGACAAGGCTTTCAGTTATATTCCGAAAGAGTTCACGGTTCCTGTTGATGCAAGTTATCTGCATATTACATCGAACAACACAATTTATGGAACCCAGATGCGCTACGACCTCGACTCGCCCATTCCTCTTGTGGCCGATATGTCGTCCGATATCCTGTCGCGCCCTGTCGATGTATCGAAATACAACTGCATATATGGCGGTGCACAGAAAAATCTTGCCCAGTCGGGGCTCTCGTTTGTTATTGTGAAAGAGAGTGCTCTCGGCAAAGTGGAACGCGATATCCCTTCAATACTCGATTATCGTGTACACATTGCCAACGGCTCAATGTTCAATACACCGCCCACATTGCCTGTGTTCACTGCTCTCCGCAACCTGCGTTGGGTAAAACAGCAGGGTGGTGTAAAGGAGATGGAACGCCGTGCAGCGGAGCGGGCCGAAGTCCTGTATGAAGAGATTGATGGCAATCCGCTTTTTGTGGGAACTGCAGCGTGCGAAGATCGCTCATTCATGAATATAGATTTTATAATGGCACCCGGCTATGAACCGCTTGAGAGTGATTTTGTCTCATTTGCTGCCGAACGCGGAATTGTGGCGATAAAAGGGCACCGTTCGGTAGGCGGTTTCAGGGCATCGTGCTACAATGCTATGCCGCTTGAGGGCGCAAAGGCGCTTGCCGTGTGTATGAGAGATTTTAAAAAGAAGATAAAGGGATAGCAATTATAACAATGCTTGAAGAGGATATATACAAGACCATAGAACAGCTGGGCGAGGCTATTTATACCGAAAAACGCAGTAAGTTCCTTGCCTTTGCAATTCCTGTAACTACAATTGAACAGGTAAAAGAGCATCTTGAGGTGTACCAGAAGAGATACTACGATGCGCGTCATGTATGCTATGCCTACAGGCTCGGTGAACGTGGCGACCAGGAACGCGCCAACGATAACGGTGAGCCCTCGGGCACAGCCGGCAAGCCCATTCTTGGGCAGATACACAGCAAGGAACTCACCAATGTGCTTGTTGTTGTGGTGCGTTACTTCGGTGGTGTAAAGCTCGGGACAAGCGGCCTTATAGTGGCATATCGCGCTGCAGCTGCCGAGGCTCTTGAAGCTGTGGAACATGTCGAAAAAACAATTAATGGTGAAATCACACTTAAATTCTCATACCCTCTGCTCAACGATGTTCTGCGCATTGTCAAGGAGGAAGAGCCAAAGGTAGTAGAGCAGGTTTTTGACAACGATTGCCTGGTGAGGCTTTCTATGCGCCTCTCGCGCTTGCCACGTTTGGTGGAGCGTTACGAAAAACTTGTGATAGCGAGCAAAAACGACCTTCGTATCGAGTATCCCGAGTAGAAACCATCATGAGTACCACAAATGATTTTTTCAGCCTCCTGCAAGCCGTAACTGTCGATTGCAAGGATAATGGCGAGCATTTTACAGTCGACAGCAGGGTTAAGGCAATAGAGCGTTTGCTTGCCGCTACACCATACAGATTGGTGTGCCGTGAGCCCCTTGCTCTTCTCTTTGCCAAGCGCGAATTATGCGAGGGCGAGAACGTGGTGCTTGTCTCCTCCCACATCGATTGCCTCTACAACAACTGCTTCTGTAACGATGAAGGCGACTGCTTGCGTGGTACTTTCGACAACAGCTTCGGCAATGCCGCAGTGCTGTGGTGTATGCTCAACGATGCTTTGCCAAGCAATGTGGTGGTAGCATTTACCGGCGACGAAGAGCATGGTTCGCAAGGTGCAGTACAAGCGCTTCTTGCAATAGGACGTGCCGGTTGCAGTATATCTCTTGCAGTAGTGCAGGATGTCACAAATGTCGGCTGGGAGAGCGGAGCGCTCTTTACCATTGAGAACGATAGAGGTATAGACCTGCTTTCTGCACACAGAGTTGTTTCTGCGCTTGAAAGATACAAGGGAAAATATGCCTTTGAACACAATGCCGAGCCCGACGAATCATGGGATTATGCCGATTATGGCATCCCATGCCTCTCTCTCTGTCTGCCTGTAGGCGGCAACCTGCATAGCGACGAAGGGGTGCTGTTGCGCAAAGAATCGGCTATTGAATATTGCAAAGTATTGACAATTTTGGCACGTTTTTGAAGAGTTGTCTTTTCCATCTTTTTACATTTTAACTATTTCCTCTCTTTTTGGTTAAAAATTGTAATATTGTAAGTAGTTATATAATTTTAATTATTTTTGCACTCGGTGAATTTTGGCTATAGCCGTTTTTTTGCCAAGCAACTAAATTAAATGACTAACTTTAATTGAAAAAGATGAAAAAACTTTTTACTTCAATCTTCTTGTTGGGTATAATGGTTCCTATGTCCACAATGGCACAGTTTCAGCTAAAAGATGAGACTCCTGCCAACCCCGACAATGTACCGGCTCCGGTTCATCCGGTGCCTCACGAAAGACAGCTCTTGTGGAACGAAACAGAGTTCTATGCATTCTTCCATTATGGTATGAACACCTTTACCGGTTCGGAGTGGGGCTTCGGTAACGAAGCGGAATCGAGATACGCTCCTTTGGGTATGCCTGACCCCGAACAGTGGGTTACAGCAGTTAAAGCAGCCGGAATGAATGGCGGTATTGCAGTTGTAAAACACCACGACGGTTTCTGCTTGTGGCCGACAGCAACCACAGAACATAGTATCAAGAATGCCGGTAACGAATATGGACGCACAGCAAATATCCCAAAACTGTTTGCCGATGCAAGCCGCAAGCATAATATGAAATATGGCTTCTACATCTCTCCTTGGGATCGCAACTCTGCACACTATGGCAAGGATACATACGTTACAGAGGTCTTCCTGAAACAGTGTGAGGAGTTGGCCGAATATGGCTCCGACCAATTCGAGATGTGGTTCGATGGTGCACGCGGTGGCGACGGTTACTACGGTGGCGAGGGTGGCACACGCGACATTGACCCCGAAATCTATTACGATGTGCCCAATTTGCGTGCCCGTGTACACCGTATCGCTCCAAACTGTGTTATGTGGGGCGTAGGTGGCGAAGCTCGCTGGATAGGCAATGAGTCGGGCTATGCAGGTGAAACAAACTGGGCTATGAGTGATTATGACGGAAGTGGCGTACTTGAAGAGGGTGATATCAACGGCTGGTACTGGAAACCGGGCGAAAGTGACGCAAAGGCTACAAGTGCAGGATGGTTCTGGCATCAGGGCGAAAGCATGAAGAGTGCAGAGCGTCTTTTCCAGATGTACCTTGAAACAGTAGGGCGCAACGCGACCCTTATCCTTAACTGCCCTCCAAACCAGTATGGTGTGCTTCCCGAGAATACTGTAAACGAGTTGACAAAGCTCGGCAAGATGTTGCATGAGCGTTTGGCAGTGCCTGTATATGGCCTCGACGAGAGTACTGCTGCAAAAGATTTTGCAAAGAGTGCAACTATCGAAGTCAGTGAAACACGTACCGGTGGTAAATATGAGGTTGCAAACCTCACTGATGGCAACAAGGAGACATATTGGGGTACAAACGATGAAAGTCTCACGGCAACAATAACACTTTCTTGGGATACTCCCCAGGTAATCCGTTATCTTGTTATGCAGGAACCTGTATTCTTGGGTCAGCGTATAAAGGACTTCAAGATAGAGTATAGTACAGATGGCGAATCGTGGATTGAGCTTTGTCCTGCAATGCAGACAACTACAGTCGGTTACAAGCGCATTATCCCTTTGAATGGAAAAACAAGCGAGAGTTTCGGCAACGGCTACAATGCAAAGAAACTGCGTATAACAATCCTGGATAGCCGTGCTTGTCCTTTACTCTCTAATCTGAACGTGTATTAATAAACATCGACACAATAATTAAAACAAGAACTTATGAAAAAGAATATATTATTTTCAGCTGCGTTGATGTTTTTAAGTCTTGCATCTTCAGCGCAAACAGCGATAACATTCGACAGCGAGGATTATAAATCCATCACTGTTTATGATAAATGGGAAGAGAGTCCCTTCCGCACCGGTCTCCTCAATGGAAATGCTGCGGTAACAGAAAACCCCGATGTAAAGGTAGATGCGGTATTGGGTGTTGCTCCGAACTCAACCGGCAAGGTCGTTGCCCTGCAGCGTAGCCGTTTTGGCAGTAACGCCTTTGGCGTGAGAATAGACCTCAAGGAGCCTATCCGTATGACCAAGCAGTTGCAGTACATTCATGTAATGGCCTACCTGAAGGACAAACCGGCAGACAGCCGTATGATGGTAATCGGCTTGGGTAAAAGAGTAGAAGAGAGCTGGAGCTGGCAAACAGGTGAGGAGGAGCAGTTCTGGGCAATTACAAATGTAAATGTAGCTCCCAAAGAGGGCTGGCAAGATGTTGTGGTGAGCTTCAAGGGCTTCTCATACTCCAAAGAGGAGAATGCCGACAGCGGTATCGACATATACTCACTGGTTATTGTCCCCGATGTACGTTCACCTCATGCCGACAACGCAGATTGGGTGGCTTATTTTGATGAGATTGTCATTGATAACAATCCCGACAAACGCTTCTCTACTGACAAGTATGCGCTCACCTATGGCAAGGATGCAACAAGAACCCGCAAAGACCGTTCTCTCAATAGCGTTGGTCTAACATCGGGCGGTGTAAACTACACTTCAGCAGCTAATACCGGCATGCTGTATACCGACAACACTACATCGAGTGTGTTCTCTGCAAAAGCGGGTGCTCAAGTACAGCCTACATTCCAATATGCAGGAAACTGGATGAGTGCTTATGTCTATGTCGATTGGAATAACAACGGTAAATTCGAATATGATATAAACGATAATGGAACACCTGCCGAGGGCAGTGAAATTGTGAGCTACAGTGCCTTCCAGGTCAACGGTACTTGGTACAAGAGCGACGGTACCACAACTGCCAACGGCAATACTATTGGAGGCGGTGTTCCCTCATTCACTGTTCCTGAAGGTACTCCGGCCGGTCTCTACCGTATGCGATACAAGGTAGATTGGAACAATATCGACCCAGCCGGCGGCAGCACTATCATCTCCGATGGCGGCGGGTATGTAGACCTTATGCTTGATGTGCATGGTGACAAGGTTTCCGTCAGTGCTTCACAGCTCAATGGCGATATTGTATTGGCATCGGATGAAAGTGCATTGCAGGGCTATGTTACCGACTATGCCCAGCCTTTGACAGTCAAGGATATACCTGCTCCCGGCTTCATACAGTATGGTTTCGACCTCAAATATGGATATAATGTGAATGCGGCAGAACAACTTGACGAAAATGGGAACCCTAATTGGATAGAGGTAAATGTTCCCCATAATCTTATTGCTGCCGATGGCACATACACCATTCCTGCCGAGTATATCCGCGGTAGTCAGGTAAGCATAAAGGGTGATATGCAACAGGCCTATAAGTACACGGTAACAATTACCGGTGACAATGGCGAGGGCGGTATCGTGTATGCCGGTAAGGAATATAAGTCGGGTGATGTCATTGAAGTGACCCAGTTCTTTACAGCCAAGGATGTTGTGCCTATCGATATCGAAGGGTATACAGTTGAGGTATCATTGGATACAAAGAATAATGTTATTGTCGTTAAGTATGTAAAGATTTTGGAGTACCGTCAGGTAAACTCGCTCAGTGAATTGAGAAATGATGCTGCCTATCACATAAAAGCCAAGAGCGGTGAGGGGTATTTTGCATGGAATACAACCATATCTGATACATATATAAGTTTGCGCGGTTTGACAAATTCTTCATACAATAACCTTCCTTCGAACCAGGCTGTAGTCAATATCTACAAGGAGGC
>JAUNQV010000040.1 GCA_030535995.1 Bacteroidales bacterium
TTCCGTCGTCGCAAACATTGCTCATTCGCAATGGTGCCACTTAAACTTTCCGGTTGCTTTTTGGGTGCTGTGGAACTCCTTCAGTTAGCCACTCCTTGCAGAGTGTCTAACTAGCAGTCAAACAATCCTCGCACTGTTTCCAAAAACCAACCGGGTTTAAGCTGTGAAATTCAACGGTGCCGGTTTCTCTTTTAAAATTACTGTTGCTATACAACTTGCTAAATATCCGTCACCGGTAAAGGTTGTATGTAAGCGAATACAATAAAAATTATTTTGCATTGCACTCATAAAGACCCACACCTTTTTGCTACTGAAAGCTGAAAGCTTCGACAGCACTTGCAGCAACAGGTCACGCGAAGCACCGCATTAGTGGTGCCGCGTGGGTTGCGATAAGCAAGGGGTGTCAAAACTGAAAGCTTCGACAACACTTGCCCTAAAAATAATATGCAGCAGGGCCCTCCTATAAATATAGTACCGGCACTGCTGCAAAAATCAATAATGTTTACAGTAGGAACTGAAAGATAATATCTGCTTACAAACAGTATACCACATTTTGCAAACTTAAAGGGCAAGGCGCAGCCCGAAGGCGTCGAAAATGTAGTCGGGGTGGCAGTTGTAACGACTAGCCACACGGCAGTACTCGGCAATGGTGTTACAACCACCCCCACGAAGCACGCGATGAGAGCCCGAAGATGGCCCTTCGGGATTATTTTGTGGCGATGAGTTGTAATACCCACCGCTGTACCAATCGCTGCACCACTCCCAAACATTTCCGCTCATATCATAAATACCTAATTCGTTGGGGTTCTTGCCCTTTACCGGATGAGTATTGCTGTCACTAATATCCCCATACCATGCCACATCGCCAATATTACTGCTACCGCTGTAGCAGTAGCCACTTGAACTGTTGCCTCCGCGGGCTGCAAATTCCCACTCGGCTTCGGTGGGCAGGCGGAAATTCTTGCCGGTCAGTTTGTTAAGTTCTTTTATAAAGTTTTGACAATAATTCCAGCTGACATTTTCTACAGGCCGCAGGTCATCGCCGGAAAATTCCGATGGGTTGCTACCCATTACTGCGCGCCATAGTTCCTGGGTTACCTCGGTTTCTCCAATATAATAGCTGTCGAGGGTAACTGAATGCACAGGTTTTTCATCATCACGGTTACTTTGTTGTTCAGCGGTTGCACCCATTTGAAATGTACCGCCTTCTACTGCTATCATTTTAAATGAGACACCTTTGACGGTAAATGTGCGCACAGGCTGTTGCCGCATTGTTTCATCAACATAAGCAACAGACTCTCGGTCGGTTTCGTTGCACGATTTAACGCCAAAGAATAAAGCGATGATAATAAGTATCGGTATGGCAACAGCAACTATTGTAATGAGTTTCTTGCCAAACGAAGAGTTGTTTTGAGATTTCTCGCTATCGCTCGAAATAACACCGCCTGCAGGTTCGTCATTCCGGTGACCGTAGGGAGGAAGAATCTCTTCTTTCGCAAATGGAGAAGCCTCACTTGCATTGCCGTTGTCTAATCTTGCAGATTTCTCGCTATCGCTCGAAATGACTGTGCTCTCCCCACTCTCCACTTTAATCTTTCCACTCTCCACTAACCTCATAAACTCCCCAACGCTTTGCGGACGGGCCTTTACAGCCGGCTGCATAGCTGCTGTTATGGCCTTTTGCACAGCCGGTGACACCGATGGCGGAAAGGCAGGGAGCCCTTGGTTTATGACATCGCTTGCCTCGGGCGGAGTGTTGCCTGTGACAAGTTTGTAGAGGGTTGCACCAAGGGAATAGACATCGGTTGCAGGGGTAAACTGCTCTACGCCACCCTGCTTGTACTGCTCAAGGGGAGCATAGCCATGGCTTATGCCGACAGGGGTGGTGCTTGTCTGATGCCCGGTGCTGTCGTACTGCTTGGCAAGCCCGAAGTCTATGAGCACTGCATTATCATCTTCATCGAGGAGTATATTGGCCGGCTTTACATCGAGGTGCATAATACGCTGCGAGTGGACATATTCAAGCGCGGCCGCGACCTGCCCGATATAGCGCAGAGCCTCTCTCTCGGGCAACGCGCCTTGCTTCACCTTGCCTGCAAGGGAGCCGCCTGGGAGATGCTCCATAACATAATAGGCAGTGCCGTTCTCTTCGAAGATATCTATTATAGGCACTATTCCGCGATGTTTAAGGCGGGCGATATTCTGTGCCTCTTTTATGAACTTACGACGGAAACGCTCGACAAGGCCACGATTAGTATCGGCAGGAGCCGTAACGGCTTGTGTCGCATCGTCGCGCACACATATACCATCCATAAAGAACTCCTTGATGGCAACCTTTCGGCCAAGGTATATCTGCTCGCCAAGATAGGTTATTCCGAAGCCTCCTTGGCCAAGCACACCGTCTATACGGTATTTTCCACGTTCAAGAGTGGTTCCCTGTTTTAAAATCATAGCATAAGCATTATGCACATATCCCCTCGCCGGAGCAAGGGGATATATACTTGAATTATATTTCTATTACCTGTTCACCCGACGAGGTATCATCGTCTTGGTTGTCTTTGACGTCATCACCGCCTTCATCCTTTTTCTTCTCCTCCTCATCTGATGCAGGAATTACAACCGGAACGTATACCTTCTTTTCAATGATTACATCCTCAACAACTGCAGGAGCATCCTTTGTCTTCTGTTTGGGCTTGATGTATGTTATCTCAAACGGGAAGACCGATGGCGGGCAACCCTCTTCGTGTATACTGATGTTTACGAAATTCACACCCTCGGCAAGAGCATACATATTGCACTTGTAACGTGTTTCCGAGATTTTGATAAGCTCGGAACGCAACGAGTCGGCATCAATCTTCACCTCGAAAGGATAATCGCTATCGCCCATAAGTTTCTCGGCCGATATGCTTATTGTAAACGAAACATCGCCCTTTGAAATTGTTGTTTCCGACTTGTCGAGGTTTACATTTATATACTTATAGTGCCATGCTTTTGTCTTGAGGTCGACTGTAGGCAAATCTATATCATCGTATGTAATCTCTACGGGGTAATGTATGTCGGTCACCACGTCGGGCAAAGAATCGGGGATTGTGAGCACACAATTGTACTCGATGTAGTTACCCCACTCTGTATCTTTTCGCACCATAGACCTCTTATCGATGTTACAACCGTACTTAAGGTCGATATTGAAAGTACAATCGTATGCCGAAACGGAAGAGGGCAATTCGAGTTTCACCTTTGTCGAGAAGTTCTTGTGGCGGAAAGGTATTTTGTTTCCGTTGTTCATGATGAGACGGTACTTGAGCGACTGGTCGTAATAGAGCATACCCCATTTTCCTCTGCTGCAAACTGCGGCATAATCGTTCAGGCAGAATGCAACACTGTCGAACTGTGCCGGCAACACTGTTGTACCTTTATATTCCACGCCCCACTTGCCTTTCTCGCCCTTTACGGCCTGCATCGATGAGGGGTAGACAGTTTCAAGGGCACTACCCTCCTCAAAGGTCTCCTCTCTGTCGGCATACACTATTTTCGTAAGTACAAGACGAGGATTGAAATGGAATCTCACATGCTGCGATTTGTTGCTCTTTGCGCGGATTATAATGGAATCCTGCATATCAATCAAGAACTGGTCGTCTCTTTCAATAACCTCCACCTGACGCTTCAGGTTCTTCTCATCGAGAGTAGGGAGAACCGGAGTCAGCTCAAGAGTATTGGAATTGAAATGATACACCTTGTCCTTAATAACGGCAATACCCATTCCGTTGTCACCTATAGAAGAGAGGAACTGCACATCCTCGGGGTCAAATGTCTTCTTGCCATACTTAAATTCAATATTACGCTCAACAGTTGTAAGATATATGAAGTAGGGGTTCTTCTTCTTCTCTGCATTCTCGTATGTCATACAAGCAGAAAAACCGTTCTTGAAGGGATATATCGCATCATAGTAGCCTTGGATGGCGTCTTTTCCTTTCTTGTTTATTATGCGGTATCCATAGCTGCCCTGCAACAGCAGATAGCCGTCGGAGAAGTATGGCATGTCGTGGGCTACACGACAATCGTCGAGACGATAGAACTTGCCCTCTGTTGTAAAGAAACCGGTAACCTTATCTGTTCCTTTAGCCATTGTCACGCCCATATCCTCAGCGAAAGGCAGAATACTGTCTTTTGTCATTGCAAGACGCTTGGCCTCCATGTTCCACATGATTGTATTCCCCAAAGAGTCGCCCAAAATAATAGGTGCACCCTGCGCAATACGCAAATTGTCGTATTGGGGACGGATTACCCAACGGGATATCTGCGCCCCTGCAGAAAGGGACAACAGCAATGAAAATATAAGAAATAGTGTTTTTTTCATATCACTCTATATTAATTTTAAATCATTTCGCTTTAATGCTCTCACCAATCTCCTGATAAACTACCGAGGATTGCGATTTTTCCTTATTATGTTTCTTTTCAACAACTTCAATAGTGCGGTCTATCACTTTGAGCAAAGAATCGGAACCAGCCACAGCTGCATATCCTCTTGCCATTTTAAGATACTCAAGCGCCTTGCCGAAATCACGGGCATGGTAACTGTTCTTGTTGGCCGAATATGCTGCAAGACGGAAAGCCGCATTGGCCTTTTCGGCCATGATATGCTCGTCACTCGATTCTATGATTTTTGTATACAGCTCATGAGCCTTGTTATTGTATTTATCCTCGACCGGAAGATATTTGTTTCCGCCCGATGTGTAATACTCTATGCCAAGAAGTCTTTTGCGGCTCAAGGATGCGGAGTCACGGCACCAACCGTATGTGTGGGCTAACTCATCTATGGCAGGAACATAGTTCTCTGCTTCAAGTTTCTCCATAAGCGCAACACCCTGCTGCACCTCTTCGGCCTCGTCGGAATTAATAAGTTCCAATGCATCCTCAAACTCCTCTTCAAAATTAATGGCAGTTTCAGTTCCCTCGCTTATAGTTGAAGTAGGAATAAACAGCACCATCGCAGCTATTATCACAGCAGTAGCTACCAATGCCAAAGTGATTTTCAATGCAATACCGCCCGGTTTCTTTTCTTTTGGCATCTCAACAACTTCGGGCACAGGCTGCTCGGGCACCTGTTCTTTTACACCGTCGAGCAGTTCCATGAACTCCGCAATGCTTTTAGGACGCTCACGACGCTTGCAGCACATGGTTTTCACTATTGCATCGGCCGTTGCCTGCGAAACTGTTTCGGGCATAGGAGGAATCCCCTCTTCCTGAACAACCGAGGCTTCGGGGGGTACTTCACCTGTCAACAAGTAGTATAGCGTTGCCGCCAAGGAGTATATATCGGTCGAAGGCGAGAAGTTGTCTATTCCGCCCTGCACATACTGCTCTACCGGAGTAAAACCTGTACTGACACCGACAGGGGTAGCGCTTGTCTGCCCTCCGCTCTCGTCGTAGTGTTTAGAAATACCGAAGTCAATGAGCACAGCCTCACCTTTTTTATTGAGCATAATGTTTGTAGGCTTCACATCGAGGTGCAGCATCTTTGCATCATGCACCTCGGACAGCGCAAGCGCCACCTGGCGTATGTAATAAAGAGCTTCATCTTCGGCCATCGGGCCATAATCTTCAATTATATCCTGCAAGTTCTTGCCTTCGAGGAACTCCATGACATAATATGCAGTACCGTTCTCCTCAAACACATCATGTATTTTTATAATATGGTTCGATGAGAACTTTGCAATCAGGCGTGCCTCTTTTATAAATTTATCCTTGAAACGCTCGACAACGCTATTGCCACTCTTGCTTATTGTCGAGACAAGCGACGACACCGAATCGCGGTCGCAAAAATCGTCCATAAAAAACTCCTTTATGGCAACTTTGCGGCCAAGGCCTGTCTGCTCACCCAAATAGGTAATACCAAAGCCACCCTGCCCAAGCACAGCTTTGACAGTGTAGCGACCCTCGGCAAGTAATGTTCCGGGACTTAAGTTCATAATCAATTTGTTATATCCGGCGCGAAGATAGTAAAAATTTTCTAAAATTCACATTTTATATAATACAAAAAAGGACAACTAAAATACTTTTTAGTTGCCCTTCTGTAACAGGATACTGTTATTAGTTTTTCTCTGCAAATGGAGTAACCGAAACGAAACTCTTGTCGTTCTTGCCACGTTTGAAAGTTACAATACCGTCAACCAATGCATACAGAGTGTGGTCACTACCCATACCGATATTAGCACCGGGATTGTGAACTGTACCACGCTGACGTACAATGATATTACCGGCTTTGCAAGCCTGGCCACCCCAGATTTTAACACCAAGTCTTTGACTTGCTGACTCACGGCCGTTCTTTGAACTACCAACACCTTTCTTATGTGCCATAATACTTAAACTTTAAATTAACCGATAATTTCTTTTACTACTAACTCTGTAAACTGCTGACGATGACCGTTCAGCTTGCGGTAACCTTTGCGGCGACGCTTGTGGAACACGAGAACCTTGTCACCCTTAACCAAAGTGGGGTCAATAGTGCGGGTTGTAACGATGTTCTGACCGTCCTTTGACTTGCGGACAATCTTCTGCTCACGGACATTGCCGATATAGCAAACAACCTTTGCGCCTTCTACGGTAGGAGCACCTACAGTTACAGCACCTTCGTTATCCAACAACAACACGCGGTCAAACTCCACTGTTGTGTCATTCTGAGCACCCTTGATGTGGTGCACGAACAGCTTCTTGCCGGCCTCGGCCTTGAACTGCTGTCCATTAATCTCAACAATTGCGTACATTTAATTTATCGCTTTTATTGTGAATTCCGCGAGGTGCGTTCTCACCGTGAGCACGTCTTCTCCAACCCCTACGGACTAAATCGGGTGCAAAGATACAAAATATTTTCTAACAGGAAAGTCTTTTCTGAAAAAACTTTCACAATCACTCTTTATTCGACAAGTATCTCTCTACCTCCATTGCTGCCCGGCAACCGCTGGCGGCAGCATTGATTGCCTGACGGTAATGCGGGTCGGCAACATCACCTGCCACAAACACTCCCGGAACGAGGGTTTTTACACCACTGTTGTCAGAGGGAACGAAATAACCTGTTTCATCGGTTTTAAGATATTTCTTGAAAATATCACTGTTGGGCTTATGGCCGATAGCCAGGAAGAAACCGTCAATGGCTATATCGTAGCGTTTTTCATCGGGTTCTCCTTTGCGATAGACAACATGAGCGCCCTCTACCCCATTCTCACCGAAAAGCCCTTCGGTATTATGCTCGAAAAGTACCTCAATCTTGGGATTGGATAAAGTTCTGTCCTGCATAGCCTTTGAAGCGCGCAAGAAGGGCTTGCGGACAATAAGATATACCTTTGCTGCAAGTGAAGCAAGGTAATTGGCCTCTTCGCATGCGGTATCACCGCCACCGACTACGGCAACGACCTTTTTACGGTAGAAGAAACCGTCACAAGTAGCACAAGCGCTCACACCCATGCCCTGATACTTGGTTTCGTCGGAAAGACCGAGGTACTTGGCTGCTGCTCCTGTTGCAACAATTACTGTATCGGCCTCAAAAACAGTTCCGTCGTCGAGCGTAACCTTGTAGGGAAGAGATTCAAAATCCACTTCCACAACACTACCCGAGCGCACATCGGCACCCACATTTATAGCCTGCTGACGCATATTATCCATGAGTTCCGGGCCGGTAATACCTTGCGGAAAGCCGGGAAAGTTCTCAATCACTGTAGTTTGGGTAAGCTGGCCACCGGGCTGCATTCCTTCAATAAGTACCGGAGAGAGGTTAGCACGCGAAGCATAAATAGCCGCAGTATAACCCGCAGGGCCCGAACCGATAACAAGACATTTTGTTTTATTCATAATCGTATCTTTTTTATATTGTTTTATCTCATATCAACCACCTCTGCCGTGGGGTAATCCTTCAGCGGGCACTCATACACACCGGCAGGAAATGTGCAGTGCGCGGTATAAGCATCAAGAGCCACCTCGATATAGCCTTGCCCCGCCATATATATGAACATACTCTCAAGCCGCAGAGTTGATGCAGCGAACAGCAATTTCACCTTATTAATATTATTGTCGGGCGAAGAGGTTTCAAGCACAACTTCAGTACGGCCATTGACACTATCCATCGCAGCAGAGTAACCGGCCCGGTACATCTCCATAATATAAAGCGGGGAGAGGTTCTGCGCCTCGGGCGAAGAGGCATCGGTTATATAGATTTCATTTATCTCACTCATGAAACTCCACTGCACCTTGCCATTGCACCACACCTTTATATCGTTCATGAGCAACGAGTAGCTGTTGCCATTGAGGCGCAAGAGACCCTTATCGGCCTGCACAACTTTGCCATTCTCGTCGTAAACCGTATATGTATAGTCCATCTGCACCGCAGAGTCATCCTTCATAGCCTTTACCGCCCTATCGAGAAACGCCTCGGCTGTATCCTGCGCAGGGGCAAGCAACGGGAAAAGGAGCAAAAGAAAGAATACTGTTCTTTTCATATATTCATGTATCACAGATTACTACAACAATGATTTCAGGCGGAATTCAAGGTCGGCCTCATCGGCGCACAGCACCTGACGCGGCTTGCTGCCTACCTGCTCGCCTACAATACCTGTTTTGCACAACTGGTCCATTATGCGCCCTGCACGGTTGAAGCCAATCTCCAGCGTACGTTGTATGAGCGATGTAGAGCCCGACTGTGCCTGAACGACAAGACGCGCAGCATCGGCAAAGAGCGGGTCGAGTTTGTCGGATGATATGTCACCGCGTGAACTGCCCTCTGCCGAATAGTCGCCACCCTCATCGGGTTCGGGCAAAATATATGCTCTTTGATACCCTTGCTGCTTGGCAATATGGGCACAAACGCGCTCAACCTCCTTTGTTTCCACAAGAGCACACTGCACACGTACAGGGTCGTTGCCTGCAAGGAACAGCATATCGCCACGACCTTGCAGCTGGTTGGCACCGGAACGGTCGAGGATTGTACGCGAATCTATAACCGATATTACACGGAATGCCATACGCGCAGGGAAGTTAGCCTTAATTGTTCCAGTGATTATATTGGTTGTCGGGCGTTGGGTTGCTATAATCATGTGTATACCCACCGCACGGGCCTTCTGCGCGATACGGGCAATCGGTTGTTCCACCTCACGGCCGGCAGTCATCATCAAATCGCCGTACTCGTCGATTATAACCACAATATAAGGCATGAAGCGATGCCCTTTTGTCGGCAACAACTCCTTGTTCAGGAATTTCTCGTTATACTCCTTTACCGAACGCACCGAAGCCAACTGCAGGAGTTTATACCTGTTATCCATCTCCACACAGAGCGATTTGAGAGTACGCACCACCTTGTGCACATCGGTTATTATAGGTTCATCCTCACCCTCAAGCTTCGCAAGGAAATGTTTTTCAAGCACCCCGTAAAGGCTCAATTCCACCATCTTCGGGTCTACCATCACAAATTTCAAGTAGGCCGGGTGCATCTTGTAGAGCAATGATGTAATGATTGCATTGAGGCCCACCGACTTACCCATACCGGTAGCACCGGCAACAAGAAGGTGAGGCATCTTGGCCATGTCCACCATATACACCTCGTTGGAGATTGTTTTTCCGAGCGCCAACGGCAAGGCCATATCCGTTTCTTTATATTTGCGGCTGTTGAGCAACGATGCCATAGGAACTATCTGCTTGTGGGCATTCGGAACCTCAATACCTATTGTTCCTTTACCCGGTATCGGCGCAACTATACGTATACACAACGCCGAGAGGCTCATGGCAATATCATCCTCAAGATTTCTTATCTTTGAAATTCTGACACCCGGAGCAGGAGTTATCTCATAGAGAGTGATTGTGGGGCCTACTGTTGCTTTAATTGAACTGATATCTATACCGAAATTCTTCAGCACCTCAACGATTTTGTTGGCATTGGCAGCCTGTTCATCCTTGTCTATCGAATGTGCAGCCTGTTCATACTCATCGAGCAGGTCGAGAGTAGGCGGCTTGTAATAGCTCAATTCATCTTTGGGATTAATGGGGCGCAGCATATCACCGCCCATATCTTCATCGCCTCCGGCCTGTTCAACCTCCATTGACAATGTTCCGCCCCCTGTAGAAACGGCACCGATATTCTTCGACATTGCATCGAACCTTGCAGCAAGTTCCGCCTCATCTACAGCAGGAGAATCGACATCATCGGCCTCAACGACAGTTTCGTCATCACCGGCATCATCAACATCTACTTCAACAAAACCGGCGGTTTCATCATCGACGGAAGCTTCATCATCGCCCGACACAAGTTCAAAATCGATATCATTCACAGCCGGAACCACTTCATCCTCAAGTTCTTCCGGCTCTTCATCCTCTACCACGAACTCTTCAGTATAATCTTCATTGATAGCCTCGTTCTGTTTTCTGCGGGTATTTTCTTCTTCATCCGGAGCACCGAAGCGGAGAGAATTACGCAGCCACACAACCGTGTTACGCGACACGGTTATCATAAAGACAATCAACGAAACAAGCAAAAGAAGCACCGTTCCCACTATGCCTACCGACTTGTCAAGGAAATCTCTCAAAAAGTTTCCATTTGCGCCACCGGGTGACACAAAACTATTGCCGAGACCATCGCCGAAAATCAGCGCAAAAAGCAACGACAGCCATGCCATAGAGAACAATGTATAATATGTCCATTTGAGCACCTTCACCCTGTACATACGCATCAAACGCACCGCATAAATCACCAATAGCGGCAACATAAGCACCGAAGCCCAACCGAAGCAACCGTTTATGAGATAATTGGCAACAAACGCACCGCTCAAGCCCGATGTATTGCCCACCTTCTCTTCTGTGACAGCAGCATCTGCGCCTGCTGCGACAGCATCACCTGCAACGGGAGCCGTAGCCTCAAGCACCGTCTGGTCGCTCCCGCCCGTCGAGAAGAACGAAACGAAAGAACTGCAAAGGAATATTGCTAATGCGGCACACAAGAGGCCCATCACAAACTGCACATTAGGGTTCCGGAAAAAGTCAGCAGCCTTTCGCACCCGGCCGGCAACCGAAGCGAAGAAGCCTGTTCTATTTTTATGATTGGTTTTCTTTGACATATCGGGATTGTTATTACTTTTACCTATAAACAGGTTTACTGTTTTTCATTTTGCGTACGCGCGAGAATACAAATGCGAAGATACAAAAAAAACAGATACCATTGCCGTTTGGCTCCGCTATTTTTTGTAACTTTGCGGCATTATCGCAAAAAAAGATGGAAGAGAGAGAAGACATAGTATTTTCACGCAACACGGTTGAATTCGTTACCGTTGCCGCAGAATTCTGCGCTTATCTTGAAAAAACAGGCGAACAGCCACGCAAGGAGTTCGTCGACACACTGCTGAAACTATTGCCGTTGCTGTATATAAAAGCCCAGATGCTGCCCGAAGAGGAGCGCATAAGCGACGAAGACCTGGAGGATTTTGTAACAGAAGACAGTTACGAGGTTCTGCGCATGACAATATTCGACCTTCTTGCCGACAAGGACTCGTACCTCGATGTATTTGTCAGCGACATGAAATACAGCGACACCCCGATAAGCAAAAGCATTTCGGAAGACCTTGCCGACATTTACCAGGATATCAAGAACTTCGTATGCCTGTTTCGCCTGGGAATAAACGAAACAATGCACGATGCCATAACCGAATGTAGAGAACATTTCTGCAACTATTGGGGCCAAACATTGACAAACACATTGCGCGCTCTGCACGACATAAGATACAACACAACACTTGACGACGAAGAAGAGGATAATGAATAGTTTCCGCTCCAACATAGAGAAAAAAGAGATAAACGAAATGCCTGTTGCCGCCTTTGAAGGGCGGATAATAACCATTGACACCCCCGAAGCAACAGACAAGGCCATGAAAGCCCTGTCGGGCGAGAGGATTGTAGGCATTGACACCGAAACGCGTCCCTCATTCCGCAAAGGAGTACAGCACAAGGTATCGCTCATACAGCTGTCCACCGCCGACACCTGCTTTCTCATTCGTCTCAACCGCACAGGAATGCCCGATTCCCTGATAACATTCCTTGAAGAGAGTGATATTGTAAAGGTAGGAATTTCACTGCACGATGACTATCAGTCGCTATGCAAGCGCCGCCACTTCAAGGCAGGAGGATTTCTCGACCTTCAGAACATCGTTGCCGGCTATGGCATAGAAGAGAAGAGCCTGCAAAAGATTTTCGCGATAATCTTCGGCAAGAAAATATCGAAAAACCAGCAGCTCACCAACTGGGAAAACGATGTACTCACCGACAAACAAAAGCTTTATGCAGCTACCGACGCATGGGCATGCATTGAGATTTACAACAGATTAAAGAACAACAAACATATATAGCAATAATGGAAAAAGCCGTCATTCTGAAACGTGGCAAAGAGGAGTCACTGCAACGCTTTCACCCCTGGATATTCTCGGGAGCCATTCAGCGCATCACCGGAGAGCCCGAGGAGGGTGATGTCGTAACCGTATACACCAACGACAAGAAATTCATAGCACGTGGTCACGTACAGGTTGGCAGCATCGCAGTACGCGTGCTCACATTTGCCGACGAAGCCATAGACCAGCAGTTCTGGAACCGCCGCATAGCCACAGCATGCGATCTTCGCGAAAGGACAGGAATATCCACCCGTGAGGATAACGACACCTACCGCCTTGTACACGGCGAGGGAGACAACCTCCCCGGGCTTGTAATAGACATTTACGGCGACACAGCTGTAATGCAAGCGCACAGTGTAGGCATGCATGTGAACCGCATGCAGATAGCTGAAGCCCTCAAGACAGCCATGGGCGAAAAGATAAAGAACATCTATTACAAATCGGACACCACTCTCCCCTACAAGGCCGACATAAACAAAGACAACGGCTACATTATGGGCGGCAACGCCAGCAATATCTCAACCGAGTATGGACTGAAGTTCCACATCGACTGGTTGCGCGGACAGAAGACAGGCTTTTTCGTCGACCAGCGCGAGAACCGCGCACTGCTCGAAAAATATGCCAAGGGGCGCAAACTGCTCAACATGTTCTGCTACACCGGAGGATTTTCGATATACGCCCTTCGCGGTGGTGCCGAGATTGTACACTCGGTCGACAGTTCATCAAAAGCCATCGACCTCACCAATGCCAATGCCGAGCTGAACTTCCCGGGCGACAAGCGCCACACAGCATACGCCGAAGATGCCTTCGACTTTCTCGACCGCATGGGCAACAACTACAATCTGATAATTCTCGACCCGCCGGCATTCGCAAAACACCGCGACAGCCTGCGCAATGCCCTCATAGGCTACCGCCGTCTTAACGCAAAGGCCATTGAAAAAATTCAGCCGGGAGGAATTCTCTTCACATTCTCATGCTCACAGGTTGTGAGCAAGGAGAATTTCCGCACAGCAGTATTCACAGCCGCGGCAATGGCAAAACGCAACGTACGTATACTACACCAGCTGACACAGCCAGCCGACCACCCGGTGAGCATTTACCACCCCGAGGGAGAATACCTTAAAGGACTGGTATTGTATGTAGAATAAAATTTCTTTCATATACATTTGAGGGCCGAAGCGTATACTTCGGCCCTCAAATGTATATATGTATTGACAATAAACTAAAAAAATAACAGGTTATATTTTGTTCTTTTGATTATAACGACTAATTTTACAAAAATTAAGGAACAGTTTAAATTATATCGCATAACAGCACAAACACAATGATGAAAAAAGTCCTGACATTATTCGGTTTTGCCGTAATAGCAAATTTTTTTGCACACCTGACAAGGCGTCGGGTATGGCTTGACAGAATGCTTGTACAGGGCAAACTCTCGACAGTGCTCATGCTCACGGTTGCAATTCTCGCAACTCCGTTAATATTTGCCGTTATTTTTCACCTTTACGGACTCGAAGGAAGCGACTTTGTCGGTGGCGACCAGGAGGGCAAACCAAGTATAATATGGAGTGTGCTATACCACTACATTGACCCAGGCAACCAACACATGGCAAGAGAAGGATGGGTACGTGCAGCAGCGTTCACGACAGCCCTGCTTGGTGTAGTGTTCCTGAACGGTATACTTGTCTCGGCGTTTGTAGGCTGGTACGAGCGCTTTGTCGATAAATGGAAGACCGGATACGCACGTTACAACACACTTCTAAAGAGCAAACAATTCATAGCCATAATCGGAGGCAACGAGTCTGTTCCCAACATTATAAGGCAGCTATTCCAACGCAACGAGAGAATAGACTTCGTAGTTATACTGACCAACCAGAATGTAGAGGAACTTCGCAAGAGACTCGTATCGTTCCTCTCCCCGAGCGAAGAGAAAAAGGTTATCATATATTGTGGCGAGCGCACCTCGCCCACCGATATAAAAGACCTTCAGCTTGAACATGCAAAGGAGGTGTTTATTCTTGGCGACAGCCTCGAAGAGAACAACTACGAGGCAAGCCACGATGCCATAAGCATGGAGTGCTTGAACATCATTGCCGAGCAGCTCAAAGAAAACCGCCATTCAAGAAAACGCCTTGTCTGCAAGGTGATGTTCGAGCACCAGACCTCTTTTTCGATATACCAATTCGCCGACATAAGCAACGAGATTGGCGACTATATCGATTTCAGACCGTTCAACTACTACGAATCGTGGGCACAACGCATATTCGTGAACAACAAGCTCACTTTCAATGCAGAAGACCACTCGGGTTACCTGCCACTTGAGGGCGAAAAGCCGTTGACCTACACCGACAACGACTTCGTACACCTCGTTATTGTGGGAATGTCGAACATGGGCACTGCACTTGGCATTGAAGCGGCCCATCTCGCACACTACCCCAACTTCAACCGCGACAAGAGATACAAAACACGCATCACATTCATCGACAAGAACTGCCTTGCCGAGAAAAAATTCTTCCAAGGGCGTTTCAAGGAACTTTTCTCGCTCGCAAAATGGCGCGAGGACAAGGCCGAAGGCAACAACAACCTATACAGCAATTCCTTTGACGACAAGAACTGGAATAACACCGATTTATACACACCCGATTTCTACCTTGGCAACGAATTCATAGATATCGAATGGGAATTTATACAGGGCAGCATAGAGGATTACGAGATACATAAATACCTCAAAGAGGCATCGATGAACGAAAGAGCAAGGTTCACGCTCGCAATATGTTTCACTCAAGATACCAACAACGTGGCAGCCGCACTCTACCTGCCCGATGAGGTGTACTCGAATGCAATCCAAATACTTGTTTACCAACGCCATAATTCGGCTATGATAAACAGCCTGTCGATAGACAACAAAATAAACCACTACTACAAGCAGCTGAAGCCGTTCGGAATGCTCGAAGAGGCATACGACGACCAAACACAAGAGAAGACACAAATCATTGCATCAATACTGAAAGCCGAATACAAGGCAATTTGGACCCAACTAAACAAGAACAAGACCAATAACACACCATCAACACCAAAAATCAACTACAAACGTGAAAAGTCTAAAGCTGCAGAACGGTGGAGCAACATCTACCACGCAAATTCCATCTGGGGCAAACTGCGCAGTATAAACTACGGCACAAAGCAAGAGATGACAAAAGAAGAGATAGAAATACTCACCAAAACCGAGCACAACCGTTGGGTGGTAGAGCAACTGCTCATGCGTTTCAGAGCCCTCACAAAAGAGGAACAGGAAAAGGTTTTGAAGGGAGAGCTCACCAAAGCAGCCCTGAAAACAGAAAAAATGGCACACCTCGATATATGCTCCAATGAAAAACTTGCCGATGTTGACGACGGTGTGCAGGAATACGACAGAGGATTTATACAGATAATACCCAAAATATTGAAGATATTCACATTCAAAACCGATAAAACCGAACTACAATGAGCACATACAAACCAAAACCCATAGACATTTCAAGTACTGAATTGACTGAAGAACTCAACGAACTGCGCGAAGCCATAGCAGAAAACGCCCACGACATTTGGGCCGAAAGCCGCATTGCCGAAGGGTGGACCTTTGGCCCCAACCGCAATGACGAGAAGAAGGAGACCCCATGCCTTGTTCCATACAGCCAGCTCCCCGAAGGAGAGAAAGAATATGACAGAGAAATGGCCATAAAGACCATAAAACTGCTGAAAGTTCTCGGTTACGATATTATCAAACGCGAAGAGACCCCGCTATACAAAGAGTTGTTGAAGCGCATAAGACATGCCAACGAAGCATATTTCTGCCCCGAATGTCTGTCAAAAGGCATAAAGACACCACTCTACCGTCATCAGGTATTCTGCGACCGTTGCGGCCACAAGCTCGACCTCAAATGGGAAGAGTAAAATAACCGGGGAACTTCATTTAAAAAAAAAGACTGTCCTGTATGGAATACACACTACTGGCAACCGCCATAATTCCGGTAATAATACTGCTCCTTTACATCTATTGGAGAGACCGCAGGTCGCCCGAACCGGTTCTGCAACTGCTGAAGGCACTCTTTTTCGGTTTCCTCACCGTGCCCATTTCTTTGAGCGTATCGATACCGTTCCAGCTACTCGGTTACTACACGCATAACCCACAGGACATTTTCGGGTGTGTACAGACAGCCTTCTGGGGAGCTGCAATACCCGAAGAGGGAGCAAAATTCCTTATGCTATGGTTGCTGCTGCGCAAAAGCAGACATTTCGACGAGCGCATGGACGGCATAGTCTACGCCGTATGCATCTCAATGGGATTTGCCGCAATAGAAAACATCATGTACCTTTTCGACAACCACGACACCTACATCACAGTAGGCATCTCACGCGCCATATTCGCTGTACCCGGGCACTTCTGCTTTGGTATTCTCATGGGCTACTACTACTCCATTGCACGGTTCTACCCCAAGTTGAGGAAGAAATACACTATACTTGCATTGGTTGCCCCGGTTTTAGCCCACGGCATATACGACGCGATACTGTTCATTACAGAAGCTGTGCCGATATTGAGCTTTATAAACCTGAACGCATTTTTGGGTTTTTGTGTATTGCTGTGGATTTTCGGTCATAAACGCATTAAAGCCCACTTGAAACGAGACCTCAAAAAGGGCGATACTGAAACAGAAGT
>JAUNQV010000005.1 GCA_030535995.1 Bacteroidales bacterium
GCAATGCCTATTATTCTATCTTTAGAAAGTTCTTTCATCATTTTTTATCGGGACGGCGCGTAGCAAGCACCATCTTGAACTGGTTCTCATTTGCAATATTAAGCACCTTCACAATCTCGCGGTAGGGAATGGACTCATCGGCATAGAGCGCTACATACATTTCGGAGTCCTTTTCACGGCAATCGAGCAGAAAAGGTGTCAATTCGGCCTCGGTAACGGGCATCTCATCGGCATTACCCCATGCCGCATAGTAGTTCAGTTCCTTGTCTATTATGATACGCGCCATTGGCTTTGCCTGTGTCTGCTCCTTGCCTTGCGGCAACAACACCTTAATGGCGTTGGGCGTAACCATGGTGGAGGTTATCATAAAGAATATGAGCAACAGGAATATAATGTCGGTCATCGACGACATTGAGAACATATCTATTGCCTTTGTCTTTCTCTTAATCATGGGTTCTCTTTTAACTGCTTAAATATTCTCTTCGTTCACGCCCCGGTCTATCCTTGTCTTTGCGACTTCGGGCTTCTGCTCTACAACAGCCGGTGCAACGGTTCCTTTTGCTGCCTTTGCCTCTTTACACTCGGCCACTATCTCAAGGAAATTTATTATGTCGGCCTCCATGAGGTTCTGCGCCTTGTCTACCTTTGCGACAAGATAATTATAGGCGAAAATTGCTATGATACCTACGATAAGACCACCCACGGTTGTTACCATAGCCTCATATATACCACCGGCAAGCAGAGATACATCGATATTGTTACCGGCATTTGACATTTGCCAGAAGGCCTGTACCATACCTGTAACCGTGCCCAAGAAGCCGAGCATAGGAGCAACAGCCGCTATTGTAGAGAGAACGGGCAAACCCTTTTCGAGCGTTGCGACCTCAAGGCCCGCATGATTATCGAGAGCCTGGCGCAACGATGCTGTATCGAGCTTGTAATCCTTTATGCCTTTTGCAAGAATACGCGATACCGGAGTATTCAGGTTCACGCAATAATTGGTGGCCGATTTTATATCGTTGTCCATTATATTGTCGTGCAGACGGGGAAGAAGGTCGGGAGTCTTCTTCATAGCCTTGCGGAGTACCGCAAAACGCTCAAAGAATATATACACGCCCAATACAGACAAGAGGGCAAGGACTATCATAATCCAGCCGCCCTTCATTGCCAGTTCAAGAATATTCATACCCTCCTGTACAGGTTCCGCAACCTCGGTTAGTGCGAGAACCTCTGTTGCTGCCTCTGCAGCCGCTGTAAGTAAAATCATAGTTATATCGTTTTTTTTATTTTATCGTTTTATAAGACATTTCTGATACTCGGCAATTGTCTTCTCAAGCCCGAGATAAAGAGCATCGCAGATAAGAGCATGCCCTATCGACACTTCGTCGACCCAAGGGATTACATCGGTAAAATATCCAAGGTTCTCAAGGCTGAGGTCGTGCCCGGCATTGAGCCCTATACCAAGCTGCTTTACGCGGCATGCGGTTTCGTAGAATGGAGCTATGGCCTCTTCGCGGTTAGCTGCATATTTATGGGCATAAGGGCCTGTGTAGAGCTCCACCCTATCGGCACCGGCCTTGGCTGCAAACTCTGCCATACGCGCATCGGCATCGATGAATATCGAACTGCGTATTCCGGCCGAACGGAGGTCGTTCAGGATATCGCGCAAGAACTCCTGCTCGGCAACAGTATCCCAGCCGCTATCTGAAGTCAGCTGCGACGGTTTGTCGGGGACAAGGGTTACCTGCGAAGGGCGCACACGCAGAACAAGGTCGAGGAACTCCTTTGAGGGATAGCCCTCGATGTTGAACTCCGTACGCAGTTCAGCCTGAAGAGCCAGCACATCGGCACGACGGATATGCCGCTCATCGGGACGGGGATGCACTGTAATGCCATCGGCACCGAAGAGTTCACAATCCTTTGCCACTTTAAGGACATCGGGGTTGTTGCCGCCACGCGCATTTCTTATAGTAGCGACTTTGTTTATATTTACACTCAATTTTGTCTTCATAAACATATATTTGAAGATATATAAACACTTTATAGGCAGTTTATATATTATTTTCTGCAAAAATAGCACATTTTAAAGATTTTGTATTATAAAATGTCTTAAATTTGCATGCACTCAATGATTGAATAAAGGGCTTAATTATGAAATTTGCGATATTCGGGAACAAACACCAGACAAAAAAATCGAAAAGTATTGAAAAACTGTTCGATACAATATCCTCACACAACGACACCTTTGCAATAGACGGGCCGTTCTACGAGTTCCTGAAAAGCGAAGGAATATCCGTTCCCGAACCCGAAGAGATAATCGACGGTAACAGCTTTACAGCCGATATTGCCATAAGTTTCGGCGGAGACGGTACCCTTCTGCGCACCGCAAGCCGTGTGGGCAACAGAAGAATTCCGATTTTGGGAATAAATGCAGGCAGACTGGGTTTCCTCACCACAACCTCGAACGACAACCTGGAGTATGTCTTTGACAAGATTCATGCCGGAGAATACCTTGTAGAAGAGCTTGGGCTCATTGAGGCAATAACCGACGGAACCGAGCTCAAGAGCTACCCCTTCGCCCTCAACGAGATTGCGATAATGAAGCACGACAGTTCATCGATGATGACCATTGAGGCTACGCTTAACGGATGCGAGAAGATTATATACCGCGCCGACGGACTTATAGTAGCAGCACCCTCCGGCTCTACCGGATACTCCTTGAGCGTTGGCGGGCCAATAATCACCCCCGACGCCAATGTGCTTACACTCACCCCCATAGCATCGCACAGCCTTAATGCCCGCCCTATTGTAATAAGCGACAGCACAACCATCGGGATTAAGGTGAACAGCCGCAGCCACAATTTCCTCATTGCCATTGACGGCCGCAACGAAAGCTGCAACGACACAACCACAATTACCGTGCGCAAAGCAAGCTACAAGCAGCTTGTCATTCGCCGCATAGGACACTCATTCATACACAACCTGCAAGAAAAACTGATGTGGGGTGCCGACATAAGAGAGTAGTGTTTTACTTAACAGAACCATCAAAAGCCAAAGAGGATATAATAATCAGTGAGGCTGTGCATGCACAGCCTCACTGATTATTATACAGCACACTACACCCAACCTTTCCTGACTACCCAACGGTAGACTACCGGTATGATATATACATTAAGGAATGTCGAAGAGAGCAAACCGCCAAGCACAACCACCGCCATAGGGCTCTGGATTTCATTACCCGATGCCGAGCCGTTAAGTATCATCGGCACAAGTGCAAGCGCCGAAGTAAAGGCGGTCATGAGGATAGGTGTCAGGCGGTCGGCAGAACCTGCCTCAACAGCCTCATCGAGCACAATTCCCTCGGCACGCAGATGCTGGTAACGCGACACAAGCAGGATTCCGTTGCGGGTTGCTATTCCAAACAGAGTTATAAGACCGATTATTGCCGGAATACTCATTACACCCGATGTAAAATATGTTGCCAATATTCCGCCAATGACTGCAAGCGGAAGATTTATAAGCACCACAACCGACAGCACAGCACTCTTGAACTCACTGTATAGCAACACAAAGACCACAAGCACCGCGACAGCCGTTGTCAGCCACAATGTACGTGCAGCAGATGCAGCGCTCTCGAACTGTCCGCCATATTCAAGGCGATAACCCTCGTCGAGCGGTAACTCTTTTTCAAGATAATCGGCTACACGCTCCACAGTTCCGGCAATATCACCACCTGTGATATTTGCCGAGACAACCACCTTACGCTGTACATTCTCGCGGCTGATACTGCCTGGGCCGCCAACCGAAACTATTGAGGCAACATCATCGAGTGCCACCTTGCCGGCCGGAGAATCTATGAGTGCACGGCGCACACCGTCGATGCTCTCGGTATAATCCTTGTTAAGACGGATTATAAGGTCAAAACTGCGCTCCTCTTCATACACAGTGCCTACCTTTTTTCCGGGGAATGCAGCCTCAACAAAGTTGTTGAACGCCTCCATGGTTATTCCATAATGGGCCAGTTTCTCGCGGTCGGCACGTATCTGGAGCTGCGGGGTCTCTACCTGTTGCTCCACATTTACATCCACCACATTGGGGAAAACTTTCAGAAGCTCTTTTATATCGGTTCCTTTTCTGAAGAGTGTACTTAAATCGGGGCCGAATATCTTTATCGCCAAATCGGCCTGCGTTCCCGACACCATGTGGTCGATACGGTGCTCCAAGGGTTGCCCGACAGATGTAACAACGCCCGGCACAGTAGCCAAGCGCGAACGTACTTCGGCAAGGAACTCCTCCTTGCTGCGGTCGCCAAGAGAGAAATTCACATCAATCTCGGCACCATTGGATGTCTGCGAGTGCTCGTCGAGCTCGCCACGGCCTGTACGGCGTGCCGTGCTTGTTACCTCCGGTATTTGCATAAGCTCCTTTTCAATTGCCTGCCCCAGCCTGTTGCTCTCTTCGAGAGAGACACCCGGGCGTGAAACGGCGGCAATGGTCAAAGCTTTCTCGTTGAACTCCGGCAAGAAGCTGCGGCCCATCATTGCAAACAGCAGCAGACACACCGCAAACAGGGCAACAAGAGCACCTACAACAAGCTTTGCATGCGAGAGCACTGTAGAGAGTGAAGCACGGTACTTTGTAAGCAGCCAACTGTCGACCCAAGTTTTTCTCTCGTTCTTGGTGAGATACTTGTCATTTGAAAGCAGTAGCCGGCAAAGCAGTGGAGTCACAGTCATTGCAACAATCAAAGAGATAAGCAAAGCAATGATATACGCTATGCCAAGAGGTTTAAGCATACGCCCCTCGAGACCGCTCAAGAAGAAGAGCGGAGCAAATGTTACGATTATAATCAGCGTTGCATGGATTATTGATGCACGTATCTCCGACGAAGCCTCAAAGACAACAGTAAAGACACCTCGCCGCTGTTCCGATGGCAAGCGATGGTTCTCGCGTAACCGTTTGTAGACATTCTCGACATCAATGATGGCATCATCGACAAGAGAGCCTATCGCAATACACATACCGCCAAGCGTCATAGTGTTTATATCCATCCCCAGCAGATAGAGGACTATTACAGTACCCAGCAAAGAGAGCGGAATTGCCAAAAGCGAGATTACAGTTGAGCGCAAATTTGTGAGGAAAAGGAAAAGAACCAATATAACACACACTGCACCCTCAATGAGCGAACTTCCCACATTGTTTACCGATGCCTGTATGTAATCGGACTGACGGAATATCGAGGTATCTATTCTCACATCAGCCGGCAAAGATTTTGCAATGCTCTCAATATTACGTTCGATATTCTGCGTCACGCTCAAGGTGTTTATGCCCGGCTGCTTTGATATTGACAATATAATGGACGGCTCACCGTTCTGCGCCGCATATCCCTGCTTGACAGCCGGAGCTACAACAACATCGGCAACATCGGCAACACGTACCGGAGCATCGCCATTCATCTTTACGACAGTGCTTCCAAGCTCTTCGATGCTGTTGCTGCGCCCCATTCCGCGAAGATTGTATTCATTGCCGAAGTCGCGTACTACACCGGCACCGATATTCACGCTCATCGCCGAGGCTGCACTCTCAAGTTCATCCATACCAACCCCATAATACTCCATTTTCACCGGGTCGGCAAGCACCTGATACTGCTTGTAGTCACCACCTATTATAGTTACATTAGAGACTCCGCCGGTTGCAAGAATTGCAGGTTTCACTATCCACTCGGCCAATGTACGCAACTCCATCATTGAAGTGCTGTCGGCCTGCATACCAACGAACATAATCTCACCCATCACACTCGATTGCGGTGCAAGCATAGGAACAATACCGGCAGGAAGCTGACCAGAGAGAAGACTCATCTTCTCGCTTATTATCTGCCTTGCGCGGTAGATATCCATCCCCCAGTCAAACTCAACCCAAACGAATGAAAAACCTTGCGACGATGAAGAGCGTACACGACGCACGTTGGTTGCACCGTTTACCGCTGTCTCTATGGGGAAAGTCACAAGCCGCTCAACCTCCTCGGGAGCCATATTTGAAGCATCGGTGAGTATTACCACTGTAGGCATTGTGAGGTCGGGGAAGACATCGACCTCAATATTCTTGGCCGAATATGTACCGCCAATGGCCACCAGCACCACAGCAAGCAATATCACAAGCTTGTTGTTCAACGAAAACTTAATTATTCTGTTCAACATGGCAGTACTTTTTAATGGACATGACCTGCATGCGGGTCGAGAGCCGCAGCACCTTGTGACAACTTGAGTATTACAGCACCTTTTGTAACCACGCGCTCACCCTCATGGACACCCTTGTCAATCTTTACCAGGTTGCCATCGGTTGCTCCAAGCACTACACTGCGTTTTTCGAAAGAGATAGGGCTGTTCTGCACAAACACGAAATAGCTGCCCATCTCCTCTACTACAGCAGTACGCGGAACCGCTACTCCAGCCTGCTTTTCATTCATAGAGGTTATGTATACCGTTACGATGCTGCCGGGAGGCCTCTATTGCGCCCGAAGACAAAGTTACAGGCAGCATGCTGCAGCTGTTTGCAGTAGTGCCGACTGCAATAACACTGCCACCCAATGAGTCGAGCCTGTAGACCCTGCCCTGCGGAGTCTCTACATTTACATAACCGATATTCTGCAACTGCGAAGCATAACGGACAGGAAGCTCGGCAATGATATTCACAGCCCCCTTGCGCTCAACTCTTGCAACAGGAGTACCCGCCTGCACATAATCGCCGTTCTCAACAAGCAAGGCCGACAAACAACCGCTCATAGAGGACTTGAGAACCATCTTGCCTTCACCGTAACTGCGTTTCATGCTGGCATAACGTGCCTCGGCTTGTTTAAAGGCTGCCTCGGCTTCAAGATACTCGCGTTCCGACACAATTTTGTCGATAAAAAGGAGCTTTTTTCTTTCGTACTCCGACTTTGCAAGTTCATAGTTACTCTCTGCCTCGGCAAATTTCACAGCTGCATCGTTGTCAGTAACATCGCTACCTTCGAGATAGAATAGAGACTCACCTGCCGATACCTGTTTACCTGCAACCACACCGCGTGCGAACTGCACCTTGCCGCTTGCCGTAGCAACTATTGTCGTGAAATTCTCGGGTGCAGCCTCTACACGGGCCGCAACCTTGACTGTGCCGCAGAAATCGCTTGCAACAGCCTCTTCTGTCGCAAAATCGATTTTCCAGCTCTGCTCTTTTGTAAATTGTATATCACCGGGCTTACCCTCGACTGCCGTACCATGGCCGGCATGAGCATGCCCGTGAGCGTGGCCTGAATGTACATGGGCCGAATGGTCGTGCCCATGATGCTCTTCTTCTTCGTGATGGTGGGCATGTTCCTCGCCGGCTTCATGCACATCTACATGAAAATGGGCCTTTTCACCGGCAACATTGAACACCAGTACACCCTCACCCGAGACCTCGGGAACAAAATCGAAATGGAATACACCCTTTTTACCATGAACAACTTTCATTGAAACGCTCTTCTCACCAACCTTCAGTATCGCCTCGGCCTCTTCACTGCCAACAGGCTTGAAGGATGGAAGTTCTGTTGCATAAAGCGTTATGCATGATTTTTTACCGGTCTCAAGCCCCTCATGCTGCATAAACATCTCTACGCTATGCGTGTATGCTACAAAACTATGGATATGAAGGTGCTCATGTGCAACCTCCTCATGACTGTGGCTGTGACCGCCGCAACCACACAACACAACAGCAACAACTGCCGCAAAAAATAATCTTATCATAGTAATTTCTTTATTTTTTTACAAATTGCATGTTCCCCTAAATTAAAGGCAACAGCATATACGCTCTCCCTTTTTTATGCAAAAGGAGGTGCGCGCAGGGTGGCAGTGACAGCGCAGGCCGAACTGCGCTTGAAGAGATAGGGCTCACACCAGCAATGCAGTTCCAACAAATCCTCAACCTGCATAATCTCTGCAGGCAGACAGTATTGTTGGTGGGAAAGAGCTTTTATATGCAAGATACACTTGCTGTCACCCGGAATATGAAAAAGGAAATTATTCCACACAAAGCACTCTTCGTGGGGGCGGTTATCTTCGCTGTCGCCATGACAACCGTTGCAACCACTGCAATCGTCACACTCCTCGATGCCGAAGTGCACGACACTCTCGTACACGGCAGAGGAGCAGTGATGATGCGGCACACTGCGCATGCCCATGAACAGGATTACCGCCATGAGCACCGGTATAAGCGATATTTTACGAATATTGCCTCTCATCATTTACGTTCAATATAATTTGCCGCCCACTCTTTGTCTACATAATTCTCAATGAGTGTACATGCATGTGAACTGAAATCAAGACCACACGATATTATCTTTTGCCATTGTGAAGGGGTGAGCTGCGGCAATATTTCGCAGTCGACAGCCTCCGACAACAAGCCATAGACAACTCCGGCATTGAAGTTGTCACCTGCACCGACCGTACTCACAACCTCTACCTGCTTTATCGGGAATGTTGCCGTGTGCTCCTTTGTAAAGAGCTTAACATCGCCATCGCCGCTGGTGAAGATAAAATTGTTACAGTAGAACTTTATCTTCTCCTTATATATTTTAGTTGCATCGGTCATGTCGTACAGATAGTTGAAATCATCGGCCGAGCCGCGTACCACATGTGCAAATTCAAGGTTTTCGATAAGCGCCTCGGCAAGTTTTATGCGCTCGGGAACATGTGTTTTCCTGAAATTTACATCATAATACAACAAAGCTCCGCTCTCATGGGCATACTCCAAAAAAGCCTTTGTCTTCTCGCGCAGAACCGGGTTCAACACAAAATATGAACCGTAGAGAACAATATCTCCGGGGTTTATCTGCGGGAATTCCACTTCGAGCCTATTGTTCGGGTAATCTTTATAAAAGAGATACTCCGCATCGTTGCGCTCATTGAGAAAAGCAAGTGCGAGGGGCGATTTTCCACCCGAGAAACTGCACACAGCCGAAGCATCGACACCACTGTCGTTCAAATGCGAGAGTATCAACCCACCTATTCTGTCGTCACCCACCTCGCTTATGAAAGAAGCCTTGGCACCAACCCTGCCCAAAGAGATTATGCTGTTATACACCGACCCTCCCGGAACTGCCTTTACCGGCTGTCCGTTCTTGAACAGAATATCAAAAACCGTTTCCCCTATTCCAACTACCTTTGCCATAACAACTATGCTTTCTCGATTAAACTCTCCAACTCTTCTATGCTGTTGGCTACAACTATTATATTTTCAAGGCCTGCACGCACAAATCCTGCTTCGGAAAGCTCTTCAAGAGCTGCCAATAGCCTGTTCCAGAAACCGTTGACATTGTACAATATCACCCGCTTGCTATGGTAGCCTATGGTTGCGGCTGCCGCAACATGGAATATCTCGTCCAGAGTACCTACCCCACCCGGCAAAGCAACCAGTACATCGCTCTTTGCAAGCATGATATCCTTGCGGTCGCTCAAATTGCGGCAGGGTATCTTTTCATCGATGAGAGCACTCACCCTGCCACGCTGCTCAAGAATTTCGGGAACCACGCCGACAACATGTGCTTCGGCCTCCTTTGCGCCCTTTGCGACAGCCTCCATAAGCCCGAAGCGGGCACCGCCATAGACAAGCGTGGCACCAATGCGGCCAAGCATGCGGCCAACAGAGGCGGCTGCCTCAAAATAACCCGGAGCTATATTCTCCGACGCTGCACAGAACACGGCTACACTCTTCATATCACAGGCTATTCTTAAAGTGACTGCATATCATTGAGGCGCTTATAGACACCGTTGAGTTTCAGCAGTTCATCATGCTTGCCACGCTCAACTATCTCGCCATCGCGCAAAACACATATCTCGTCGGCATTCTTGATGGTAGAGAGACGGTGAGCTATGGCAATGGTTGTACGGGTTTTCATCAATCGCTCAAGAGCCTCCTGCACCAAACGCTCGCTCTCTGTGTCGAGTGCCGATGTAGCCTCGTCAAGTATAAGTATAGGCGGGTTCTTGAGAATTGCCCTCGCGATACTGATACGCTGGCGCTGACCACCCGACAAACGGCAACCGCGGTCGCCCACATTTGTATTGTAGCCATCCTCGGTCTCCATAATGAAGTCATGGGCATTGGCTATCTTCGCAGCCTCAATCACCTGCTCCATTGTGGCATTCTCCACGCCGAATGTTATATTATTATAGAAACTGTCGTTGAAAAGGATAGCCTCCTGGTTCACATTTCCTATGAGGGCACGAAGAGATTTCACCTTCATATCCTTTATATTGACACCATCGATGGTAATCTCACCATTATCGACATCGTAATAACGCGGTATGAGGTCGACCATAGTTGATTTACCGCTACCCGACTGGCCTACAAGAGCCACAGTCTTTCCCTTTTCAATCTTAAGGTTTATATTCTTGAGGACTGTTCTTTCACCGTCGTATGAGAAACTGAGGTCCTTGTACTCTATCGCCACTTTCATTTCGGGAATCTCCACACCCTTCTCGCCATCCACTATTGGATTTTCAGCATTGAGTATTGCATCGATACGCTCCATCGACGCCAATCCTCGAGGAATATTGTACGAAGCCTTTGACAGCTCCTTGAGCGGATTTATGATGCTATAAAGAATTGTCAGGTAATAGATGAACGCCGGTGCGGTTATAGGGGAGTTGTCGCCAAGGATAAGTGTACCGCCGAACCACAGCACAATTACAATTACACATGTTCCCAAGAACTCGCTCATGGGATGTGCAAGTGCCTGACGGCGTGTAACACGCATCACTGCAGCACGAAGCTCGTTGCTGCACTTGAGAAAACGGTTCGACATTTTCTTTTCGGCAAGGAACGCCTTAATAATGCGCAAGCCACCGAGGGTCTCCTCCATCTGCGAGGTTGTCTCACCCAGTTTCTGCTGTGCTTGAAGCGATTTTGCCTTCAGTTTACGGCCTATGGAACCCATTATCCACCCGAGGACAGGAATTACACAAATGGTGAACAGTGTAAGTTCCCAGCTCACGTAAACAAGTGTCGCAAAGTAAATTATGATGAATATCGGGTTCTTTATGAGCATGTCGAGCGAAGTTACGATAGATGTCTCAACCTCACCGACATCACCTGTCATGCGCGCAATGATATCGCCTTTACGTTCCTTTGAGAAGAAACCGATAGGCAGGCTCACAACCTTGTCGTATAGTTTGGTGCGCAAGTCGCGCACGATACCTGTACGCAACGGAATTATTGCAGCCGACGAGCCGAAATAGCTGGCTGTCTTCAACAATGTCATGAATATGAGGAATACGCCCAACAGCATAAGCACAGTAGAGGCACCATGCTCCTCGGTAAAAGTATTCAGATAATAAGTAGCATTGTCAATTACAGCATCCTGCAGATTATCGGATGTAATTTCGCTCCATGGAGTGAACACGACATCCGAGGTATCGTTTACCTTGAAAAGAATCTGCAAGATAGGGATTATTACCATGAACGAGAATACATTCAGAATTGCCGAGAGCAGTGTAAAGAAGAGTGACAGCACCAGATACTTCTTATAGGGCGGAACAAACCTCTTCAGAACCTTGAAAAAATCTTTCATAAAAGCTATTATTTGTTGTTACTACCGATAACTCCATGGACACAAAAACAAACAACTTGGCCCATTCTTGGCAAAGTTACTTATTTTATAATTAAATACACTCTGTTTTCTAAAAAATAAAAGGGCAACTGCCGGCAAAACACCATATTGCTATACCCCGAAACAACTCTTTTGCCGAAATAAAGCACTATTGGTTGCCTCTTCGGTAAAAAAGCATTACCTTTATGACACAAAAACATGAGAAAGATGGGCAGGAAGAAATTTTCGCAACGCGAAGTCGATATTATACGCAAACTGCTGAACAGCAAAGTACGCAGCAACCGTGCCGGACAGAAGATGGTACGCCACACCTTGCGTACGGTTTTTGAGTTCAATATTTCCGACTTCAACATACAGGGCAAAGCATTCGGGCCTGCCGACCTTGACGAGTGTGTGCGCCGCGGACGCATACAGATACTTGACGATGCCACCATTGAAGCCATGAAAGCACGGCATGCCGAGAAGAAGCAGCACGACGAAGCCATGCGCCAGGCCGAAGCCATTGCCGAGGGCGAGGTTATCGATTGGCAGAAAGTCCTTGAAGAGTGGAACGAATATTACAAGAATAACCCGGAAAGCTGCGGTTAAGCGAGTAAGAGCCAAGCTTGCTTGAGCTCTTACAACGAGCGGAAGCAGGTTCAAACCCACAAAGTGGGGTTAAAACGGAAAGCTGCGGTTAAGCGAGTAAGAGTCAAGCTTGCTTGAGCTCTTACAACGAGCGGAAGCAGGTTCAAACCCACAAAGTGGGGTTAAAACTGAAAAACTTCCACATTTCACTTTTCACCTTTCAGTTTTCAGTTTTCAGTTTAAACAAGTCCCAGTTTCTTTGCGAATTCCCAAATAACCATTCCTGCCGTCACCGACACATTCAGCGAATGTTTAGTACCGAATTGCGGTATCTCAATCACACCATCCGACATATCCACCACAGCCTGCTGTACACCTTTAACCTCATTGCCGAGCACCACTGCATATCTCTCACCGGCAGCAATGGCAAGATTTTGCAACTCCACGCTATTCTCACACTGCTCAATGGAGAACACCTTATAACCCTCACTGTGCAAAGACTCGACAGCCTCTGTTGTAGATGTAAAATATTGCCACTCTACAACATCCTCGGCCCCCAATGCTGTCTTGTGTATTTCGGTACTGGGCGGTGTTGCCGTAATACCACACAGCACTATGCGCTCAACACGGAAAGCATCGCTTGTACGGAAGACCGAGCCCACATTATGCAGGCTACGGACATTGTCGAGCACCACAACCAAAGGCATCTTCTGCGAGGCACGGAACTCCTCGCAGCCTATGCGCCCCATCTCTAAAACAGTCTTCTTCTTGTTCATTACACAAATTTGCTCCATTCTGTAGCGCGCATATCACCCTCGCGTTCAAATGTGGCATGCATTGCAAGGGCTGCCGCAACATTGTGCGATACGTGCCCCGTCTTTGTAATCTTCAGGTAATCCCATAGCAGATTGCGGTAATCGGGGTGGGCACACTTCTCAATGAGAAGCCTTGCACGCTCGTCGGGGCTCTTGCCACGCAGGTCGGCCACACCCCACTCGGTAACAACTACACGCACATCGTGCTCGGTGTGGTCGGCATGAGTGACCATCGGCACAATCGAGCTTATCATTCCGCCCTTCTGTGTCGACGGACAGGTGAATATCGAAATAAATGCATTACGTGCAAAATCTCCCGAACCGCCGATACCGTTCATAAGGCGAGTTCCGCATATATGCGATGAATTTACACAGCCGTACAGGTCGACCTCAATAGCAGTATTCATTGCAATGATACCAAGGCGGCGTATAATTTCGGGATGGTTCGATATTTCCGAAGGGCGCAATATGAGTCTGTCGCGGAAGAAATCGAGATTGTCATATACATGCTGCAGACACTCCTGGCTGAGCGAGAGCGAACATGTACTGCCGGCCTTTACACGGCCCAACTCCATGAGCTTGATTACCGAATCCTGCAACACCTCGGAATAGAGGTCGAGTGCAGGAATATCGTTGCACTCTTCAAGACCTTTCAACACCGCATTGGCCACATTACCGATACCGCTCTGAATTGGCAAGCCCGCGGCAGGTATTATTCCGCGCTTTATATCACCGGCAATGAAATTCACGACATTCTCACCTATTTTGCGCGTTACCGGGTCGAGTTCCTTGAAGATGACCTGTTCATTGGGCAAGCAGACCTCCACTATACCCACAACCTTTTTCGGGTCTACCTGAACATACGGCTTTCCTACCCTGTCGGAGGCTTTGTAGATTGGAATTTCCTTGCGGCATGGAGGGTCGGCCGGTTCATAAACATCGTGCAGCCCCATTGTATGATGGAAACTGTTACGCTCGATAATTATCTTGCTTGCAAGGTTGACTACTGTCTGACCTATGCCGCCGGCTGTTGTGAGGTACACCTTGCCATCGGGGGTAATGTCAATAGCCTCAAGTATAGCAACATCGACCTTGCCCAAATAGCCATAGCGCAAATCTTGCGCCATGAGCGACAGATGAAGGTCGTTATATGCTATTTCCTTTGCATTTATGGAGTTACGCACGGTGGGATTGGAGATGAACGGGGCTCTATAGCCTATTGCACCGGCCTTTGTGAGCACACCGTCTATAGCATCGCCGGTAGATGCTCCTGAATAAAGGTTTATCTTAAAAGGCTTGCCTGCGGCATGAGCCTCCTCGGCACGTTTTGCAACCTCGGGAAGGACTGTCTTCGGTGTACCCGAGAGCGTGAAACCACTGATACCCACACCGTCGCCGTTGTTTATATACGACGCGGCCTCTGCGGCTGTTATGATACGATAATCCATAATTTATACGTGTTTTTGTGTTTGTCTGCAATTAACGGATACTAATATTTCCTTTTGAATATTTCGGAGTATATAAAGGCCTTTCTGGCATCGCTCTTGCCTTTTAATGTGAGCTTGTTCTCTTTTTTCTTTGCCTCAACGATGCTGTTTTGTGCAACAGGCTGCGGAATTGCGGTTACCGCATGCACCCGCTCACGCGATGGCTGCCACCCGGTTTCGCGCTCTATCTCCCGAGGCATTACAACAGGCTCATCCTCTATAACCTCTATAGTAGGGAACACCTCACCGGTAATGGGCTTACCCTCTACACCGGCATCCTTCGAGGTTACACTCTTGAATATATATACCACGGAGTATATTATTCCTATGAATGCTATAGTAACTATTGTTTCCATAAAATTGAATTCTATTTGTCCGCAGCTGCCACCATATTGAACAGGTCATCGAAAAACTCTCCGCGTGTAAGACGGCCGTTCTTCAGGCAGATGACCTCAACCTCACCTTTTGTTGAAATCTTGTCATCGGACAGGTTGTATATATCCTGAACAATCACCAATTTAGCCCCTTTGCGCAGCATGTTTATGCGTACAGCAAACCTGTCACCGCCATGCAGTGGACGCTTGTACTCTATCGTTATTTTTGAGACCATAAGGTCAAGCCCCTCTTCGTGCAGTTTACCGAAGCTTACACCCACCGATTCGAGAAACTCATGGCGTGCATGCTCCATATAATGCTGGTAGTTTGCATTGTTCACGACACCCTGAATATCACATTCATAGTCGCGCACTTTCATCTCAAACTCAAAAATATACTTTTCCATAACAAGCAATTCGGATATCTGGACCTTTTCCGCAAATATACAACAATAAAATTATCATTGCCATTTTTAATAAAAATTAATAAGATAAAAAACATGCAGAAGCCACCCACAGCAATAATTACGGATATTTTCGTTACTTTTGCACGAGATAAAAAAGATGGAACCGAAAGAATTACAGAAAATATTCGCAGAGCATCCCGGGACAGAGGCCCTGATGCACCTGAAGGAGGAGAGCGGCAAGAAACATGCCGTTCTCGAAGGGCTCACAGGCAGCAGTGCCGCGCTGGTTTTTGCAGGGCTTAAGAAAAAGAGACCGGCACAGACATACATGGTAGTGCTCAACGATGCCGAAGAGGCCGGTTACTTCTACCACGACCTCATGCAGGTTACAGGCGACAACAACATTCTCTTTTTCCCCTCATCGTTCCGCAGAGCCATGAGATACGGGCAGGAAGATGATGCCAACCGTATTCTGCGTACCGAGGTCATGAGCCGCCTCGCCTCACGGCACCGCAAGGAGGGATTGCTGATAGTCACCCACCCCGACGCTATTGCCGAGAAGGTTGCATCGCAGAGCGACCTCGAAGAGAAGACACTCACAATTGCTGTCGGCGACAGCATAGGACGCGATGAGGTAGAGAAAAGACTGACTGCACTGAAGTTCCGCGAGGTGAGCTATGTCTATGAGCCGGGAGAGTTTGCCGTACGTGGCAGCCTCATCGATATTTTCTCCTTTTCATCGGAGTTTCCCTACCGTATAGATTTTTTTGGCGACGAGGTCGAGAGCATAAGAACCTTTGAGGTTGAGACACAGTTGTCGAAAGAGCGTGTCGAGGAGGCCGCCATTGTTCCCAAGATAGCCGGACAGAAAGCTGTACCGGTAACGACATTCCTGCCTAAAAGCACTATTCTTGTAACTAAAGATTTTGATTTTGTCAAAGGCTGCATAGACAAGCTTAACAACGAGGGGTTCAGCCTGCAGGCAAAACTGTCGCAAGAAGAGGCACCGGAGATGCCGGAACTCATGAGCAGCAAGGAACTCGATGAATTTGCAGCAAGTGTAAAACATTGGCAATTGCGTCCGCAAAGTGCAGCAGCAGGAACAAAAGTAAAATTCGATACCTCCCCGCAACCGCTGTTCCACAAAGACTTTGACCTTGTGGGGCAAAACTTCAGGAAACTGACAGATAACGGCTACCGCATCATGCTCCTCACCGACGACCTTCACCAGGCCGAGCGGCTTGATGCTATATTCAAGGAGCGCAACGAGGATATAACCTTTACCCCCGTGGGGCGTACAATACACGAAGGTTTCTGCGACAACACATTAAAAATCGCCCTTTTCACCGACCATCAGCTATTCGGACGCTTCCATAATTACCGCTTGCGCAGCGAACGTGCACGCAGCGGAAAAGTTGCGCTCACAATAAAGGAACTTAAAGAGTTCAGGATAGGCGACTACATTGTACACATAGACCATGGCATAGGCAAATTCGGAGGGCTTGTACGCATACCCAACGGAGGAGCCACACAAGAGGCTATAAAGCTCATATACCGCAACGACGATGTTGTTTTTGTTTCAATACACAACCTGCATAAAATTTCCAAGTACAGAGGCAAAGAGGGTGACGCGCCAAGTGTGAGCAAGCTCGGCACCGGCGCTTGGGAGAGAATGAAAGAGCGCACCAAGAAGAAGATAAAGGATATTGCGCGCGACCTTATCAAACTATACTCCCAACGCTACCAAGAGGAGGGCTTTGCCTTCTCCCCCGACAGCTACCTGCAGAATGAACTTGAAGCAAGTTTCATATACGAAGACACCCCCGACCAACTGAAAGCGACCAACGAAGTAAAGCGCGACATGGAGCGAAAACGCCCCATGGACCGGCTCATCTGCGGCGATGTAGGCTTTGGCAAAACCGAGGTTGCCATACGTGCAGCCTTCAAGGCCGCGACCGACGGCAAGCAGGTAGCCGTGCTTGTACCCACCACGGTACTCGCATACCAGCACTATCTCACCTTCAAAGAGCGCCTGAAGGAGTTCCCGTGCAATATACAATACCTGAGCCGCGCCCGCAGTACAGGTGATACCAAAAAGATACTCGAAGAGATTAAAGAGGGCAAAGTCGACATAGTTATAGGTACACACAAACTCACAGGTAAGGATATAAAATTCAAGGACCTCGGGCTGCTCATCATCGACGAGGAGCAGAAATTCGGTGTTGCAGTAAAAGAGAAACTGCGCCAGCTGAAAGTGAATGTAGACACACTCACCATGACAGCTACCCCAATCCCCCGCACCCTGCAATTCTCCATTATGGGAGCAAGAGACCTGTCCATGATACAGACACCGCCACCCAACCGCTACCCGATACATACCGAGATACACAATTTCGATGCCGAAGTGATAAAAGAGGCAATAAATTTTGAGTTGAGCCGCAATGGACAGGTCTTTTTCATCACCAACCGCATACAGGGGATGGACGAACTCGCAAGGCTTATAAAGCGGTATGTTCCCGATGCACGTGTGTGCATCGGACATGGCCAGATGGAACCGGCAGAGCTCGAAAAAAAACTGTACGAATTCATAAACCACGATTACGATGTTCTGATAGCCACCTCCATTGTGGAGAACGGCATTGACATACCCAATGTAAATACCATAATAATAAACCAGGCACAAAACTTCGGCTTGAGCGACCTTCACCAGATGCGCGGACGTGTAGGGCGCGGCAAGCGCAAGGCCTTCTGCTACATGCTCACCCCACCGCGCGAGAACTTGAGTACCGATGCCCGTCGCCGCCTGGAAGCTATTGAGAGCTTCAGCGAGCTCGGCAGCGGCATGCACATTGCAATGCAAGACCTCGACATTCGAGGTGCAGGTAACCTGCTCGGTGCCGAACAGAGCGGTTTTATTGCCGACCTTGGCTACGAGACATACCAGAAGGTGCTTGCCGAGGCTGTACGCGAGCTCAAAGACGAGGAGTTTGCCGATATTCTACCGGAGGACGAGGAGAACGACAACGGATACAATACATTTGTAAAAGAGTGCTTTGTGGAGAGCGACCTCGAACTGCTGTTCCCGGCCCTCTATGTACCCGACAGCAACGAACGCATATTGCTCTACCGCGAGTTGGACTCACTTACCGAGGAGCGCGAAATAACAGCCTTCAAGGCTCGTATGAAAGACAGGTTCGGTACAATACCCCCCGAGGGCGAAGAGCTTATACGCATGGTAACCCTGCGCCGCAAGGCACAGAGCCTGGGCGTTGAGAAGATTTACCTCAAAGGCGGCAAGATGAACCTTTTCCTTGTGGACACACGCAACGAACGCTACTACACAAGCGAACTTTTCGGAAATATCATGGGCTACATACCCACCAGCCCGTTCAAATGCAAGGTACGTGAAGGAGACGGGCGCTGTGTGATAACCGTCGAGAATGTAAAGAATGTAGAGACAGCGCTTGCTTTCATAGAGGAAATCCAAAGAACAACCCACATAGGATGTTGTATATAAGAATATTTTAGGCTATTTTCGCCAAAAGGAAAATCATAAACACAAATAGAGATGAAAAGAAGTTTAAGACTTACAGGTTGCATTGCAGCAGCCATGATGCTATGGACCGGTGCCACAGCACAAGAGAACAAGGGAGGCATCGATGCAGAGATGCTTCAGGAACTAAAAGAGAGCTACGCCCCCTGCGGAACAGGTAAAGCCCTGCAGAACATTATGCTGGCAAACTCGGTAAAGGTGCTTGCCGTAAACCAGGAGAACCTCAACGAGATGGACACACACTTCAGCCACAGCGTAAACTCAAAAGGCATTACCGACCAGAAATCCTCGGGCCGCTGCTGGCTCTTCACCGGCATGAACGTGCTGCGCGCCAAGATGATAGCAAACGAGAACCTTGGAGCCTTCGAGTTTTCACAGGTATACAACTTCTTCTTCGACCAGCTTGAAAAGTCGAACCTTTTCCTGCAAGGAGTTATAGACACACGCAAGAAACCCTACGACGACCGCACCGTGGAGTGGCTCTTCAAGCACCCGTTGAGCGACGGTGGCACATTCACAGGTGTTGCCGACCTCATTGCAAAATATGGCGTTGTACCCAAAGGGGTAATGAAGGAGAGCTACACCAGCGACAACACAGGAGCATTCTCTTCACTGCTCACAACAAAACTGCGTGAGTTCGGCCTTGAACTTCGTACAGCACACGAAAACGGCAAGAAGGAGAAAGAGCTGCTGAAGATGAAGAAGGAACAGCTCAAAGTTGTATACAAGATGCTTGCACAGGTATACGGTGTTCCCCCCACAGAGTTCACTTGGGCACCGAAAGATGCAAACGGCAAATACCGCGAGGAGCCACAGAAATACACCCCGAAGAGTTTCTATGAGAAGTACCTGAACATAAACCTGCAGGACGATTTTGTGATGCTCATGAACGACCCCACACGCCCCTACTGGAAGTGTTACGAAATTGAGTACGACCGCCACCTCTACGACGGACACAATTGGCTATACATAAACCTGCCGCTCGAGGAGATAAAGAGCATGGCAATAGCCTCAATCAAAGACAGCACAATGATGTACTTCTCTTGTGATGTTGGCAAGTTCCTCGATTCAAAACGTGGTACACTCGATATCAACAACTACAACTACGGCGAGCTTTTCGGTATCGAGTTCGGCATGGACAAGCGCCAGAGAGTAATGACCTTCGACAGCGGCTCATCACACGCAATGACACTGAAGGCCGTTGACCTCGACAAAGAGGGCAAGCCGGTAAAATGGCAGGTCGAGAACAGCTGGGGTGCAAATTCGGGCTTCCATGGCACACTCATCATGACCGACGAGTGGTTCAACGAATATATGTTCCGCCTGGTTGTAGACAAGAAGTATGTGCCTGCAAACGTACTCAAGGTTCTCGACGAGAAACCGACAATGCTCCCGGCTTGGGACCCCATGTTCGCCCCGGAAGAATAAAATGGCAACAAGTTGCCATTTTATAGACAAGCCGAGCAGCCAATAGTCATGCGAAGCACAGCTGAAAGTTGTGCCGCATGGGTGGCGAATAGCGAGGTTTGTCAATAATATGAGAATCACATTAACAGATGCACAGCGCGCTGTGCATCTGTTAATTTTACGCCCCTGCTATCGAAATAACCGAAAGCTGAATTCGTTTTTAACTATCAATCAAAGAGCGCCATCAAAGAAAAAGAGAATAATTTTGCACTCCTTTTAAGAATTTCAGAAATTTCACACCACACACAACTATGACACATAACTACAGCTTCAAAAGCATGGTAAAGAAATATGTAAACAGCAGTGCTGTTCTCATAATTTTTACCATATTGGCACTCATTGTCGCCAACAGCCCCTTAAAGGAGGCATATTTTGCGTTGTGGAAAGAAGAGGTCAGTCTCTCTATAAGCAATTTCAACCTGTTCAGCCATGGCGGGCACCCAATGTCGCTCATGCAGGTAATCAACGATTTCCTAATGGCAATATTCTTTCTTTCAGTGGGTCTTGAAATAAAGAGAGAGATACTTGTGGGAGAGCTATCATCGGCAAAGAAAGCGATGCTGCCGATAATCGGTGCATGCGGCGGAATGCTTGTTCCGGTACTCTTCTTCTGGCTCACATGCCCCGACAACCCCGAGATGCTGCGCGGTGCAGCTATTCCCATGGCCACCGATATAGCATTCTCTCTCGGTGTTCTTTCAATATTTGACAAGAGGGTTCCCATAGGGTTAAAGATATTCCTTGCCGCACTTGCCGTGGCCGATGACCTTGGAGGAATTATCGTAATTGCTCTGTTCTACTCCTCGACAATAGACTTCAACTACCTGTTGCTGGCACTCGCTTGTGTTGCAGCGCTCATCATAGGCAATAACCGCAAGGTCATGTCAAAGAGTTTCTACATTGTCATAGGAATTGTACTGTGGTACATGATGCTGAACTCCGGTATACATGCAACCATTGCCGGTGTAATTGTTGCATTCAGCGTTCCCGGTTCATTGCGTCGCGGGTCGGCACGTTACATTCAGCGCATAAAGGACAATATAAACAGTTTCGGAGAGATTCAGGTGGTGGGAAAACACAACACAGCAATTCTCACAAACGAAGAGATACATAAGCTGAAAAGCATCGAATCGGCAGCCGACAAGCTCATAAGCCCACTGCAGGAGTTCGAGGACAGCCTGCACCACCTGATAGGTTACTTTGTAATTCCTCTTTTCGCCTTTGCTAATGTAGGTATAGACCTTTCGGCAATGAGCATAGGAAGCCTTTACAGCGGCATAGGGTTCTCTGTCATCATCGGCCTTGTTGCAGGAAAGTTCATAGGTGTTTTATCTTTCTCCTGGATTGCCATAAAATTAGGTGTTGTGCAATTGCCACAGGGAAGCAACTGGAAGGCTTTCGCTTCAGTATGTATGCTTTGCGGTATCGGGCTCACGGTATCTATTTTCATAGCAGACCTCTCTTATGCCGGCTCTTCTTGCGGAACAGCACTGCTCGACCAGGCAAAACTCGGAATATTATGCGGCTCGCTTGTATCGGCCATTATAGGATGCTTACTGCTTAACCGTTACCTGCCGAAAATACAGGCAGCGAACAAATAATATAGTAGCACTTCACATGAATGGGGCATGCCAAAATTTTGGCATGCCCCATCTCTTTCCGTATAGCGGCAGATGCTACACCACGCCACCACAACACCGCATAACAATATATTTATTCTCAACAGAATAGCGTTTTTTAAAGATATGAACAAATTGTTGAAAACTTTGTATGAAAATAATTGTGCATTTTTGTGGGGAATTGTGGGGAATTGTGTAATTTTGAAACGAATTATATAATTTAGAGGTTAAACCATGCGTTTTATAGGTAACATAGAAGCCAAGACCGACAGCAAGGGAAGAGTTTTTCTGCCCGCATGCTTCCGCCGCATACTCCAGGCCGGAGGATGCGACAAGGTTATGTTACGCAAGGATGTATATCAGGACTGTCTGGTAATTTACCCCGAAGAGAGCTGGAACCGGCAGCTCGACCTTCTCCGCAGCAGGCTCGACAAATGGAACGCCAAGCACCAGATGATATTCCGCCAGTTCGTTGCCGATGTAGAGGAGTTGAATATCGACAGCAACGGACGCATACTACTCCCGAAACGCTATATGAACATGGCTGCCATAAAGCAGGAAGTTCGTTTCATAGGAATGGACGATACTATTGAGATTTGGGCAAAAGAGAAACTCGAAAAGCCATTCATGACACCCGAAGATTTTGGGCATGAGCTTGAGAATATTATGACCAATGCCAAAAACAGCAGCAATGAATAACGAAACTGTATACCACACCCCGGTTCTCTTGAAGGAGAGCGTAGACGGAATGGCCATTGAGCCAGGGAACACATGCATAGATGTTACCTTTGGCGGAGGAGGACATTCCCGCGAGATACTCTCACGCATGGACTCCAAAGGCAAACTATACAGTTTCGACCAGGACGAAGATGCCGAGAAGAACGCCCCCGACGACAAGCGCTTTACCTTTGTGAGAGGAAACTTCAGGTTCATATACAACTTCATGCGCTACTACGGCAATACAAAGGTAGATGCCATACTTGCCGACCTGGGTGTCTCGGGGCACCACTTCGATGATGAGACACGAGGTTTCTCTTTCCGCTTCAACGCGGCACTCGACATGCGCATGAACAAACGTGGCGGAGAGACTGCCGCCGACCTGCTGAACAGGGCGACAGAAGAGGAACTTGCAAGAATTTTCAAGTTGTACGGAGAGTTGAACTGCGCCCGCAAGCTCGCGGCACGTATTGTAAAGGCAAGAGCGGTAAAACCCTTCGAAGAGGTAAACGAGCTAATTGAGGTTGCAAAGCCATTCTGCCCTCCACAGCGAGAGAAGAAAGAGATGGCAAAGGTTTTCCAGGCGCTGCGTATTGAGATAAACAGAGAGGTTGAGGCCCTGCAGGAGATGCTCATGAGTGCAAAGGAACTACTGAAGCCCGGAGGCCGGTTGGTTGTAATAACCTACCACTCCATAGAAGACCGCATTGTAAAGAACTTTATGAAAAGCGGCAATTTCGATGGAAAAATCGAACAGGACTTCTTCGGGCGCAGCACCTCGCCTTTTGAGACAAAAAAGGTTATAGTGCCTACCGACGAGGAGATGGAGAGAAACCCGCGCTCGCGCAGTGCAAAGCTACGCATAGCCATTAAAAAGGAGGAACAGGCATGAAAGATGAAATAAAAAAGAAGAAGAAAGTCGGCATTATAAGCTACATAATGGGCGGACGCTTTTTCGTCAGCAACATAATCACGAAGAATGCGCTGTTGCTGGTGCTTATAGCCATCTACTCATTCATTTATGTGAGCAACCGCTACGAATATGAGCAGGAGCTCCTGAAAATAGACAGGCTTACAAAGAAACGTGACAAGCTGAAAAACAACCTTCTTACACTGAAGAGCGAATTTTCATACAAAAGCCGACAGACAGAGATAGAAAAATTCCTACAAGAGAGGAACAGCGAGATAAAGACATCGAGCAAACCGATATATTCAATTAAAGTAACCGAAGAATAATGTTCAAGTTCCGCCCAAACATAATATTCCGCTACAACCTGCTGGTGATATTCTTCTTCACCACGTGGGCCTTTATCATTATAGGCAGTGCAGCCATAATAATGTTTAAGGAGCGTGACGAATGGAACAAGATAAAGGAGAGGAACATAAGATACAACGTGCCCATAGAACCGCACCGCGGCAACATACTCAACGACAAAGGTGAGCTCATGGTGAGCACATTACCGCTTTACAAGATTCACCTGGATTTTGTATACCAGAACAAAGACAGCCAGAAGGATGCCGAAGAGACACGCCACAAGAGAGACTCACTATGGACAACAGAACTGAAGGCATTGAGCGAAGGCCTCAACGAAATATTCCCTGAAAAGAGTGCCGAGAAGTTCGAAAAAGACCTTGCCTATGGGTTCAGGAACAAAAGAAGATATTACTGGCTCTATAACCGCAAGATATCATACACACAGTACCAGCGTGTTCTGAAGTTGCCTATAATAAAACTCGGCAAAAAATATAGCGGAATAATCGTTGACGAAGAGATACAGCGAAAGAATATCTTCGGCGACATTGGCATGAGCACATTCGGTATTGTACGCCGCACTACCGACAAGCATGGAGTGGAGATTGAGGAGATTAACGGCCTGGAGAGAAAATATGACAAATATCTACGCGGAATACCCGGCGTAGGACGAAAAGAGAAAACAGGCGGAAAGTTCATACTGAAGGTAGACAAGCCTGCCGAAAACGGAATGGATATACAGACCACCATCAACTCCGAAATGCTCGATATATGCGAGAACGCTGTAAAAAAGGTACTAAAGCATTACCACCTGCCGGCAGGATGGGCAATTCTGATGGAGACAGAGACCGGTGATATAAAGGCTGTGGTAAACCTTACCAAGATAAGCCAAGGGGTATATGCCGAAACCATCGAGAATATCCCCAACAACCCCACCCCCAACCATGCATTCTGCCGGTTGATGGAGCCGGGTTCGATATTCAAGACCGTAGCACTGACCGCGGCACTTGAAGATGGACGGCTTACAGTAAACGACTCGGTAAAATCATACTCTTCGAGAGTATGCGCATTCAACGGCAAGAGCGTAACCGATGAGATGTACCGCGACAATGGAACAGGTCGCTACAGCATGGCCGAAGCCCTGAAATACTCATCGAACATAAGCATGGTGCAGTACATAAAGAGAGCCTACGGCAAGAAACCGTCAGATTACACAAACACACTCATCAGGTTCGGACTTACCCAGAACTATAACCTGATTGAGGGTGAAACAACACCATACCTGACCATTCCCGGAACAAAAAGATGGAACGGATTGAGTCTCAACTCAATGTCCTACGGCTACGCTGTGGGAATGACGGGTATAAACATGCTTGTCTTCTACAACACGATAGCCAACGGTGGAAGGCAGATGCAGCCACGCCTTGTCAAGGCAATAATAAAGGATGGAAATGTTGTCGAGGAGTTCCCTACAAAGGTTCTCAACGGACAGCTCATATCGAAGAGTACCGCCGATGCCGTTACCTCGCTTCTCATTGAGGTTGTCAACGGAAAGGACGGCACCGGCAAACGCGCAAAATCGGCAAACATGATTGTTGCCGGAAAAACAGGAACAGCCAACATTCCGAACTCCGTTACAGGTGCATACGACAACAGCGAAAAGATGATGAGTTTCTGCGGTTTCTTCCCGGCCGACAAGCCGAAGTACACACTGCTCATACAGATGATGTACGACAAGAAGCAGGATACCCGCCCCGACTCGTTACGTGTTAAACTTGGCGGTGGAAGCACTGCAGCCGTAGCATTCAAAGAGATTGCCGAGAAAATTATGGCACAGGAGTTCACCGCGGAGATTGCAGAAGCTGCCGACACCATAAACAGCCCTATGCCTATTATAAAAGATGGCAACTTCCGCGAAACAGAGTTTGTTATGAAAGAATTCGGGTTGAGTATAGCCGACAGTATTATATCGACCGACAGCCGCTGGGGAAGCGTTGCAACAGAAAAAGGCGGGAGATATACATTCAAGGAAAAACCGATTGACACAGGCATTGTACCGAATGTGAAAGGTATGGGCGCAAAGGACGCGGTTTATCTATTGCAAAAGTGTAACATGGCTGTCGAGATAGAGGGATACGGTACCGTAAAGTCGCAGAGCGTACCTGCCGGCAGCGAAGCAAAAAAAGGTGACAGAATTAAACTTGTACTGGCACCATAACATAAATATATTAATAAGGTATAAAAACAACATATATACAATAATGAGACTGAACGAACTTTTAAGGGAAATCCAATATAACCGCCTTGTACTGCCCAAGGATGAGGTGGAGGTGCTTGGTGTTAACATAGATTCGCGTCTGGTACAGAAAGGTGACATGTTCATTGCCATGAAAGGGACACAGACCGATGGCCACCAATACATTGCTGCAGCCGAGGAGAAAGGCGCTGTAGCCATTGTTTGTGAAGAGATGCCCGAAAAGCAGAGCCCCAACGTGGCATACATACACTTGACCGACGCACAAAGTGTTGCCGGCAGAATTGCGACAACATTCTACGGACACCCCACAAAAAAACTAAAACTTGTAGGTGTCACAGGCACAAACGGCAAGACAACAATAGCAACACTGCTGTATAAGCTGTTCAGCAAGATGGGGCACAAATGCGGCCTGCTCTCAACCGTGTGCAACTACATAAATGAGACAGCCTACCCGTCGACGCACACAACCCCCGATGCAATATCGCTGAACAAGCTGCTGGCACGGATGGTTGAAGAGGGCTGCGAATATGCATTCATGGAGGTGAGCTCACACGCACTTGCCCAAGAACGTGTCAGTGGCCTGGAATTCGCCGGCGCAATATTCACAAACCTCACACGCGACCACATGGATTTCCACGTAAACATGGAAAACTACCTTAAAGCGAAGAAGAGCTTTTTCGACAACCTGCCGCGCAACGCTTTTGCAATTACGAACCTCGATGACAAGAACGGCCCTGTAATGGTACAGAACTGCCGTGGCGATGTAAAGAACTACTCGACCCGTACAATATGTGACTACAGAGCGCGCATTGTGGAGACACACCTCGACAGCATGATACTTGAGTTCAACAACCGGGAATTCAGCACACTGCTTACAGGGCGTTTCAATGTGAGCAACCTGCTTGCAATATACGGAGCTGCCATTGAACTTGGAAAAGATGCCGAAGAGGTTCTGCGCGTATTAAGCACACTGAAGCCCGTTTCGGGACGCTTCGAGACCCTGCACTCACCAAACGGGGTCTCTGCAATAGTAGACTACGCCCACACACCCGATGCATTGAAGAATGTGCTCGGCACTGTGCGCGAAGTGCTGCACGGACGAGGCAACATCATTACAGTTGTAGGCGCCGGAGGCAACCGCGACAAAGGCAAACGCCCCATTATGGCACAGGAGGCCGTAAAGAACAGCAACAAGGTAATCTTTACATCGGACAACCCGAGAAACGAAGAGCCACAGGATATCATCAACGACATGCTTGCAGGGCTCGACGATACACAGAGAAGAGAAACCCTCTCTATTGCCGACAGGAAAGAGGCAATAAAGACTGCATGTGCCCTCGCAAAGCCCGGAGATGTTGTGGTTGTTGCCGGCAAAGGGCATGAGGACTATCAGGAAATCAAAGGTGTAAAGCACCATTTCGATGACAAAGAGATTATAAGAGAGATTTTTAACCTGTAAATAGTGCAACAATGCTATACCACCTGTTTGATTTGATAAAAGATTCCGACCTGCCGGGAGCAAGACTCATGAGTTATGTATCCTTCAGGTCACTGCTTGCCATAGTGATAGCACTGATTGTATCTACGTGGTTCGGAAGCAGCCTTATCAAATACTTCAAGAAGAAGCAGATAACAGAGACTCTGCGCGATTTTGACAAGACCAACCTCAAATCGGGCGTTCCCACAATGGGTGGAATAATAATTATCATTGCAATTCTTGTTCCCTGCCTGCTTGTTGGAAAGCTGGACAACATATATATGCTGTTGCTGCTTGTTACAACAATTTGGTTGGGAGCACTCGGTTTTGCCGATGATTATATAAAGACCTTCAAGAAGAACAAAGAGGGAATTCCCGGGAAAATAAAAATTATAGCACAGGTGGGACTCGGGCTCTTCATAGGTGTTGTGCTCTACTTGAGCCCACAAGCCGTAATGCGCGAGAACATAACCATAGACAAAGGCAATGAGACCGAAGAGGTATATCACCGCACCAACCACGAAAAGCTGACAAAGACAACCATCCCGTTCATAAAGAACCATAACCTCGACTACAGCGAAATAATGTCTTTCTGCGGCGACTACAAGGAGGAGGCCGGATGGATACTTTTTGTAATAGTTACCATTCTGGTCGTTACAGCTGTGTCAAACGGGGCCAACCTTAATGACGGAATGGACGGCATGCTCGCCGGCAATGCCGCTATAATAGGGGTAACCCTTGCTGTGCTTGCCTATGTATCGAGTCATGTCAATTGGGCCGAATACCTTAACATCATGTTCTTGCCGGGAGCAGAGGAGGTCGTTATCTTCAGTTTTGCTTTCATTGGAGCGCTTATAGGTTTCCTGTGGTATAACTCATTCCCTGCACAGGTATTCATGGGCGACACGGGAAGCCTCACTATCGGTGGTATAATCGGTGTTATAGCCATACTTATACACAAGGAGATATTGCTGGTATTGCTTTGCGGAATTTTCGTGGCAGAGAACCTTTCTGTAATAATGCAGGTTGCATATTTCAAACGAGGAAAGAAGAGAGGTATAAAACAGAGAATATTCCGTCGTACCCCGCTTCACCACCACTACAATGTGGAGGACGATAAACTCGACAAAGAGTGTACATATATATTCAAAGGCCCCGAAAGGCCGATGCATGAGGCCAAGGTAACCGTACGCTTCTGGATTGTGACAGTGATTATGGCAGCCATTACACTCATGACACTAAAGATAAGATAAATGGAGAAGAGAATAGTGATATTAGGAGCCGGAGAGAGCGGTTGCGGTGCAGCCGTACTTGCCAACAAGCTTGGGTTCGAGGTCTTTGTATCGGACTTCGGAGCCATTGCCGGCAAATACAAGCAGATGCTTGACGAACACAACATACCTTGGGAGGAGAAGAAACACAGCGAGGAGCTCATTCTCTCGGCCGGGGAGATAATAAAAAGCCCCGGAATTCCCAATGAAGCACCCATTGTAGAGAAGGCGAAAGAGGCAGGAATTCCCATCATCTCCGAGATTGAGTTTGCAGGCCGATACACAAGGGCAAAAATGGTATGTATAACAGGAAGCAACGGCAAGACGACCACCACCTCACTCATATACCACATATTCCGCGAAGCAGGGTTGAATGTAGGCCTTGCCGGAAACATTGGCCGTAGCCTTGCCCTGCAGGTTGCCGAGGGCGACAAGGACTATTACATTGTAGAGCTCAGCAGTTTCCAACTCGATAACATGTACGAATTCCGTGCAAATGTGGCTGTATTGCTGAACATTACCCCCGACCATCTCGACAGGTACGGTTACGACATGCAGAACTACGTAGATGCAAAATTGCGCATTCTGCAGAACCAGCAGCCCGATGATGCCTTCGTCTACTGGAACGACGACCCCATAATAAAAAAGGAGCTTCCAAAATACAGACATGGCAGGCTGTACCCCTTTGCCGAAGAGAAAGAAGAGGGTGCCGCAGCATACACCGAAAAAGAGAAGCTGGTATTTACAGAACCGGTACCGTTCAATATGGAACTTGAGGAGTTGTCGCTCACCGGCAAGCACAACCTCTACAACTCAATGGCAGCCGGCATTTCGGCCAATGTAGCCGGAATACGCAAAGAGACAATACGCGAAGCTCTTTCCACATTTGCAGGAGTCGAGCACAGACTCGAAAAAGTTGCTGATGTTGCAGGCGTTGAATACATCAACGACTCAAAAGCAACCAATGTGAACAGTTGCTGGTACGCTCTGCAGAGCATGAAGAGGAAAACCATACTCATACTTGGCGGAAAAGACAAGGGCAACGACTATAACGAAATTGCACAGCTCGTTAAGGAAAAATGCAGCGGGCTGATTTTCCTTGGAGCCGACAACAGCAAGCTGCATGATTTCTTCGGAGATTTCGGGCTACCCATTGCCGACACCCACTCCATGGAGGAGTGCATTGAACAGGCATATAAGATGGCAAAGAGAGGAGAAACAGTGCTGTTGAGCCCCTGCTGTGCAAGTTTCGACCTCTTCAAGAGCTACGAAGAGAGAGGAAAACTTTTTAAAGAATACGTATGTAAATTGTAACCATTGACTATGGGAGGCGAACAGATAAGAAAAATACTTTTTAAAGGTGACAAGACTATATGGGCAGTCTTCTTCATCATTTGTGCCATCTCATGGGTTGAGGTGTTCAGTGCTACAAGCCGTCAGATAGGCGAAAGCGGAAGCTATTGGAGCCCCATTATAAAACACACTGCATTCTTGGCGGCAGGCATGGTTGTTGTATGGTTCATGCATAATATGAAGGTTGCATGGATAAAGAGTTTTACATATATCATCTACTGGCTTGGAGTTGCCGGACTTATATGGGCACAGTTCGATGAAGGTTCAAAGATAAACGACAGTGCACGATGGATAAAAATCATGGGCATGACATTCCAACCTATGGAACTTGCCAAGATGGGGCTTGTTATGGTTACAGCGCTTATAACAACACAACACCAGGACGATGAGGGCACCGACCGTTTCGCCCTCAAACGTATACTGCTCTACTGCGCCGTTCCCGTGCTTTTGATTTTGAAGGAGAACCTTTCCACAGCATTCATCATCATGCTCACACTCTATATGATGATGTTTGTAGGTCGCTTTCCGGGCAAACAATTGCTGGCAATCATGGGTATAGCGGTTGCTACAGTTGTCATCGGCATTACCGCAATAATGCTGACCCCCGACAGTGCTGCCGAGGACAAAGGGCTTGGACAAAAAATAGTAACATGGAAGCACCGTTTATTAGATGCTGTCGACAGCAAGCCTGTGTCGGCCGAAGATTATGTTATAGACAATGAGCAGAGGACATACGCCAATATTGCCATCGCATCGAGCCACATTATCGGTTGCGGCCCGGGAAACTCCGTGCAGCGCGACTTTATTCCACACGCATATTCCGATTTCATTTATGCTGTGATAATTGAGGAACTCGGGCTTCTGGGAGGCCTGTTTGTACTGATACTTTACATGACAATACTTTACCGTTGCGGTAAAATCGCAAAGAAATGCGAAGACCCCTACCCGGCCTTTCTCATAATGGGAATAGGAATGATAATTACCATGCAGGCCATGTTGCACATGTATATCTCCGTGGGGGATTTTGTCACAGGACAACCGTTGCCGCTGATTAGCCAAGGAGGAACATCAGTGCTCATCAATTGTGTGTACATAGGAATGATTTTAAGTATAAGCCGATATGCCAAGAAGGCAAGCAACAACCCCAACCAGGCCAACAAGGAGGTTACAGAACTCATAACAAACGAAAACAACGACGACAATGAAGAAGGAGTATAGAATTATAATAAGCGGTGGCGGAACAGGAGGACATATATTCCCCGCCCTTTCGATAGCCGATGCCATAAGGAGCAAGCAACCCGATGCCAAGATACTCTTTGTCGGTGCAAACAACCGCATGGAGATGCAGCGCGTTCCCGATGCCGGATATGAGATAAAAGGATTGCCCATTGCCGGTTTCAACCGCAAGAACCTGTTCAAGAACATCAAGGTTCTGTGGCTTATATTCAAAAGCCAGCGCATGGCAAAGAAGATAATAAAGGAGTTTGCGCCCCAGGTTGCTGTAGGTGTCGGCGGCTATGCAAGCGGCCCTACACTCAAGATGGCTGCAAGCATGAACATTCCTACCCTGATACAGGAGCAGAACTCATACGCAGGAGTAACCAACAAGATTCTCTCGAAGAAAGCGAAGATGATATGCGTCGCATACGACAATATGGAACGCTTCTTCCCTCACGAGAAGATTAAACTGACAGGTAACCCTGTGCGCAAGAGCCTCATAGATATGCGCTCATACCGCAAGGAGGCAATAAAGGCCATGGGGCTCGATGAGGAGAAAAAGTGCATACTCATTGTAGGAGGAAGCCTTGGTGCACGCAGCATCAACGAGGCGATAATAGCCAATATTGAAACCATTAGGGCAAACAGCAACATACAATTCATCTGGCAGACAGGGAAACTCTATTTCGAAGAGATGAAACAGAGGGCGGCAGAGGGTAAAGGCAAGCCCGACAACCTTGTGATAACCGACTTCGTTTCCAATATGGCCGATGCGCTCGGCGCAGCCGACCTTGTAGTATCGCGTGCCGGTGCAGGCTCAATTTCAGAGTTTGCCCTGCTTGGAAAAGCCGTGATACTTGTACCCTCGCCGAATGTTTCGGAAGACCACCAGACAAAGAATGCAATGGCACTGGTAGAGAAAGGAGCGGCAATACACATTGCCGACGCAAAGGCGAAAGAAGAGCTTGTAGCAAAGGCTGTAGAAACCGTCAACAGCCCCGAGACAATAGCATCACTTGAACAGAATGTAGAGAAGCTGGGACGCCCTAATGCAGCGGAGATAATTGCAAGCGAGGTACTGATGCTTGCCGATGCATACATTGAAAAAGAGACACGAAGAAAAAAAGAGAACATAAAATAATGAGACTCGAAGATATAAAATCGGTATATTTCCTTGGAGCCGGAGGAATAGGCATGAGCGCCCTCGTACGCTACTTCATCAGCGAGGGCAAATTTGTTGCCGGATACGACCGCACACCCAGCGGACTGACCAAGGCTCTAATAAACGAAGGCGCTCTCCTGCACTTTGAAGAGGATATTGAACAGATACCTCAAGAGTGCAAGGAGCCGGCAACCACACTCGTTGTCTACACCCCGGCAATACCGGCCGACCACAAAGAGTGGGAGATGTTCAGGGAAGGAGGTTTCTGCATAATGAAGAGAGCCGAAGTGCTTGGTATCATTACCAAGGGCAAGAGAGGTGTATGTGTGGCCGGTACTCATGGCAAGACAACCACCTCCACAATGACAGCACACCTTCTGCACCAGTCACATGTAGACTGTGCAGCATTCCTCGGCGGCATATCAAAGAACTACAAGAGCAATCTCATACTAACAGAAAGCAGTGACCTCGTTGTCGTTGAAGCCGATGAGTACGACCGTTCATTCCTGCAGCTCGAACCGAGCATTGCTGCAATAACATCGGCCGACCCCGACCACCTCGACATCTATGGCAACAAGGAGAACTATCTTGAAGCCTTTGCACAATTCACCGAGAGGATACGCCCCGACGGTTGTCTTATAATACACGAAGGGCTGGAGGTGAAACCAAGAACGAAAGCCGGTGTAAAGAGTTATACATACGGCCGTGAGAGCGGAGATTTCCACGCAGAGTGCATACGCATAGGAAGCGGCACCATTGTCATCGATTATGTTTCGCCATGGCAACGCATAAACGACATAGAGTTAGGGGTTCCTGTGAGCATAAACATCGAGAACGGTGTAGTTGCCATGGCTATGGCCGAAATTTGCGGAGCCACAGCCGAGGAGATAAGAGCCGGAATGAAGAGCTTTGCAGGCGCCGACCGCCGATTCGACTTTCATATAAAGGAGAAAGAGATTGTGTTGTTGAGCGACTATGCACACCACCCCGACGAAGTAAAGGCCTGCGCAAAGTCGATAAAAGAGCTATACAGCGACAAGAAGATAACGGCACTTTTCCAACCGCACCTCTTTAGTCGCACAGCCGACTTCTACAAGGAGTTTGCACAGAGCCTCTCACTCTTCGACGAAGTTATACTTGTCGATATTTACCCGGCCCGCGAAAAACCGATACCCGGAGTTACAAGCAAGCTCATATACGACTGCATAGAACCGCATGTGGTGAAAAGCATGTGCAGCAGAGCCGATGTCATAAAGACAATAGAGGAGAAGAAGAATGATATTCAGGTCCTTGTCTCACTCGGTGCCGGCGACATTGAGAACGATGTACCAATGATGAAAGATATTCTCAAGAACCGTTTATGTTAAAGAAGATTTTTAAAATCCTTTTTGCAGTAGCGGCAATAGGCTACGCCCTGTTTGCTTTTGCCATAGTTCCCAATTTGGGCAACGACGGCAAGTGCAAAGGTGTTCTTGTCGAGATTACCGACAACAGCCTCGATGCCATAAGCAGAAAAGATATTATAGATATACTCGTCGGCGAAGAGCTCGACCCCAGCGGCAAGCCAATGGAAGAGGTTCTTTGCAGGGATATTGAAAGCCTGATAAACAACATATCTTTAGTCAAGGAGTGCCAGGTATACAAGAGCACGGGAGATTATGTAATGATAGAGATATGCTGCAGGAAACCTATAATGAAAATCTTCGACAAGAACGGCGAGGCCTATTGTATCGACAAGGACGGCAACATAATACACGGAATACAGAACGCACTCTTCCTGCCTGTCGCAAGCGGCTTCATCGACAAAGAAATTGCAAGCAAGGAGATTAAGGATATTGCAGTAGCCATAGACAGAAGCAATTTCTGGAAAGCACAGATAGAACAGCTCTATTTAAATGAAAAGAAAGAGGCAATTCTGGTACCGCGCGTAGGCAACCACACGATAGAGCTCGGAACTGCCGATGATATTGAAGCCAAACTGGAGAAGTTGAGCACCTTCTACAAAAAAGCCCTAAACGGTATCGGGTGGAACAAATACAGCAAGATTAACATAGAGTTCACCGACAAGGTCATTTGTACAAAACGAGAGAAACAGAAATAAATATGGGAAATACGACTTACATCACAGCTATTGAAATAAGCTCATCGAAGATTTCGGGCACGGTAGGCATTGAGACCTACAACGGAATTAAAATTCTTGCTGCAGCAAGTACACCTGTCAAGAATTTCATTTCGAGGGGCGTTGTACGCAATGTCGACGAAGCAAGCAATGCCATAAACTACATCATAAATACCCTTGAGAGCAGCCTCGACAGAGTGAATATAAAAAGGGCATATATCTCCCTTGCCGGCCTTTCTGTAAAGTCGATAAAGTCAACCGTTACCCGCAATTTCGAGACCTTTACAAAGATAACGCCGGAGATAATTGCCGAAATGGCACTTGATAATGACAAGACTTTCCAGACCCCTGATGGCTACACAAGGGTACAGGTTGTGAACCAGGAATATAAGCTCGATGGCAAAATCGACAACAACCCCGTTGGAGCTCCAACCATGCAGATAGAGGCAAACTACCTGAATATTGTGATTAAGGAGCAGTTCCTCAACCAGCTCAACGAGAGCTTTGCACAGGCCGAGGTTGAAATAGCCGACAGTTTCAGCGCTGCACGTATGGATGCCGACATTCTCCTGTCGAAGGATGCCCGCCGCAACGGTTGTGCCCTTGTCAACATTGGTGCAGAGACAACAACCATAGCAATATACAAGAACGATATCCTGCGCAAGCTCACCGTTCTGCCCCTTGGAAGCCGCAATATAACCAACGACCTCTGCAACGAACAGATATCATTCGATGAAGCTGAAGAGATAAAGATTACCCGTGGCTACAAATCGCCGAACAACGAGAAGGAACCCATTGATGCCGATACCGTCAACAACATCATCAATGCACGTATGTGCGAGATACTGCAGAACATAAAATACCAGGTAGAGGAGTCGGGCGAACTTGTAAACCACCTTATATTTACCGGCGGAGGTTCAAAACTCAAGAACCTTGAAATGCTTTTCGAGGAGTACCTTCCCAACTTCCAGAATGAGATTATTCCGGAGCCAAGATTCAACCTCGACAGCGGTAACGGAGTCAACATCAACGGTATATTCTCAACCGCTCTCTACGGGTTGCTGAAACAGGGCAAGGAGAATTGCTGCGAGGAGATTAAACCAGCCGTTTATACACCACCTGTTGAACAGAACATATTCACCTACGAACAGCTCGACGAAGAGGAAACACAACGGGAGGAAACCGAAAAGACAATACCCGAAATTTCGGAAGAGGAGAAGAGAGAACAGGAGAGGGAGAGAATAAGAAAAGAGAAGGAGGAGAGGAAAGAGAAGAAAAGACTCGAAAAAGAACGGAAGAAGAAAGAAAAAGGTCCCGGGCTTTTTGATTTCGACAACTGGTTCGGGAAACTCAAACAGGGAACCAAGAACCTTGTAGGAGAGATTACCAGTGATGATGGAGAAGAATCGGACGATGACGACAATTAACAAATGATACATACAAGTATGGAAATGAACGAACAAGTAAAAAAGAGCCTGCCATTTGCAATACCCACAGACGCTCCAAGAATAATTAAGGTTATAGGAGTTGGCGGAGGTGGCAGCAACGCCGTACACAACATGTACCGCAAAGGCATACACAATGTATCATTTGCTGTATGCAACACCGACATGCAGGCACTGCAGAACTCCCCGATACCAAAGAAGATACAATTGGGAGAGAGGATAACAGAAGGCCTTGGAGCCGGCAACGACCCTGAATTTGCCCGCAGGGCTGCCGAGGAGAGCCGTGAGGAGATTACCAACCTCTTCAACGATGGCACCAAGATGGCATTCATCACTGCCGGAATGGGTGGAGGCACAGGTACCGGAGCATCTCCCGTAGTGGCAGAAATTGCAAAAAACCTGGGAATATTGACTATTGGCATTGTCACCATTCCGTTCAAGTTCGAGATGACCGGCAAGATAAAACAGGCACTCAAAGGGGTGATAGAGATTGCCAAGCATGTCGATGCGTTGCTTGTAATAAACAACCAGCGCCTGATAGACATCTACCCCAAGCTGAATGTGAACGACGGGTTCCGCATGGTTGACGATGTGCTCACCACTGCAACCAAGAGTATTGCAGAGATTATAACAGCCCGCGGCACCATTAACCTCGATTTCCGCGATGTAAGGAAAATTCTCAAGAACGGCGGCGTTGCCATAATGAGTTATGGAATTGAAACAGGCGAGATGCGCGTTTCACGTGCATTCCGAAGCGCCCTGCACTCACCGCTTCTCAACGACAACGATATTTATAAATCGAAGAAGATACTCTTCAACATATACCAGAACCCCAACGACCCGATAAGAGTAGAGGAGATGGGTGAAGTAGAGTCTTTCATGTCGCAGTTCAAGGAGGAGAACATAGAACTTATCTGGGGTTTAAGCAATGACCACAACCTGCAGGAGGGCGAGGTTAAGGTAACCGTTCTTGCAACCGGCTTCGGTATGAAGGATATTCCAGGAATGCAACCGGTAATTGAAAAAGAGGAAGAGGAAAAGAGAGCTCTCTCACACGAAGAGGAGGAGAGAATTGCAAGAGAGGACAAAAGACTCAATGAGATGGTTGAAGTATTCTACAAGCCCGAATATAAGGTTTATATATTCAAAGGCGAGGATATGCACAACGAAGAACTGCTTGCAGCCATTGATGCCTCACCCACATACAAACGCACTGCACAGGAACTCGAAAGGATAGCAGCCATTGCAATCCCGGTAAATGAAACAGATTTTACAAAATCCGGACAACCTGCAGCAAATACTGTTGAAGAGAGTGACAACGAAGATATTAACCTTTAAGAACAATATATATGGAACTGTTTGATATCATAAGCAACGACATCAAGGAGGCTATGAAGGCAAAGGACAAAGTAGCCCTCGACACACTGCGCAACATAAAGAAAGTGCTTCTCGAAGCAAAGACTGCTCCCGGTGCAGGAGATACTGTAAGTGACGAAACAGCCATTAAACTGATTCAGAAGCTGGTAAAGCAGGGAAAAGAATCGGCACAGCTCTACAACAGCCAGAACCGCCCCGAGCTTGCAAACGAAGAGTTGGCACAGGTGGCAATAATGGAGAGATACCTGCCCGAGCAGATGGACGAGAATGAGATTAAGGCTATCCTTGCCGAAATAGTTTCACAGACCGGTGCCAATAGCCCGAAAGAGATGGGCAAGGTTATGGGTATTGCAACCAAGCAGCTTGCAGGGAAAGCCGATGGAAGACTTATTTCCAAACTCGTAAAGGAGTTGTTGGGCAACTAATCGAAAAGTTCTTTCAAGACCTCCATCGATTTTATCTGTGGAAAGTCGGGAACATGCAATCTATAGTAAAGATTGAGAATTGCGAGGTAACAACCCCGCAATTCTCTGTTTAAAGAGAGTTTATGCATTGTCTCATACTCTACACGCATGAGCGACACGAAATACCCGGCATCCTGCGGCTTCAGGAAGTTCGCATGCAAAGGAGAAGCCTTGAGCGCACATCCCTGTACAAGGTCGAAATAGCACCCCTCGGTATAATCTTCGATATTTGGATATATTCCAAGGTGACGCAACAGTTGCGAGAGGAATACGATGTGGAAATCGGCATAACCCTCTCCAAGCTCATCAAACAACAGGAATGAACGGTTGAGGAACATGAAGAGAGCATCGTTACGCTCCTCCTCGCGCAGGGCATAGACAAGCACCTCGGACAGATAGAGCGCTATTGCCGACTTTACGACATTGAAAGGGATTGAGGAGTACATTCTGTATGGTTGCACGGCGGTTACACGCTGCAGCTGCCTGCTTTGCTTGTACGACACTGTAAGCGACAGCATTGCCAATGGCTGGAACAGCACATTCCGCACCCTCCCACGCTTGCTGTGTGTCACCGGTACCAGCAGGGACATTCTCCCCTTTTGGAGTGTATAAACATCGGCAAGCATCAAAGAATCGCTGTAACGCAGAGTGCGCAGGACTATTCCCTCAAAAACCTCAACCATAGCACAATAAAAACTGTTTCACATACAAAACTATAAAAAATATTCAAAAATCCTTTGTCATTAAAAAAAAAGATTATACCTTTGCACTCGCTTTGGCAATATTAAAAGCCCGAGCAACCCTCAAAAGGGGTTCACAACAAAGGCCGGCCCATTCGTCTATCGGCTAGGACGCAAGATTTTCATTCTTGAAAGAGGGGTTCGATTCCCCTATGGGCTACAAGTAAACTAAAAATATTATTAAAGAGATGGCAAACCACAAATCATCACTTAAGAGAATCAGACAAACAGAGAAGAGAAATCTTCAGAACCGTTATTTCGGCAAGAACATGCGCTCTGCAGTTCGCAGCCTCCGCGCTATGACCGACAAGAACGAAGCTTTGGCCAAGTTCCCCGAGGTACAGAAGATGCTTGACAGAATGGCTAAACGTGGTCTTATCCACAAAAACAAGGCTGCAAACCTCAAATCAGGTTTGTGCGCCAGAATTGCGAAGTTAGCCTAAATTCTCAAAACATATATTTACCACAAAAGGCTGGATTTTTTCCAGCCTTTTCGCATATACGCCACTCCCAAACCACACACTTCACCCCACAGCGCACATAGCCGGAAAAGAGCTAAAAAAGAGAGTGTTGCACACAAAAACATTTATTGCAAATTCTTGCAAAAACCCCTATTTTTCACTAACTTTGTTCAGTTATTTTGATAAGAAAAACAGACATGAACGAAGAAATCAAGAAGAGCTCAGCAGCCAGCTATTCAGCCGACAGCATACAGGTCCTCGAAGGCCTTGAGGCAGTTCGTAAACGCCCTGCCATGTACATTGGCGACATCAGCGAAAAAGGACTTCACCACCTTGTTTATGAGGTTGTCGACAACTCTATCGACGAAGCGATGGCCGGCTTCTGTACCCATATAAATGTAACCATAAACCCGGGTAACTCAATTACCGTTCAGGACAATGGACGCGGTATTCCCGTTGACATGCACGAAAAAGAGGGCCGTTCAGCCCTTGAAGTCGTAATGACAGTGCTCCACGCCGGCGGTAAGTTCAACAAAGATTCATACAAGGTTTCAGGAGGTTTGCACGGCGTAGGTGTATCCTGCGTGAATGCGCTCTCAAAACACATGAAAACAGAGGTTTTCCGCGACGGCAAGCACTACGAGCAGAACTACTCATGCGGTAAGCCACTTGAAACAGTACACTGTGTCGGAGAAACCGACATAAGGGGAACAAAGCAGACATTCCAACCCGACGACTCTATATTCACAGTCACAGAGTACCAATACCAGATTCTCGCGACCCGCTTGCGCGAACTTGCATACCTCAACGCAGGTATAACAATCACCCTGACAGACGAGCGTGAGAGCGACGAGAACGGCAACTTCAAGAGCGAGACATTCTTCTCAACCGAGGGCTTGAAAGAGTTCGTCCGTTACATTGACTCATCGCGCACACCACTCATTGGCGATGTAATATACCTCAATACCGAAAAAGGCGGCATTCCCATCGAAGCCTCAATAATATACAACACCGGCTACAGTGAGAATGTACACACATACGTGAACAACATCAACACAATTGAGGGCGGTACACACCTTGCAGGCTTCCGTCGCGCACTCACACGCACACTAAAGAAATATGCCGACGACACCAAGGCATTGGAAAAGGCAAAGGTCGAGATCTCCGGTGAAGACTTCCGTGAGGGCCTCACAGCCATTGTATCGGTAAAAGTTGCAGAGCCACAATTCGAAGGCCAGACAAAGACCAAGCTCGGCAACAGCGAGGTTACAGGAGCCGTGGACCAGGCCGTTGGAGAGGCTCTCGCATATTACCTTGAAGAGCACCCCAAAGAGGCAAAAATGATTGTGGACAAGGTGATACTTGCTGCTACAGCACGTATAGCCGCACGCAAGGCACGTGAGAGCGTACAGCGCAAGAGCCCTATGAGCGGCTGTGGCATGCCGGGAAAACTCGCCGATTGTTCCGACAAAGACCCTGCAAACTGCGAACTTTTCCTTGTCGAGGGTGACTCTGCGGGAGGTTCGGCAAAACAGGGACGCAAGAACAAGTTCCAGGCAATACTTCCGCTACGCGGTAAAATCCTCAATGTGGAGAAAGTAATGTGGCACAAGGCTTTCGAGAGCGACGAAGTAAACAATATCATTCAGGCTATCGGTGTACGCTTCGGTCTTGACCCCGAAGACAGCAAGAAAGCCAATATAGAGAAACTCCGCTACCACAAGATAATAATGATGGCCGATGCCGATGTCGACGGTGCACACATAGGCACACTTATAATGACACTATTCTACCGCTATATGCCCGAGATTATTGAGGCCGGCTACCTCTACAAGGCAATGCCACCACTCTATCTCTGTTCAAAGGGCAAGGTAAAGAAGTATTGCTACGACGACAAGGAGAAAGAGGCGTTTGTACAGGAATACGCAGGAGGCAACGAAAAGGATATAAACATACAGCGTTACAAAGGTCTTGGTGAAATGAACCCCGAACAGCTGTGGGACACCACCATGAACCCGGAAACCCGCACACTGAAGCAGGTAACCATACGCGATGCCCAGGAGGCCGACTACATATTCTCAATGCTCATGGGAGACGACGTAGGCCCACGTCGCGAGTTTATCGAACAGAACGCCACATACGCACATATCGACGCTTAAAAAGCGTTTTAACAGACGAGCAAGCCTGCAGACCAAACACCTGCAGGCTTGATTCATTTACACGACACTACCCCTGAGTAAAAAAAAAGAAATCCGAGAAAACACACATAACGCGCGCATTTTCCGGTGCGCGCGTTATGCATTATAAATCATCATTCTTCGCCACGAAGGCTCCGGATATGCAGCAATACAGTATCAAGATGTTTCTTATTAGCCCTTTGCTGACTGTAGCCCCAAACAGCAGCTACACCCATAGCAAATGCTGTAACAGCAAAGACCTCAAGACTAAAACAGAAGTCAGACGCAACAAGTATTGTCCACGCAACAAGTGCTATATAAGGGAGCATCATTATCTTCTCCGT
>JAUNQV010000125.1:0-3973 GCA_030535995.1 Bacteroidales bacterium
GGATTTTAACACAGTATCTTTTCGGTCACGAAAAGAACATGATAGAACGACTGCAATAAGAATAAAAGATAACTGATTAAGGGTAAAACCAACCTTGGAATAAGATGTCTCGGCATGAAAAGTATCATACAAGTACTATATTACCCACACTGAATTTCTACTGAACCTAAATGCTCTTTTACGAATGACAATACAAGAAATTGGGGTGAACTTTTTTTGAAGTTCACCCCAATTCATTATTTAATATTCAAGCAATATTATTCTGCGAGCTTGTTATCAGAACCAAGCACATTCACAATCTTGTGGATATACTGTTTCTTCATGTTCTCACGAGCAGGACCAAGATACTTTCTTGGGTCGAACTCTGCAGGATTTGTTGCAAATACCTCACGTATAGCAGCTGTCATTGCAAGACGGCTGTCGCTGTCGATGTTGATTTTGCAAACTGCCAAAGAAGCAGCCTTGCGGAGCTCCTCTTCGGGGATACCGATAGCATCTTTCAAAGCACCGCCATACTTGTTGATAGTCTCAACCTCTTCCTGGGGAACTGAAGAAGAACCGTGAAGAACGATGGGGAAACCGGGAAGCTCCTTCATACAGCCCTCGAGAACATCGAATGCCAATGGGGGAGGAACAAGCACACCCTTCTCGTTGCGTGTGCACTGCTCGGGTTTGAACTTGTTTGCACCGTGAGAAGTACCGATTGAGATAGCCAGGCTGTCGCAACCTGTCTTTGTAACGAAGTCAACAACCTCCTCGGGACGTGTATATGTGTGGTGCTCGGCAACAACGTCATCCTCAACACCGGCAAGGATACCAAGCTCACCCTCAACTGTTACATCGTACTGGTGTGCATACTCAACAACCTTCTTTGTAAGAGCAACATTCTCTTCATAGGGAAGGTGAGAACCGTCGATCATAACCGATGAGAAGCCCATGTCGATACAAGACTTGCAAAGCTCGAATGAGTTACCGTGGTCGAGGTGAAGAACGATTTCAGGGTTAGTGCAACCGAGCTCCTTTGCATACTCAACAGCACCTTCAGCCATGTAGCGGAGAAGAGTCTGGTTAGCATACTTGCGAGCGCCGCTTGATACCTGAAGAATTACAGGAGATTTTGTCTCAACTGCAGCCATTACAATTGCCTGCAACTGCTCCATGTTGTTGAAGTTGAAAGCAGGAATAGCGTAGCCGCCTTTCATTGCTCTTGCAAACATATCACGTGTGTTTACAAGACCGAGTTCTTTAAAATTTACCATAATAATTATACTTTTAAAAGTAAACAATTCTTTTTGGTGCCACGAGGGCATAATCTTTGGCAAATTTAACAAATTCTTTCATTATACATGCCTATTATAGGAAATTTTTTATTCCCGAAAGTTTTTTTGGCCAAAGGGAGTGGAAATAATTTTAAACAGGCCGATATTTTACAAGAAATGAATTATATTTGAAGATGCCCAGAGAAATGGCATGCAACTGTGCTTTACTACACAGGCGACACAGAACTAACAAAAAAAAACATAACATCATGTATATCATAGGCATTGCAGGAGGTACAGGTTCCGGAAAAACTACAGTTGTAAAAGAGATTGTAAACTCGCTTCCCGAAGGTTCGGTGGCAGTAATTCCACAGGATTCATATTACAAGGACAGCAGCAATGTCCCTGTTGAAGAGAGACAATTCATAAACTTCGACCACCCCGATGCTTTTGACTGGGACCTGCTTGTCGAGCAGATAACCATGCTGCGCGAGGGCAAGGCCATCGAGCAGCCCACATACTCATACATAACCTGCACCCGACAGCCCGAAGTAGTTCATGTAGAACCGAAGGATGTAATAATAATCGAGGGTATCATGGCCCTTGTAAACCCGCAGCTCCGCGAGCTGATGGACCTGAAGGTATTTGTCGATGCCGATGCCGACGACCGCCTCATACGCCTCATACGCCGCGATGTAATCGAGCGCGGGCGTACACCCGAGACAGTAATCTCGCGTTACGAACGCATTGTAAAGGAGATGCACTGGGAGTTCATTGAGCCTACAAAGAAGTTTGCCGATATAATAATGCCACAAGGCGGACACAACACAAAAGCCATAAAGGCACTGCAGATGTCGATAGGTTACTTCCTGAAATAAGGGGTTGTAGATGAAACGCAGATACATATACCCCACCTCACTTTTTCTTACCTTCTTCGCATTCATTTTTGGAGGCGATATAATCTTCGGCTATATATGGTTTCATCCCGAGCCGGAAGAGCCGGAGTATATCTATCTGTCGCCATACGTTGAACTCTCGGACTACGACCACCATTTCAGAGAGGCCGCCGATACCCTTGACTACGACTGGACACTGATTGCCGCCATTGCATTCACCGAGTCACGTTTCGACAGCACTGCAATATCGGGTGCCGGTGCAAAAGGCGTGATGCAGATGATGCCGAAGACCATGCGAGGGATGGATATCCCCGACTCTTTGCACATGGATACCCGAACAAACATTATGGCAGCCACACAACTTATTGAATCGCTCGAACACCACTACCGCTACATTAGCGACCCCGACGAGAGGCTCAATTTTGTACTTGCCGCATACAATGCCGGCTTCGGGCACATAAACGATGCCATGCGCCTTGCCCATAAATACGGCAAGAACAAATACCGCTGGAACGGGAATGTCGACACATTTCTCATCTACAAGAGCCTGCCCGAGTATTTCAATGACACGCTATGCCGTAACGGAGAGTTCAAGGACTGGAAACAGACCCACTCCTTTGTAAAGAAAGTCAGACGGAAATGGAAGCAGTTTGCAAGAAGACAGAAAGAGTACAGCGATTCTGTAAATACCATTGTCGCCAATGATACTCTCATAAAGCTCATACCATGAGGGTGACCCAAAAGTAAAATGGGTCACCCTCATTGGTAGGGAGGTTGGATAAAAAGAGCTATTTTTAGGCTTGCGAAGCCCGAAAAAACGCAACCGACGCTGTAATGCGAGAGCAGAGAATGCTTGTATTCTATGCCGAGCTACGAGGAGGAAAAGCCACTTAGTGGGTTAATTTACTAAGCGTAAATGAGTATTTTTCGGGCAAGCGTAACAACAAAAGAGCCTTTTTAGTCAGCCTCTTTATTATATCCTTATTTACTCAACTGCTCATGCATTGCAGCCGCAGCGCGACGACCGTCACCCATTGCAAGGATAACAGTAGCACCACCACGAACAATATCGCCACCGGCATATATGAACGGTATCGAAGACTGCATATTATCGTTGACTGCGATAGTGTTCTTGCGGCCAAGCTCAAGCCCCTCTACCGATGTAGGCACAAGCGGGTTAGGAGATACACCTACCGAAACAACAGCCATGTCAATGTCAATTGTCTCAATGGCACCCTCTACAGGAACCGGTGAACGGCGACCCGATGCATCGGGCTCTCCAAGCTCCATCTTCTGCAACACAATCTGTTTTACACAGCCCTTCTCGTCGGCAATGTACTCTATGGGGTTGTGCAGTGTAAGGAACTCTACACCCTCCTCCTTGGCATGTTTTACCTCTTCAAGACGTGCAGGCATCTCGGCCTCGCTTCGACGATAGATTATCATGGCCTTCTCGGCACCCAAGCGAAGTGCTGTACGTACAGAGTCCATAGCAGTGTTACCTCCACCGACAACTGCCACGCGCTTACCCAAGTGCATTGGAGTGTCAGTCTCTGGGTTAGAGGCATCCATAAGGTTTACGCGGGTAAGATACTCGTTCGATGAAAGGATATTTATGGAGTTCTCACCGGGGATATTCATGAAGTTCGGCAATCCGGCTCCCGATGCGACAAACACGCCCTCAAAGCCCTCTTCCTGCAACTTGGCAATGGAAATTGTCTTTCCTACAACACAGTCCTTTACAAACTCCACACCCATTGCACGCAGGTTCTCAATCTCATGCTCGACAATTGAGTTTGGCAGACGGAATTCGGGAAT
>JAUNQV010000125.1:3988-5110 GCA_030535995.1 Bacteroidales bacterium
AAGACCATATTTAAGCACACCGCCAATCTCATGCAAAGCCTCGAACACTGTTACAGCATAGCCCAATTTTGCCATATCACCGGCAAAAGAGAGGCCGGCAGGGCCCGAACCCACCACGGCAACCTTCTTGCCGTTCGATGCAGCTACCTGTGGAGCCGGCATTTCACCGCTTTCACGTGCATAATCGGCTGCAAAGCGCTCCAGAGCACCGATAGCAACAGCCTTATGCCCCATCTTAAGGTGTATGCACTGGCTCTCGCACTGTTTCTCCTGCGGACATACACGACCGCACACAGCAGGCAACGAGCTTGTCATCTTGAGCACCTGGGCAGCCTTTACAAACTCGCCGCGCTCGATATTCTTGATGAATGAAGGTATTTTTATGTTTACCGGACAGCCCTCCATGCAGGCAGGCTTGGGGCAGTCGAGACAACGCTGTGCCTCAACAAGCGCCATCTCCTTTGTGAAGCCGGTGTTCACCTCTTCGCGCAGTTTTGTGGCACGGTAGGCCGGTTCAAGTTCGGGCATCGGACAGCGTTCGATAGCTGTGCGCTCCTTGGGCTTCATCCTGTTACGGAGCTCCACGCGCCAGGCAGCGTCGCGGTTGGTGAGGTCGTCACACTCGCTTGCACACTCCTCTACCTTGTCAAGTTTCTCAAGTTCGTGAGCCTCCTCGGCCTTGAAAGAACCAAGGCGTTGCATCATGCCGTCGAAATCGACCTGATGACCGTCGAACTCGGGGCCATCGACACACACGAACTTTGTCTTTCCACCCACAGTGACACGACAAGCACCGCACATACCTGTTCCGTCGACCATAATAGTGTTAAGCGAAACAACTGTTGGTATCTCATACTGCTTGGTAAGCTTGCACACAAACTTCATCATTATTGCAGGGCCTATTGCCACACAGTGGTCAACCTTCTCGCGCTTGATTACTCGCTCGATACCCTCGGTAACCAAGCCTTTGTCGCCGTATGAACCGTCGTCGGTCATTATTATAACCTCATCGGAAACCTCGCGAACCTCTTTCTCAAGGATAATAAGGTCCTTTGAACGGCCGGCAAGAACCGAAATCACACGGTTACCGGCCTTTTTCAATGCCGTTGCAATGGGCAACAT
>JAUNQV010000126.1 GCA_030535995.1 Bacteroidales bacterium
GTATCGAGCTTTGGGGTGAAGGCTTCTCATACACCGACCTCATGCGCTTGAAGAAAGGTGTCGACCGTCGTGGCGGTGGATATGAGCCGAAAGTAATATTCAACATCCCGGCCGGAGACGATGTTCTCATATTCCCCATTCCGCAATCGGCAATGGACAAGAACCCGAATCTCATCCAGAACCCAGAAGCGACAGCCCCACAACCTGTTACCGAATAACAGTTTCAAGAAATATAAATCATGCGGGTGGCACAGCCGTGCCACCCGCATGATTTATACACTCTCCGAGATCCCCCCCTTATACTTTTTCGCTTCAACCCCTTGACAACATCACTACCGAAGAGCATTACACACCTTTCATTGAGAGCGAAATTCTACGACGCTTCAAATCCACCTCAACAACCCTCACCATCACCTGCTGACCGAGCTTGACAACATCTCCGGGAGAAGAGACATACCTGTCGGCAAGCTGCGAAATGTGCACCAAGCCATCCTGATGTACTCCCACATTCACAAATGCACCGAAAGCGGTGATATTGGAAACAAGCCCTGGAAGCACCATGCCCACACGCAAATCCTCCAGCTCATGCACAGAGGGGTCGAAAGAGAAAGCCCTCGCCTGCTCACGGGGGTCAAGCCCACGCTTGTTGAGGGCATCCATAATATCGGTGAGCGTGGGAATTCCAACCTTGTCGGTAACATAATTGGAGAGTACAACCCTCTTACGCAGTTCACCGTCTGCAATGAACTCGCCCAATGAGACACCGGCATCCTTCGCCATTGTAACGACAATGCCATACGACTCGGGGTGAACAGCGGTGTTGTCGAGCGGTTCTTCACCACCCACTACGCGCAAAAAGCCGGCAGCCTGCTCAAAAGCCTTGTTGCCCAAACGGGGAACATTAAGAAGTTCCTTGCGTGAGCGGAAATCGCCATTGGCAGCGCGGTACTTCACAATATTTTCGGCAAGCGCAGGGCCAAGGCCCGAAATGTGGGTAAGTATCTGCTTGGTAGCAGTGTTGAGGTTCACACCAACCCTGTTCACACAGCTCTCCACAACAACATCAAGACGCTCCTTGAGCTTGCTCTGGTCTACGCTGTGCTGGTACTGCCCCACCCCTATTGAACGCGGCTCTATCTTCACAAGTTCCGAAAGTGGGTCAATGAGACGGCGGCCTATGGAAACAGCTCCACGCACGGTTACATCTTCATCGGGGAACTCCTCACGCGCAACTGCCGAAGCGGAATAGACCGAAGCACCATCCTCGTTCACCGAGAATATATCGGCACCAAGAGCAAGCCTGCGTACAAAATCTTCTGTTTCGCGGCCTGCCGTTCCGTTGCCGATAGCAAAAGCCTCAACTGCATACCTGCTCACAAGCGAAGATATGGTTTCTGCAGCACCTTCCCGGTCGTTCTGTGGCTGGTGAGGGTATATTACCGTGTGGTGGACAAGGTTGCCTTGCGAGTCGAGCACCACCACCTTGCAACCTGTACGGAAACCCGGGTCGATGGCAAGCACACGCTTCTGCCCCAAAGGCGATGACATGAGCAACTGACGCAGGTTCTCGGCAAAGACAGCGATAGCCTCATCGTCGGCACGTTGCTTGGCATTCCCACGTGTCTCATTCTCTATCGAGGGAGCCAACAGACGCTTGAAGCCATCGGCCACAGCAGCCTCCATATATTCACGTGAGGGAGAGAAACGCTTGACAAAATGGCGGTTGAGCCTTTCAACAGCATCATCGGCATCTACCGTTATCGACACACGCAGAAACCCCTCTTCCTCGCCACGCAATATTGCCAGCAGACGGTGCGACGATATACGCCCGACAGGCTCCTGCCACTCATAATAATCGGAATACTTTATTCCATCGGCCTCCTTTCCCTTTACGACCTTTGAAACCAAGAGCCCATGGCGGGCAAAAAGATGACGTATGGTGTTGCGCGCCTGTTCATTTTCCGACACACGCTCGGCTATGATATCAGAGGCACCTGCAATTGCATCATCGACAGTAGGAACATCGGCACAGAGGAAGCCTCTTGCACGTCCTTTTACATCAGCCGCCTGCTGCAGGAATATAAGGTCGGCAAGCGGTTCAAGACCACGTTCACGAGCTATTGTTGCACGAGTACGGCGTTTGGGACGGTAGGGAAGATATATATCTTCAAGTTCAACGGAATCAAAACAGCCGTCAATACGTTTTTTCAGTTCAGGAGTGAGCTTACCAAGCTCCTCTATCGTTGTTATTATGGTTTCCTTGCGCTGTACAATAGCCTTCAAGCGCTCATACATATCTTTGATATTGCCAACAGCAACCTCGTCGAGAGAGCCGGTAGCCTCCTTGCGGTAGCGCGATATAAAAGGTATTGTAGCCCCTCCGTCAAGAAGCTCGACAGTGTTCCTCACATTCCGCGGAGCCAATCCATACTCCTTTGCAATCAAGTTTATCAGCATAATAGAAAATTTTATCACGAAGATAATACAAAACTCATTTACGCAGCCACCAATAAAGGCAAAAAGAGCAGCACAGAGGCAAAAAAAACATCAAAAGAGCACCTTCGGGACCGGCGTGTTAAAAAAATAAGCAATAAAACAATTATTTATAAACAGGCGATAAAATCATTATTCAAATATGTTCCACATTCAAACAAAAAGTATTACTTTTGTAACAAATTACAGAAATACCACCTCTGTGCCCGCAAACAAGGCACAAGGTTTAATGATAAACTCCACTAACCCTAAAGCAATATGAACAGCAAGCAACTGATGAACAAGGCTGCGGACAACATTCGAATACTCACCGCGGCTATGGTTGAAAAAGCAAAATCAGGACACCCCGGAGGTGCCATGGGTGGCGCCGATTTCATCAACGTCCTCTACTCCGAGTTTCTTGTACACGACCCCGACAACCCACTGTGGGAAGGCCGCGACCGCTTTTTCCTCGACCCCGGGCACATGTCACCGATGCTATATTCAGTGCTTGCACTCTCCGACAAATATACAATGGAGGAGCTCAAGCAGCTTCGCCAATGGGGAAGTGCAACCCCCGGTCACCCCGAGGTAAACTTTGCCCGTGGAATAGAGAACACTTCGGGCCCTCTCGGTCAGGGACACACCTACGCCGTAGGTGCTGCAATTGCAGCAAAATTCCTTGAGGCACGTTTGGGAAAAGAGGCTTTAGGGCACACAATATACGCATTCATCTCCGACGGTGGAGTACAGGAGGAAATTTCACAGGGCGCAGGTCGCCTTGCAGGTTACCTGAAGCTCAATAACCTTGTAATGTTCTACGATGCCAACCAGATACAGCTCTCTACACGCTGCGACGAGGTTATGTTCGAGGACACAGCCAAGAAGTACGAGGCTTGGGGCTGGAAGGTACTGACAATCGACGGCAACGACTGCGATGCTATACGCGCAGCCCTCACCGAGGCAAAAGCAGAACAAGAACGCCCCACCCTCATCATAGGCAACACCGTAATGGGCAAGGGAGCACGTCGCGCCGACGGCAGCAGCTACGAATTTGACTGTGGCACACACGGAGCACCCCTCGGTGGCGATGCATACATAAATACCATAAAGAACCTTGGCGGTGATGTAGAGAACCCGTTCGTATTCTTCCCCGAAGTAAAAGAGATGTACGACCAGCGCCTTGCCGAACTCCGCAAGATAGTTGCCGAGCGCAAACAGGCAAAGGCAGCCTGGGCAGCAGCAAACCCCGAAAAAGCACAGAAACTCGAAGACTGGTTCAGCGGCAAGCAACCTGCAATAGACTGGAATGCCATAGAACAGAAGGCCGATGCCCCCACACGCAACGCCTCTGCAACAGTACTCGGAATCCTTGCCGAGAACTACGGCAACATGATATGCTCATCGGCCGACTTGAGCAACAGCGACAAGACCGACGGTTTCCTTAAAAAGACACACGCATTCACACCGGGCGACTTCAGCGGAGCATTCCTGCATGCCGGAGTATCGGAGTTGACCATGGCCTGTGTATGTATAGGTATGGCACTGCACGGCGGTGTAATTGCAGCTTGCGGTACATTCTTCGTGTTCAGCGACTACATGAAACCGGCCATTCGCATGGCAGCACTCATGGAACTTCCTGTAAAATTCGTATGGTCACACGACGCGTTCCGCGTAGGCGAAGATGGCCCTACACACGAGCCCGTTGAGCAGGAGGCACAGGTACGCCTCATGGAAAAGGTAAAGAACCACAGCGGAAAGAACTCAATGCTTGTACTGCGCCCGGCCGATGTAAACGAGGCAACACAGGCATGGAAACTCGCAATGGAGAACGACAACACACCCACAGGGCTCATATTCTCACGCCAGAATGTAAACAACCTTCCCCAGGGCACAGACTACTCACAGACAGAGAAGGGAGCATACATTATCGCCGACAGCGACGAGGATTACGATGTTATTCTGCTCGCTTCAGGTTCCGAGGTTTCTACACTCGTTGACGGAGCAAAACTTCTAAAAGCCGACGGAATAAAGACCCGCATAGTGTCTGTTCCGTCAGAAGGCCTGTTCCGCACACAGCCCAAGGAATATCAGGAGAGCATCCTCCCCACAGGAGCAAAGATATTCGGCCTCACAGCCGGCCTGCCGGTAAACCTCGAAGGCCTCGTAGGTGCAAACGGTAAGGTATGGGGCCTGCAGTCATTCGGTTTCTCGGCACCATATAAAGTGCTCGACGAGAAGCTGGGCTTCACTGCAGAGAACGTGTACAACCAGGTAAAATCAATGTTATAATTACAATGAAAAGAATAGGACTCGCAAGCGACCACGCAGGCTACCCGCTCAAGGAGCAGGTTAAAGAGTGGCTTAAAGAGGCTGGATATGAGTTTGTAGACTTTGGTACAAACAGTACCGAGAGTTGCAATTACCCCGAATTTGCACACGCACTTGCAAGTGCAATAGAGAGGGGCGAACTGACAAGAGGCATTGCAATATGCGGAACAGGCAACGGAATAAACATGACCCTGAACCACCACGATGCAATACGCAGTGCACTCTGCTGGATGCCGGAAATTGCAGCGCTTGCACGTCTACACAACGACGCCAA
>JAUNQV010000041.1:0-1312 GCA_030535995.1 Bacteroidales bacterium
TGTTAACCTGAAACATCAACGTGATATTCTTCAGAATTTCTTGGAAAACCGACTAAACATTAGGGGTGCCGAACGTCAAGAATACCTTGCCACAATAGTACGCAATTATGATAGTGACAACAGTACATATGCCAAGGATTTGCTAAAAAAATTGTTGCTTGGTGAATTACAACTAAAAAATGGATATGAAGCGCTAAATGTTGCTACAGAGTTCTTTGCAAAGAGTTGGTATAGTTTGGGGTATGAACTTTTTTATCAAGGCGATTCGTTTAAGCAAATGTCCGAAGGGAAACAGGCATTTGTTATTCTGAAATTATTATTGGACTTTAGCGAAAAAACATGTCCAATCTTAATAGACCAACCAGAGGATAGTCTCGATAATAGAGCCATCTATAATGAGTTGGTGACATATATAAAAAAGAAAAAGAGAGAACGACAGATAATTCTCGTTACTCACAACTCAAATGTAGTAGTAAGTGCGGATGCAGAAAATGTTATTGTTGCTAACCAAGAAGGGTCTGATAGTCATAATAGAGATGGTATGCGATTTCAATATGTTAATGGCGCTTTAGAATTCACGAAATCAAGAAATCCCGAAGAACCATCTGTGTTATACTCACAGGGAATTCGTGAACATGTTTGTGATATTCTAGAAGGTGGTCGGGACGCATTTGAAAAGCGAGAACAAAAATATGGATTTAAGTAGTATAGAAGTAAGGTCTGTATTTGCTGAAATATAAGATATAATAAATTCAACACATAGGATGTTTAATACGAGCCGGCAGACTATGAATTAACAACAGGCTCCAATCTTAATTACAATGAAAAAAGTTATATTTTTGAAATTGTAGCTTGAGTTGAGAAGATTCGCTCAGGCTACTTTGAGGTGGTGTAAGACGCATGTAGCATCCATCTGCATCGTTGCTAACTTGTTTGTTTTCGGATGTGACTGCTGCTAGTTGTACTGTAAGCCATCCGATGAATCTCAAATCCCTGTGATAGTTGACGTCGTTGGTTTAGCCCATGAAATAGACAAATAGCAGAGAGATAATAAGAGAAAAACCATGTTAGAGATGTAATCTTCAAAAGGCTGGTGCATGGAAGCTATGTTCTGGTTCGAGTCCAGAAACCAGTCCATTTTTGGTCTATCACACTTACACAAATATCCAAGAAAGGTTAAAAACGTTAAAATCGCATTTTATAAGTTCCTCGTAGAATCTTTGTCGTCACTTTTCTACCGTTTAATGCGTAAGTTGTTGATATAGAAAAAATTGTAAATCTTCCCGTACGGGAACAGATTGGTCGTTTAAAA
>JAUNQV010000041.1:1322-4238 GCA_030535995.1 Bacteroidales bacterium
CGAAGGGCTTACAAGCGTTACAATCCCTAACAGCATAACAAGTCTTGGAGAAGGCGTATTCTATGGTTGCAAAGGGCTTACAAGCATAACAATCCCTAATAGTGTAAAAAGCATTGGACATATGGCATTCTTAGGTTGTTATGGGCTTACAAACATTAAAATACCAAACAGCGTAGAAGATATTGGTATGAATGTTTTTGACGACCATACAAAGGTTTATCGGGAATAAGAATCATTATGAGTATCCACGGGGTTGTGTAGAGATGTATGCTACAGACACGTGGCGAGTGAATACATTTCTATAACATCTGATAATTCCAACAGCAGTGTCCAAAATATTGTGTAAATGAGAAAACAGGGTTCAGATGTATTTAACAATATCTGAATTCTGTTTTCAAATATAACGTTCAACATTACACCTTTTTAAAATAATTTTAGCCCCTCACCGCTTCGCGGAGCTCTACCTTGATTACAAACAAGGAGAGCTGCTTTTTACGCTAAACATTTAACATTAAACATTTCACATTCAAAAACATACCCCTCACCGCTTCGCGGAGCTCCCCTACCTTAAGGGAGCACTTTAAAGCTATAAATACATGTTAGCCATTTTAGGCACTACTTTAAACATAAAGGGCGAACACGCCGGTTCGCCCCTACGGCATTAAACGTTATATATTCAATATTCAATATTCAACATTCAACATTACACATTACACATTAAACATTTTAGCCAACAAAAAAAGGCGCGCTCGCAACGAGCGCGCCTTTGATGATATGTTCATGTCGGTATTAAGCGAACCACTTAACGTATGCGAAGTCCATACGGTGAGGAAGCTCCTCGTGGTTAGGATACATACGGAATGCAATCTTGAATTCACCGGCATTGGTTGGAGCAATCTCGGCAGCGAATGTAAAGATGTTGCCTTCACGCTTAACAACCTCAAGAGGATAGGTCATGAATACCTGGTCGTTGCCCTTTGCATCGGGAGCCAACACAACAAGCTCAACAGCCACTGCATTGTCAAGACCCTTCTCGTCAACAGTAACAGATACATTGTACTTGTCTGCGGCCGACATTGCGCCGTTGAGGAAATCGGTATCGCCCTCAACAGAGAGAACCTCGATAGCGTTCCACTTTGCAGCAACCTCTTCTTTCCACTTTGCAAGCGCACGAACAACCTTTGAGTCATTTGCGATGAGACGGTGATAACGCTCTGCCTGCTTGCAGTAGAACTTGCTGAAGTAGTCGTCGAGCTGACGCTTCATTGTGAAGTGAGGTGCAATCTCTGCTATAGACTTCTTGATGCACTCAACCCACTCGTCGGAATATGCCTTGCCACCACGGTTGTAGTACATTGGCAGAATTTCATTTTCAAGAAGTGTGTATATTGTAGCAGCGTCGAGCTGATCCTGGAACTCCTGGTTCTGGTATGTACGCTCCTCTTTAAGAGCCCAACCTGCACCGGGCTTGTAACCCTCGCACCACCAACCGTCGAGAACCGAGAAGTTGAGGACACCGTTCATGAGAGCCTTCTCACCCGATGTACCTGATGCCTCAAGAGGACGTGTAGGTGTGTTCATCCAGATATCAACACCCGAAACAAGGAGTTTCGCAAGGTCCATATCATAGTTCTCAAGGAAGATAATCTTGCCTACGAACTCGGGACGGCGTGATACTTCGATAATCTTCTTGATAAGACCCTGGCCTGCACCATCGTGCGGGTGAGCCTTACCGGCAAAGAGGAACTGGATAGGACGCTCGGGGTTGTTGAGCAATTTTGCAAGACGGTCGAGGTCTGTGAAGAGAAGGTGAGCACGCTTGTATGTAGCAAAACGACGTGCGAAACCAATCACAAGAGCATCGGGGTTAATCTTCTTCACAACATCAACGATACGCATCGGGTCGCCCTGGTTCTTCAACCAATCCTCGCTGAATGCCTTCTTTATGTAGTTGATAAGCATCTTCTTGCGAGCAACGCGTGTATTCCAGATTGTCTCGTTTGAAATCTTGTCGATTGCATGCCAGATATCCTCGTTAGACTGGTCGCTGATGAAGCTCGGGTCGAAATTCTTGCGATAGAGTTCATCCCACTCGGGTGCAACCCATGTAGGATAGTGAACACCGTTGGTTACATAACCTACGTGGTTCTCCGAAGGATAGTAACCCTTCCAGATCTCGGCGAACATTGACTTTGACACCTTACCGTGGAGACGGCTCACACCGTTGATTTCCTGGCAAGTGTTGCAAGCGAAAGTAGACATACAGAAACGCTCGTTCTTGTCACCGGCATTGATGCGGCCAAGGTTCATGAGGTCGTCCCATGTGATGTTGAGCTGGCTTGCATAGCCTCTCATGTACTTGCCGAAGAGAGCCTCGTCGAAGTAGTCGTGACCGGCAGGTACAGGAGTGTGAACTGTGTAAAGGCTGCTTGCACGTACAATCTCAAGAGCCTCTTCGTATGTGTAACCGGTCTTGATGTACTGTGTCAGACGATAGAGGTTGCAGAGTGCTGCGTGACCCTCGTTGCAGTGATAGATATCTTTCTTGATACCAAGTTTGTCAAGAGCAATCATACCACCGATACCGAGCAGAATCTCCTGCTTCAAACGGTTCTCCCAGTCACCACCATAGAGCTTGTGTGTGATAGGCTTGTCAAACTCGCTGTTCATGTCGAAGTCTGTATCGAGCAGGTAAAGGGGCACACGGCCTACATTTACTCTCCACACATTGGCATGTACATAGTAGTCGATGTATGGAACATGTATAACAAGAGGTGTTATACCATCCTCCTCATATACGCGCTCTATGGGCAGCTGGTTGAAGTTCTGTGCATCGTAGTTGGCAATCTGTGAGCCGTCCATTGAAAGAGATTGGCTGAAGTAACCGTAACGATAGAGGAAACCTACAGCACACAT
>JAUNQV010000041.1:4248-16665 GCA_030535995.1 Bacteroidales bacterium
CCTCCTTGAGGTAATCACCGGCAAGGATACCAAGACCGCCTGAATATATTTTAAGAACACTTGTCAAACCGTACTCCATACAGAAGTATGCTACAGAAGGACGCTCTGCATTGGGCTTTACATCCATGTATCTGCGGAATTCGGCATATACGCTTGAAAGCTTGTCAAGTACATTCTTGTCCTTTGACAACTCTTCGAGTTTCTCTACACCCAGCTTCTCAAGCAAAAGCACAGGGTTACCCGAGCATGCCTTGTAAAGGTCTTTGTCGAGCATTGAGAAAAGTTCTTTAGCTTCCTCGTTCCACACCCACCAGAGGTTACGTGACAACTCTTCCAGCGGTTTGAGTGACTCGGGAATAAAGGATTTTACATTAACAGTTTTCCAACTTGGTTGGTTTGCGTTACTAATTGCAATCATATTATTTTAATTAAATGAATATTTCGTTATTTATTTTATAACAACATATAAGTTGGCCCTGAAGTCAATGTCATTCCGAAACGCAGTGAGGAATCTCAAGATAAAACGGTTGGGATATCTCGCATACGCTCGATATGACAACTGTGTTGGGATTACATATTCCGGAGCAACTCAATATGTTATCATCATTTTCTACCGGCTGCTGCAGTGAGCGCAAAATCGTAAGCCTTGAGGTATTTGCTTATAAAGTGTTTCCACAGAGCCTTTTCGGCCAATTTTGCCACCTTTTTACGGCAGTCGAGCACCTCTTTTTCAGAAAGCGATGCAAAGATACAAATAGTTTTTGTAATAACCTCGGCTGCATCGAAATAGTTGCTGTCGGTACGGTTTATAACCTCCACACCATCAACGAGCTTACCCTCATGCCCGAGTTCCGAATTCACCCAAAGACCGAAGCCTGCAAGGTTTGTAGTGATGGTCGGGATGTGGAAGGCGGCACTTTCGAGCGGAGTGTAACCCCAAGGTTCGTAATACGAGGGGTAAACGCTCAAGTCGTTACCTATGAGAACATCGTAGTAATCCATGTTGAACACACCGTCGTTGCCTTTGAGGTAACATGGTACATATATGACCTTTACGCGGTTCTTGCCACTGCGGTTGTCTATCTGCAGATTGCGTATTGAGCATGCAATGGCATCGTCATAGAAATTATTAAGGTTATGTGTGAGATAAGGATTGGGAAGTGGTGTATCCCAGCTCTCCTTGCCACTCGAAAGACGTTTAATCAAATCCTCACGTGCATCGCCCGACCATGCAGGAACATCGATGAACGCAACCACATCGCGGCTGAGCTCATTGCAGGCATTGAGGCGGGCCATCGACTCAAGGAACATATCAATACCCTTATTGCGCATTTCCATGCGGCCGCCTATACCTATTATAATAGCATCATCGGAAATAGTATCGCCAGTGAGAGCTGCCGCTACGCGCAGACGCACCTTACGTGCCGCGTTTCTTTTAGCCGTAAACTCCTTGCCCACAGGAACAAAATCCTTCTCGAAACCATTCTCAAGAATAACATCACACTCGCGCTCGATGAGCTGCTTGCACTCGCGCGCGGTAATCTCGCTCACAGTAGTGAAACAGTCGACATTGTGTGCAGTAGTCTTCTCCACCGACTGCTTCGACTGTACATTGAGCTCGGCAGCCATCTGGTCACCGTTATAACCCTCGAAGTAATCGTACAGCGGCTTGCCGTTCGATGCTATTGAGCGTCCGGTACTTGTCGCATGGGTTGTAAAGATTGTGCCCACTGCGGGAAGATGCTTCTTCAAGTAAAGCGCAGCACCACCACTCTGCCACTCATGGGCCTGAACAACGATATTGCTATCTTTCTTTACATTAGCATTGCAGAAGCTCTCGATAACCTTGCCAACAGCATAACCGAAAATCATGGAATCGTCGTAGTCGCCATATCCATGCAACGAGTCTACGCCATAATCGTTCCACATTTCGGTATAGATAGCATCTTTATCATCCATGTAACCTGTGTAATCGACAAGAATTACCTTCGGACGGCCCGGGATCTCCCAATAACCGCAACGCACTGTCATCTTCTCATCGGAAACAGCTTTACGCCAACCATTCCACAAGCGCTTGTCTTCGGTAAATAGTGGATTCTGCTTCTCTTTCCACAAATCGGGACCGATATATATTGCATTCAAGCCCTCAACCTGAGAAAGTGTACGGGCCTTTGTTGACACCACTGTGTATATTCCACCAACCTTGTTGCAGACCTCCCAACTTATCTCAAACAAAAAATCGGGACGCATTAAATCTTTCTTCATTATAAATTAATAAATCTCAAAAACCAAGGCATTCTCACTCCTGGAACACCTTATTATAAATAACAAATGGAGAGAAAGCTTCCCCCCTCTCTCAAAATGAAGTGCAAAATTACAAAATAACTTTTGAATAACCAAAGATTAAAATAACTTAAAAAGTCGGAAAATGGAGAAAAAAGCAACAAACAGTTAGCAAAATATTGCCAAAACAGACACAAACATCAAAAAGAGAGGTATTTTATGGAAGAATGATTGAGAGAAGAAAAATTCACACATAAAACGACGATATAATTATTTGATATTTATTATATTTGTCAAAACAGGGATTAATCGGCATATAGCTGAATGAGGTCCGGCAAATGCTGATTATAATATACATATAGAACCTCGCTATATCATTTATAAAAACTATGAAAAAACTACTGTTATCAATCTGTTGCGCCACCCTTTTGGGTTGTTTACCGTCTGTAGCGCAAAAGTACATTCTCGACGACAACTTCCAGGACTCTATCAGTGTATACAAGATAGAACGTGCCAAAGACGGGTCTTATGAAACTTTGGGTGATGAAGTAATGAAATTACCCATTGGCGAGACTGTTGTCCTTAAACGATTGCTAAAAGAAAATTCCGATTATGGAGCAATAACCATCAATGGCAAGGAATACGGTGTAACATCCCATGGTTTGCTGTTCAGCGATGATAACCCCGAAGGAACTGAAGACGCATTCGGAGATACACGAGAGCGTACGAACCATTCATGGGAAGGTAAATTTTTTGCAACTTTTACCCCCTATGCAATTATTGCTTCGATGTTTGCAATAGCAATGATTTTCTTGTTCATTGGCCTTGCTAATAAAATAATCAGACGTATTGCAATCGTTGTGGTTCCAATATGTTTACTTGGAGCAACATCAATGGAAACCTGGGCATATATAACACTCGGAAACGATGCTTTCTGGTGGTGTTCAATGGAGAATTATGGTTTCTGGGGCTCTTGCCTTCGCGCAATTCCTTTTGTAATCTTTATAGTCTTCCAACTTTGTAGCATCAAGGGTTATGAGCTTTTGTTGATTGACAATGACAAAGACAATGACGGCCTGTCTATCAAACCAATGGCTATCAGTATGATAATATGCCTTCCCCTGACAATAGCTGCACTTATTATAACCACATTAATGGGATATCACGGAGTTGTGCGAGATATTGTTACAGTAGCAACATTCCTACTTTCTTTCGGTATTGGTGCTTCAATCTCTCTCGTAAAGAATATCAAAACAATCGGATTTATATCAGGACTATTCTTCACCCTATTCAGCATCGTATATATATTGGGTTCAATAGTGTCAATCATTGGTTTGATTGTGATACTCCTCGAACTTATTTTCCAAGTACTCATTATCTGTGCCGGTATTTTTGCAGTTCTGTTTACTGCAAACAATATAGCCAATGATAAAAATTCACCAGCACCTTCCAATAATTGGAGAAGCCGTATTGGTCAAAACGAAGATGGTACATGGCGAAATGGCGATGGTAAATCTTATGAAACTAAATCACAAGCCGAATATCACGCCAATAAAAGTAGGTAATCATTCTAATGTACAAAAACAGCATCTCTTCTCATGCGAGAAGAGATGCTGTTTTTATAATACCCAAACTTGTATTACACCAAGAATGTTGCTACAAGCGCAAGAATTGCATAGAATTCAGGGAGAGCAGCATAAATCATGGTATTTGTCTGCACATCGTGACCCTGTGACATACCAACGATACCGTTGGCACAAACCTGGCCCTGACGGATAGCCGAGAAGAGGCAAACGAGGCCAACACCAAGACCAACACCGAACCACAGCAGGCCAGTCTCGGGTGTAACACTACCGAAGTGCAACAGAAAAGCGAGGAAGCCATAGAGACCCTGTGTGGCGGGAAGTGCCGACAAAATCATGTAACCCGATGATTTTGAAGAATCCTTCTTCAAAGCACCGACTGCAGCATTACCGGCGATTGTTGTACCGTAGCTGCTACCTACACCTGCGAGTCCCAGCATGAGACCCATTCCCAAATAACCTAATAATAAGTTCATAGTTCTAAAATTTTAATTTATTTATATTTATTCTTTATTATTCTTGAAAGGTTTGTATTCTGTACCCTTGCCTTCATAGCCTGCATTCTTGAAGTACTCGACAAAAGTCAAACGCAACGGATGAACGAAAGCACTGAGGCAAGACATTGCGATATTGAGGATATGACCTATCACGATGATAAGGCCAAAACCTATCCAACCGAACACAAGCCCTATTCCTTCGCGGTCTTCTACAACCATCAGTGCCAAGCTGTTGAATGTGCTACCCAACATACCTCCGGCCAAGCCCAAGGCAAAGAGTCGGATGTATGAAAGTATATCACCCAACAGGCCTGAAGCCATATTATATGTATCCCAAAGGCCTGCACCGATATTAGAGAATACATTGCGGCGGAAATTATTGAGCAGATATATTCCGATAGCTCCTATTGAGCCCACGGCAATGAGTACCCACTTCGACACCTCTGCAGGTATAACACTCAAGAACGTGAGTGTTCCCACAATGGCACCCCCGACAACCACAAGCCACCAACCCCAAACGCTCAACGACTCCTTGAAGCCGAAGAACACCGTGCTGTTTATTGCCTTTACGGTCATGGCTATCGATATATGCACAACACCTATCGCAAGGGCAAGTATCATCTGCACATCGTATGTAGCGCCGAACAGTTCCACATCACCGGCTATGATAAACTCTTTAAGTTCCTGCGGCAGGTTAGAGTCGAGAAGGCTCATGCCGAAGAATGTTCCCAGCAGGGCACCGAGCACCGTGGTACAGATACCCAATGTAATCACCAGGTTCATCATTCCCGCAAGGTCGCTCTTGAGTTTCTTTTTAAGGTAGAAGCCAAGAAGTATGAGAATGAGACCGTAACCGGCATCACCCATACAGAATGCGAAGAACAGCGAGAAGAACGGAGCCACAACAGGTGTGGGGTCAAAATCTGTTCCACCAGGCATACCATACATCTTTGTCAGCACCTCATACATGCGTGTAAAGGCATTGTTCTTTAGCTTTACCGGAGCATCATCACCACGGCGCACGGGTCGCAACCGGTAGAAAGCACCGCTGTTGTCGAGCATAGCTTTCAACTCGGCAGTATTCTCTTCGGGCACCCAGCCTTCGAGAAGCAGAAGCTTATCGCCCGAAACCTTTTCGCCGCCAAGAGCCACTTTCGAGAACTCAACCTCATACTGCAATGCGGTATGTGCTGCGCGCAATGTATTGAGCGAACTTGCTGCCAGTTCCTTATACTCGTTCTCAAGAGCATCAAGGTGCTGCTGCATGCGCTCTTTCTCACCTTTGAGCGACGAGAGCGATGCTGTGGGCAACTTTGCCTGCTCGGCATCTATATCCACCTCTACACCCAACGGAGTCACAGTCACAAAATGCAGGCGCGAAGAGAGTGAAGAGACCGTTATCGCATTATATTTCTCGGCCCATTCAGGAGCAAAGTTCTTTTCTGCTGTAATGAAGAACTGCAACCGGTAACCGGCCTTTTCGAGTTTATCTATGGTATTGAAGTCAAAATCACCCCACGGAGCGATGGCCGCTATATCCTTCTCGACTGCCTGAATTGCGCTCTTCTGCTGTTCAATTTCGGCAACAAGCGTGTCGAACCTGTCGAGCAGAGCTGTTGCACCGGTTGTCTCCTTTGCAGGAGAATGTTCGGGCACACTGCACATTTCAAGACGGCGTATTACCTGCTTGTAACGTGCCGCAAGCGACAGCTGCTTTTCGAGTTCAGGATTACCTGCAGCACCACTTTCGCGCTCGACAACATGCACTACCCCAACATCGCGCAGACGCTGCAGGAAGCCATTATACTCCTTGTGATATATAAGGAGTGTCAATTTGTTCATTTTAGCTATCATGCTGTCACCTCCTCTCTCTGCTCCAGGAGCGATTTCAAAATCTTTTGCGATGATTTCGAGAGATTCTCCTCATCCTCCATGAAGCGTTTTATTTTTCTTATCGCATCCTGGTATCCCGGTATCTGCACCTTTTCAAAAAGGTTCACCTTCTGGGTGGTTTTTCTACGGGCATTCTCAAGCAACTGCAGTTTGCGGTTCAGCAGTTCGCGGCGTATGGCAGTCATTGCCATCTCCTTGAGGAATTCAATTCCGTCGGGGAACCACTTCGGCGAGCCGAAGAGGCTGAACGGAGCAAGCACGAAACTTGCTTTCTCAAGAACCGGCACCAGCACTCCCGCCACCTTCTGCTGCCCTATGAGCAGTTCTCCGGTCTTGACGAGCGAGGTATCGAACTCGTTCCACAGGGCAAAGAGCGCGCAGTACTGTTCAAGCTGTGCCGCATACTCCTCGTCGTGCTGCTGCATCTCGGCCTTGCACTTCTTCACCTCAATACGCAGGGCGCTCTCCTTGTTCTTGATGATAGGGAGTGTACGCACACGCATCTTCAGTTGCTTTTCGAGTTGCTGGAGCGATGTTTTGTTATATTGAAATGCAATCATTATGCTTCAGTTATTATTTCCAATATGTTTCAACAAGGTCCTGACGTATATTCACCTCCTCGGGCTTGAAGTATTTCGAGAAGAGGCCCCATGTAACATCGAGCATCTCTGTCGTGTTGAGGTTGACATCGATAGCCAAGAGCTTGTCGGAGTACTCTTTTGCAAAGGCCAATGTTCGTTTGTCGTAGTCGGTAAGGTCGAAACCGTTCTCCATTTTGGTCTTTGAGTTTGCTGCATCGGCATAAAGACGCACGGCGGCATTCATCACCTGCGGATGGTCCTTGCGGGTCTTCTTTCCGGCAACAAGCTGTTTCAAGCGTGATAGCGAACGGAACGGGTCTACAATTACTTTACCGATATCGCTGTCGCGGCGCAGGAAGAGCTGACCCTCGGTAATGTAACCGGTGTTGTCGGGCACAGCGTGTGTAATGTCACCGCCCGACAGTGTTGTAACAGCAATGATTGTTATTGAACCGCCGGCGGGGAACTGCACAGCTTTCTCATATATCTTTGCAAGGTCGGAGTAAAGCGAACCGGGCATAGAGTCTTTTGACGGAATCTGGTCCATACGGTTCGACACAATTGAGAGCGCATCGGCATACATTGTCATGTCGGTGAGCAACACAAGAACCTTCTCGTTCTTCTCAACAGCAAAGTACTCCGCTGCTGTCAGCGCCATATCGGGAATGAGCAGACGCTCTACAGCAGGGTCTTCTGTAGTGTTCATGAACGATATTATGCGGTCAAGTGCACCGGCGTTCGAGAATAGGTTCTTGAAGTAGAGGTAATCGTCGTTTGTCATACCCATACCTCCAAGAATAATCTTGTCGGTCTCGGCGCGCATCGCCACATTGGCCATCACCTGGTTATAGGGCTGGTCGGGGTCGGCAAAGAACGGTATCTTCTGGCCTGTCACCAAAGTATTGTTCAGGTCAATACCTGCAATACCCGTAGCAATGAGCTCCGACGGTTGCTTACGGCGGACAGGGTTCACCGACGGGCCGCCAATTTCAACCTCTGTACCCTCAACAGCCGGACCGCCATCGATAGGGTCGCCGTATGCGTTGAAGAAACGGCCTGCGAGCTGGTCGCTCACCTTTAGCGAAGGTGCTTTACCCATGAACACCACCTCGGCATTTGTGGGAATACCGCCTGTACCTTCGAACACCTGAAGTGTCACCTCATCACCCATAATCTTAACGACCTGGGCCAACTTTCCATTAACCGTAGCAAGTTCGTCATATCCTACACCGGTAGCATTGAGCGAGCAAGTAGCTTTGGTAATGGAGTTGATTTTTGTATATATTTTCTGGAATGCTTCTGTAGCCATATTTCTATTCTTTTATCATTTAACAGCCTTTGTTTCGAGCAATTGAGTGAGTTCGGCAAGATATGAGCTATACTTCTCGCTCTTGAACTCGGAGTAGTTCATCTGCTTGCACAGGTTAATGGCCTTCTTGAAGAAAGCGCTCACCTCCAAGAAATCCTCGAACTCATATTCGGCACGGCAAATATCGGTTACAAGGTTCAGAAGTTCCTTCTGACGCTCAAGCGGAGTAACAGCATCCACCTCGTCAAAGGCATCCTGCTGCAGCACCACAAAGTCTATGAGTTCCGATTTCCAGAATGTCACATGGTAATCCACCGGCACACCGTCGTCACCAAGGATGTTTATCTGCTCGGCAATCTCCTTTCCGCGCAACAGGCGTGTCTTTGCCTCATTTACCATTTCGAGCCAGCCATCGCCTATGAGCCCTGAGATGTAATCGGCAAATTCGGGGTACTCGATGTATTTCGAATATGAGTCTATAGGGTTCACAGCCGGATAACGCTTCTTGTCGGCACGTTCCTGCTCAAGCGCATAGAAACAGCGGGCCACCTTCTTTGTATTCTCGGTTACAGGCTCCTTGAGGTTACCGCCGGCAGGAGATACCGTACCGATGAATGTAATTGAGCCCACCTCCCCGTTATTGAGGTATACATAACCAGCACGGCTATAGAAGTTGGCAATAATTGAAGAGATATCCATTGGGAAGGCATCGGGGCCGGGAAGTTCCTCCATGCGGTTCGACATCTCGCGCAGCGCCTGTGCCCAACGCGAAGTAGAGTCGGCCATGAGAAGAACGCGGAGACCCATTGCACGGTAATACTCGGCTATGGTCATTGCCGTATAAACCGAAGCCTCGCGCGCAGCAACAGGCATGTTAGAAGTATTTGCAATGATGATTGTACGCTCCATGAGCTTGCGCCCTGTATGTGGGTCTACAAGTTCCGGGAACTCTGTAAAGATTTCCACAACCTCATTGGCACGCTCGCCGCAAGCCGCGATGATAACGATATCGGCCTCGGCCTGTTTTGAAATGGCATGCTGCAACACGGTTTTTCCTGTACCGAAGGGGCCCGGGATAAAGCCTGTACCGCCCTCGACAATGGGGTTGAGAGTATCGATTGTGCGTACACCTGTTTCAAGGAGCTTGAAAGGGCGTGGTTTCTCACGGTAATCTTCCATAGCCACACGTACAGGCCATTTCTGTATCATATTGAGTTGCATCTCCTCGCCCTCGTCATTGGCGATTGTTGCAATTGTATCGGTAATCTTGTAATCACCGGCAGCGGCTATTGACTTCACTGTCCACTCGCCTTTGAGCCCGAACGGAGCCATTATCTTCAACTGCTGATGGTTCTCCACAACACTACCCAGCCAGCCTGCAGCACATACTGTGTCACCGGCCTTTACAAGTGGCTCGAAATGCCATATTTTCTCCTCGTCGAGAGGGTTGGTATAGTCGCCGCGTTTCAGGAACACACCCTCCATTTTGTCGAGGTCGTTCTGCAAACCATCGTAGTTCTTCGACAGCATACCCGGTGCAAGCGACACCTCAAGCATGTGTCCGGTAAATTCGGCCTCTTCGCCAATTTTCAAACGGCGTGTACTTTCAAAAACCTGAACATACACCTTGGCTCCGTTAATCTTGATGACCTCGGCCATTAGCCTATCGCCACCGGTCTTTATATAGCAAATCTCATTCTGCGCCACAGGGCCGTCAACAGCCAGCAGCACCATATTCGCTATTACACCGGTTACTTTTCCTTTTGTTGCCATATTTATATATTGTTTTATTATTTCACATACATCGAGTGGTTCTCCATACCGCTCTTCAGGTCGGCTATGATAGCCTTGTACCGCTCCATACCCTTTTCGGCATCGAGCTTTGCCCAGCGTTCCACTATACTCAACTTCACAAGGAACACAAACAGCCTCTCAACCGTAAAATAGTTGAAGATGGAGTTGTCGTCGAGCCAGCGCCAGCGGAGCTCGTCGAGCTGATGTTCACGCTCCTGCAGCTTGCTGTTCTCACACAGGCGCTGCAGCTCCTCAATAGGCTCGAATGTTCCCGCGAGGCCGAAGTCACGTGCACCTGATGTACGCAACGCCTCGGCTACACTACCCTCACCTACCACAACATCGGCCACATTCATCTTGTATTTGCGCGCAGCCATTGCGGCAAGCACGTTGTTTACATCGAGGTTGAATGTGAACCAGCCGGCAATGAACCTGTTGGTACATTTTGTGGCATGGTTATAGTAGCGGGTATTCATAACATCCTCCCACAGGATATTCGCACCGTTCTCGTTCCCGGTATAGAACTCTATAAAGTCATATATGTAGCCCGGAACCCCTTTTATGGGAGTATCACCGTTCTTTGCCGATGCTATTATTTCAAGCAGTTCGCTCTGTGTATAGCACCCCTGCTGCTCAATCACAGCCTCTTCGCCCTTGCGCAAAATCTCAAGGATGTTGGCATTGTCCTGCGAAAGGAAAAAGAGGTCGACAAGGCGGGCATCGGCCGACGAGAGCAGAGGATATACCTCTTCTCTGAAGCGTGACACCGAGAAGGCCGGTGATGTACCGTCGAACGACACTTCGGGCAACTCTGCTACAAGGCAATAGTAATTGCTCATTGAATTATATATTGTTTTATTCTTGAATAACTGTTATAGCATCCCGACTGCCGTTCAGGCAAACAACAGCTCAACCATTTGAGGACGCAAGAAAGCCTTGAAATAGGCCTCGAACTCACCCTCACCGAAGTTAACCTTATAAGAACCATCGGCAGGAGCTATCGAGAAAGATGTCTTCAGGCCGTTGACCTGCTTTATCTCTACCCCTTTGTCGAGCAACGCCTTTGCATTCTTTGCAAAGAAAGCCTTCAGTTCGGCAGCCTCGGCTGTAGATATTACAATCTGCTCATTTGCGCTCCAGCGCTCGGCTATCTTTACTATGAGAGCCTTCATTGTATCGCCGGCAAGTGCCTCTTTTACGGCAGCCTTCACAACAGTATCGGTTATAATGTTTGCAGCCTCCGACTTCAAAGCATTCACAGCCTGCGCTCCGTAGAGTTTCACCTCCGAACGGCTGTTGGCATCAAGTTCCGCAGCCTTCTTTTCTGCAGCTGCAACAATAGCCTCGGCCTCGGCCTGGGCACTCTTTACAATCTCGGCAGCCTGCGCCTTTGCCTCCTCGACAAGACGCGCAGCCTCGGCATTACCCTTCTCTACGCCCTCGGCATAGATTTTCTCGGTCAGTTCCTGAATTTTATTTTCCATATTATATTGAGTTATATTTTTATAATCACCAATGCAAAATTATCAAATTACCTGTATAAAAAGTTTTCCTTTTATGCGGTAAAAAGCCCCTTATCGGGCACTACTATCTCAATTTTACAAAAATACATTTAATATTTAACATTTTTACCATTTCAGCAAGACAAATTTAGCGAAATAATGAAATTTTTCCGTAATCAGCAAAAACGCCCTCACAATAAATGATACACGTGAACCTAATATACTAACGCAATAAAGCATCCCGACAAACTCTTAAGGTCGCAGGAATAATTATCGAAGCTATAAAAAAAACAGGACAGCTGTTGGCTGTCCTGAAATCATCAATTCACTCGATGAACACTTTTACCCCGTTCACAATATACACGCCACGTGGCAGATGCACGATTTCCTCAATTGGAACATGCTTCATAACAAGCACACCACGAATTGTATACACATCGGCACGCCTTTCCTCTATTATATCAAGCACTCCTGTATCAGTACTGAATATTGCCTCTATTGAAATATCTTCTGCAGGCATCGTTTCAGGAATTTCACTCCAGCCTTCAAAAAGATACCCCTCTTTCTCTGGTTCATCCGGCAAAGGAATCTCGGCACCATATTCCACTGTAAACGAAGCATATTCTTCACCATCAACAATATATGTTACCTTGTAACTGTTGACAGAGAATGTTCCTTCAATTACAATGTCCTCTGCCGGCATTGTGGCTGGGGCTTCACTCCAACCGCTGAAAGTATGGCCTTCCTTGGTAGGTGCATCAATCAAAGTAATTGCAGAACCGTAAACAACTGTCTCGGTCTTGTATTCCTCGCCATCTACTTTGTAAACGATCTTGTAACTGTTGACTGCAAAACTACCTTCAATTACAATATCCTCTGCCGGCATTGTGGCTGGGGCTTCGCTCCAACCGCTAAAGGTGTGGCCTTCTTTGGTAGGTGCATCAATCAAAGTAATTGCAGAACCGTAAACAACTG
>JAUNQV010000127.1:0-4750 GCA_030535995.1 Bacteroidales bacterium
GAAATAACCTTAAACAAATTACAGCATAAGGGTGTTGAATATTCATTTGAATACTTAACACCCTTTTTTATGGATAAAAAATTCTTGACAAATGAGGTCGGTGCTCCTGTTACCGACAATACCAATTCGCTCACAGCCGGTGAGCGTGGTCCTGTATTGCTTGAAGATAACTGGCTTATTGAAAAGCTTGCACATTTCGACCGTGAGGTAATACCCGAGAGGCGTATGCATGCGAAGGGTAGCGGTGCATTCGGCTGCTTTACGGTTACTAACGATATCACCCGTTACAGCTGTGCATCGCTATTCTCGCAAGTAGGCAAAAAAACCGATCTTTTTGTGCGTTTCTCAACCGTTGCCGGTGAGCGCGGTGCTGCCGATGCCGAGCGCGATATCCGCGGCTTTGCGGTTAAATTCTACACCGACGAGGGTAATTGGGACTTGGTGGGCAACAACACGCCTGTGTTCTTTCTGCGCGACCCTCTGCAGTTTCCCGACCTTAACCATGCCATAAAACGCGACCCGCAAACAAACTTGCGCTCCCCGCAGAGCAACTGGGATTTCTGGACAATGCTTCCCGAGGCCCTGCATCAGGTAACAATCGTAATGTCCGACCGCGGTATACCGGCCTCATACCGTCACATGCATGGCTTCGGTTCTCACACATACAGCATGATAAACAGCCAAGGCGAGCGCGTTTGGGTAAAATTCCATTTCCGCACAGAGCAGGGAATAAAAAACATGAGCAACGCCGAAGCAGCGGCTGTTGTCGCCCACGACCGCGAGAGTCATGGGCGTGACCTTTTCAATGCAATAGAAAAAGGCGATTTTCCACGATGGAGATTGTATATACAGGTCATGACAGAGGAGCAGGCTGCTGTTTATAAGGAGAACCCGTTTGACATTACAAAGGTGTGGAGCCATAAGGAATTTCCGCTCATCGAGGTTGGTATAATGGAACTAAACCGTAACCCGCAGAACTATTTTGCCGAGGTAGAGCAGGCTGCGTTCAATCCGTCACATATTGTACCGGGGATAGGCCTTTCGCCCGATAAACTGCTTCAAGGCAGGCTGTTCTCTTACGGTGATGCACAGCGTTACCGCCTTGGTGTGAATCACGACCAGATACCTGTAAACAGGGCAAAATGCCCGTTGCACAGCTTCCACCGCGACGGTACGATGCGTGTCGACGGTAACAATGGAGCAACAAAAGGGTATTCGCCTAACAGCATCGGCGAGTGGAAAACAAAAGGTGCAAAATATGCCTATTCCCCTGTAATGGGCGAGTCTATGCGTTATAACCCTTATGAAGACCGTACCGACGACTGTTTCTATCAGCCGGGAAACCTATACAGGCTTATGACTGAAGATAAGCGTGCACTGCTCATTGCAAACACAGCCGAGGATATGATGCCTGTCACTGCCAATATAAAGTATCGCCACGCCGCGCATTGCTACCTTGCCGACAAGGAGTATGGTACAAGGCTTGCCCACGCGATGCAGTTGAATATAGGCAAGGTTGTGGAGCTTGCCTCCATGAGTGAAGATGAACGGCTTGCAGCAACTGTTACCATAAAAGAATAAAGTGGAATTTAAATTCCACTTTATTCTTTTATGGTAACCTCTCAATGTCTTTGCAAAGTTCATCGACGGCCTCTTCCCTGGTTGCCCAGCTTGTGCAGAAACGCACTACATCGTGTGTATCGTCGTACTTGCACCAGAATTCAGGTACATACTTCTGCATTATAGCCTGTTGCTGTTTTTTTGTGAGTATTGGAAATTGCATGTTTGTCTGCGAAGGAATCCACATTGGAATACCTTTATTTTCAAAGGCGTTACGTATTTTGGCAGCAAGAATATCGGCATGTCGGGCAAGCTTGAAGTAGAGGCAATCCTCGCCACCTTTCAGCAACTCCTCGAACTGTATACCGAGCAAGCGTCCTTTTGCAAGCATGCCTCCATGCTGTTTAATGGCATAGCGGAAACTACGGTGCATCTCCTCGCCTTTGAAAACCACGGCTTCGCCGAACAGTGCTCCTACCTTTGTACCGCCAATGTAGAATACATCGCACAGCCGTGCAAGGTCGGCAAGGGTGAAATCACAGGCATCTGATTGAAGTCCGTATCCAAGGCGTGCCCCATCGACAAACAGGTATAGCCCATGTGAGTGGCAGAACTCCGAAATTTCTGTAAGTTCGGCTTTGCTGTAGAGCAACCCGTTCTCGGCCGGGCATGATAGGTATACCATACCGGGCTGCACGGTGTGTTCATGCGACTGGTCGTTCCAGTGGTCGTTGTAACATTCTGCTATCTGTTTGGCTGTCAACCTGCCATCTTCCGATGGTAGGGCAATTACCTTGTGTCCGGTAGCTTCGGGAGCACCGGTTTCATGCACGTTTATATGGCCGCTATCGGCAGAAATAACACCCTGATAGCTGTGTAAAAGGGCATCAATTACTGTTACATTTGCCTGTGTACCGCCAACAAGGAACTGCACGCCAAGGCTGTTGTCGTTGCAGTGGCGGCGAATTGTGTTGCGTGCCTGTTCGCAGTATTCATCGCAACCATATCCTATGTGCTGCTCAAAATTACTCTTTGCAAGTGCCTCGATAATGTTTGGGTGGGCACCTTCTATATAGTCCGAATCGAATCTTATCATAATATCTGTCGGTAAAGTCTTTTGCGGTTCAATTCAACTTCTTCTTATATTCCTGAACAGGTAATATCCTCCCAGAATTATCAGAGGAATACTCAGCCACTGTCCCATATCAAGAGTCATGCTTTCTTCAAAATTCACCTGTTTTTCTTTTATGAACTCTACAAAAAAGCGGAAGGTGAATATTGTGAACAGGCAGTATCCTGTGAAGAGTCCTGTACCTATGCGCTCCTTGTATTTCTTGTACAAGAGAATTCCAATGAGGAAAATTACAAGGTATGCCATTGCTTCGTACAATTGGGCAGGGTGGTGTGGTACAGTCTTTCCTGCCTGTACAAAGACTACACCCCATGGAAGGTCTGTTTCGGTACCCAATATCTCGCTGTTCATGAAGTTGCCTATGCGCACCATTGTTGCAAAGAACGGAGCTGCTATTGCAAGGTTATCGAGTGTCCACACCATCTTGAGCCCTGTTTTCCTTACATACAGCAGCAGTGCCAGAATGACTCCTATTGTGCCTCCATGGCTTGCAAGTCCTTCGTAACCGCTGAAAACCCAACCGTCGGCAGTCTGCTTTATCGGCAACAGCATTTCGATAGGGTGGCTTAAATAGTAGTCGGGCTGGTAGAAAAGACAATGCCCAAGGCGTGCTCCAACCAATATGCCTATGAAACAGTACATGAAAAGAGGGTCGAACTGTTCCTCGCTTTTCCCGCCGTTCTTGTATAGTCTTTTGACTATGTAATATGCGCCTATGAGGCCTATGACCCAACAAAGGGCATAGTAGCGTACGCCGAACCCGAATATTGAGAACGGGCTTATTGATGGGTCCCAAACTATGGCGCTGTTTATGAAATCCATTCTCTTTATACGTTAAAACGGAAGTGCATTATATCACCGTCCTGAACAACATACTCTTTTCCCTCTACACCCATCTTTCCGGCCTCTTTTACAGCAGCCTCGGAGCCGTAGTTTATGTAGTCGTCATATTTTATGACCTCTGCGCGTATGAAGCCTTTTTCAAAATCGGTGTGTATCACACCTGCACACTGGGGGGCTTTCCATCCCTTGCGGAATGTCCATGCCTTTACCTCCATTTCTCCGGCGGTGATGAATGTCTGTAGGTTAAGCAGGGTGTATATGGCCTTTATAAGGCGGTCGCAACCCGATTCCTTCAGCCCCATATCTTCGAGAAACATCTGCTTCTCCTCATAACTTTCAAGCTCTGCAATATCGGCCTCGGTCTGTGCCGAGATGATAAGCAGTTGGGCATTCTCGTCTTTAATTGCTTCGCGGACGGCATCTACATACTTATTACCATTTGCGGCCGAGGTGTCATCGACATTGCACACATATAGCACAGGCTTCGATGTTAGCAGGAATAGGTTCTTTGCAGCCTGTTGTTCATCTTCGGTGTCAAAAGTCACTGTACGGGCCGATTTTCCGGCCTCAAGAGCCTCTTTGTACTGCATAAGTACATCATATTCTATCTTTGCTTGTTTGTCACCGCCAACACGGGCCTGTTTCTCAACACGTTTTATACGGTTTTCAACGGTTTCAAGGTCCTTCATCTGCAATTCGATATCTATAATCTCCTTATCGCGTACGGGGTTTACAGAACCGTCGACATGTACTATATTGTCGTTGTCAAAGCAGCGGAGAACATGTATTATGGCATCTGTCTCACGGATATTGCCAAGGAACTGGTTGCCGAGTCCCTCGCCTTTGCTTGCACCTTTTACAAGGCCTGCAATATCCACTATGTCGCAAGTTGCCGGAACAATGCGGCCTGGGTGTACCAGTTCTGCCAGTTTGTTGAGTCGTTCATCGGGTACGGTAATTTGTCCCATCTGTGCATCAATGGTGCAGAACGGGAAGTTTGCTGCCTGTGCCTTTGCGCTTGAGAGGCAGTTGAAGAGTGTCGATTTTCCTACGTTGGGCAAGCCAACAATACCTGCTTTTAGAGCCATATATTCTGTTATTAATGTTTTTGTTGTACGTTAATATGGTTACAAAGGTAATGAATAATTTTGTGACAGCGAAATGTAGCCCTATTTTACTCTTTTGGCTCCGAAGAGCAGGTGTGCAACCTTGTTG
>JAUNQV010000127.1:4760-5047 GCA_030535995.1 Bacteroidales bacterium
TGCGGAGAACTGCACCTGCTGCCAGCGACAGCGATACTACAAGCACTGTGTTGAGCAGTATGTACAGAATTTTGGCTGTTGTGTCGGTGAACTGTGGTTCACGCAATGCCGCACCAATAGGTGAGTATACGAAAAAGAAGTGTATGAGGTATATGTCTAAAGTTCTGCGACCAATGAATTGCATTGTTCTTCCTATTGTTTTCTTGTCAGTAAGGTACCTGTCGAGTTTCTTGAAAATAGAGAATAGTATAAGTATACCGAAAATACTGCATATTGTTTGCAGCAGT
>JAUNQV010000042.1 GCA_030535995.1 Bacteroidales bacterium
TGGTAAGCAGCTTACAATATATTCAGCAAATGGTTCGCTGATAAAAGATGTTATAAAATATAATGGTGAGAAGATTCTATTAGAAAGCGGAAATTATATTGTATACTCCTTTAATAAATCAGTTAAGATAATACTTTAGTTCTTTTGCTTCTTACGCCCTCTTGTCGTGGGTTTAACATAGAGTGTACCTTTTCTTATGGTACACTTTTTGTTTTTATATATGGGTTCATCATTCTCTCCTAACTTGCTGAAATAGTTGTTTAACGCCGCTTGTGAGATACCTATCTCCTCTCGTGTGTATTTGTCGAATAGAGAAGATGGAGAACCAAAATACTCATGTCTATCCTCTATCTGTAAATGTAAAATCGTTCTTTCCATAGTCTATATTTACTGCAAAGGTACTAAAATATTATTCGATTTGAAATAAAATCATATTTTTATGCTGGATTTTTGTTAAAATATTAGCAGGATTAAAATAGAATAACTATCTTTGTAGTGTTGAAAGCAAACAGATATGTTTAACCGCTTAACCAATACGGATATGATAGCAGTAGCAAATAATTCAGTTGTTGTAATAAATAATCTTACAAGTCGTAGAGCAAGCGTAATCGCTCGTAGAACAAACAGCGAGGCAATGGGTGTAATCAAAGCGCAGATGATTGACTTGCTCAAGGCGAAATTGCAGATGGGTGTTGCTCACTTTGTTTACATGAAGAAAGATGGCACGCTTCGCGAGGCGTGGGGTACAACAGCAAGCAACCTAATGAAAGCAAATATCAATGGCAGAGGCATTTCAAGGGATAGCTTGAATTGCGTGTGTTATTGGGATTGTGAAAAGGGTGGATTTCGTTCACTTCGCTTTGAAAATCTTATCGAGGTTCTTTAATAGTAAATAGGAGTATGGCAAAGGTTGTTATATACGCTCGTGTAAGCACGCAAGGACAAGACTATGAGCGTCAGTTGGCAGAGTTGCGTGAGTACGCTCGTAAGATGGAATATGAGGTTGTAATGGAGTTTTGCGAAAAGGTGTCTGGGGCAAAGACAGTAGCAGAACGCCAAGCCCTTACAGAGTTGCTTTCATTCGTTGAGAGCAACAAGGTGGATAAGGTTCTAATCTATGAGTGCAGTCGCTTATCGAGGCGTGCAATAGATTTTCTTACTGTAATAGAAAATCTTACAGCGAAGAAAATCAGCGTGTATATACTCCAAAATGGACTTGAAACACTGCTCCCCAATGGGCAACCCAATCCAATAGCACAACTTGTAATGGGTATTCTTGCACAGTTCAACTCAATGGAGCGTAGCCTCATCAGAAGTCGTATGGAGAGTGGTTACAACCATTATAGAAGCATTGGTGGCAAGGTGGGTCGTAAAGAGGGTTATCGTAAAAGCGAGGAAGCGATGAGGCTAGAATATGCAAAGGAAATCCAACTCTTACGCAAAGGTTTGTCGCTTCGAAATGTATCTGCAATTACCTCAACAAGCGTAAACACGTTAAGAAAGTTAAGAAAATTTAACAATTTGGCAACATGAATTTGTTTTTTCAAAATAAAAAATATATGTTTGCAATGTTTCGAAACAACTCACTGAAACAAAGCGCAAAAAGAATATTCAAACAGTGAGTTACAATCAATAAAGACATAGTAAAAAAAAGGTGGCAACCCTTGAAAGAAGTAGTTTGTTGCAAACGAAATGGCAAAGACGCTACAAACGAGCGAGAGGAAACTTGTTTCCTTTCACAGCGAGTGCTGTCCGTTTTAGCAATATCTACATGGCAACGAGCAGGTGCTTTACGCCCTAGCGTTTCCTCGTTGTTGGTATGCCACAAAGCACCAAAAAATAAGCCACAGAGTGTTGTGGCAAGGAAAAATGTATTTTGTGAATGATTAAATACAGTGATTATGAAGAATACTTTAATAAAATAAACATTACTAAAGATGAGGCTAGTGTGTTGATTGGATATTTGACAGCATTGGCAGAAATTGGAATAAATAATTTTGTAGAAAAAGAAATGATAGTATGAAGAATTGTGTTATTTGGACAAGAGTCTCAACAAAACACCAAGAGGATAATGGCGCTTCTTTAAGCGACCAAAAGACCAAATGTGAGTTGTATGCAAGGCAAAACGGATTTGTTATAAAAGGTTACTTTGGAGGGAAGCATGAGTCTGCAAAAACGCCTGGTCCCATGCTTAAAGAAATGTATGAGTCTATAAAGAAAAATAAAAAAATAACCCATCTACTTGTTCCTGCTATTGACCGATTTAGTCGTAATGTGGCACAAGGAGCAATGATTGTTTCAAAGTTGAAACAACTGAATGTTATCATTGTTGATGTTTCATCTGGCGTAGATAGTTCAACTAATGAGGGAAGAATGATGATACATATCAAGTTGGGGTTGGCTGAGTGGGATAATGGCAATCGTACTGACAAATTTGTTTCGGGGCGTAAGCATTGCCTTGAAAGTGGTGTCTATTGTGGTGCCGCTAAACCATTGGGATATGATAAACATGGCAAGTCGTTGGGTACATATTTTACAGTAAACGACAAAGGGCATTTGATACGCAAGGCGTTCAAGTGGAAACTGCAAGGGTATGCAAACTGTGAGATTTTGAAGAAACTCTCTGATTATGGACTTGCCATGAGAAAGCAAAAACTACATCATATCCTTACCAATCCTTTCTATGCTGGTAAAATACGCCATAAGATGTTGCAAGGTAGGTTGGTCGATGGTAATCAACCAAAGTTGGTAAGTTATGAGGATTTCTTGCGTGTGCAAGAAATTTTGAGTGGAAGAACTGGTGTCTATACCCATAAAAAGGAAACTCCTCGTTTTCCTTTGAAACGCCATATTTTGTGTTCCAAAGACAAAACGCCTTTTACTGCATATACAGTCAAAAAGAAGAACATCGACTATTATAAATGCAATCAGAGTGGTTGTAAAACCAACGTATCAGCGAAGAAATTGCATGAGAGGTATGAATGCCTATTGCGTTTCTTTAACGTGGCAGAGTGCCTTAAACCGCTTTTGAGGGATATTATCTCAAAAATGATTATTTCCAATGATGATGAGGCTAGAAGCATGGAAACATTGCTTAAAAAGCAAAAGAGTGAATATATTGGCAAGTTGAAGAAGTGCAAGGTTAGGTTTGGCATGGGCGAGATTGATGAGGAGATATACGAAATGACAAACAAGGATTTGCAAGAAAAACTCGATAACATAGAGCGAGGTTTGGCAGAGTGCAGAAAAAATTTATCGAACCTTGATGGCGAGGTAGATGACATACTTGCAATGTGCTGTAAATTAGACAGTTTGTGGCGTGATGGTTCGCTTGAAACTTGCCAAAAACTGCAAAATCTGCTCTTTCCCAATGGAATTTTGTGGGATAAAGAAAAAGACAATTATCGAACCTTTGATGAGAATGAAGCCCTCTCTATAATTGCTCGATTATCAGTGAATTACAAAAATAAAAAAGAGGAAAATTCTCTCGAAAATTCCTCTTTTGTCTCATCGTGCGCGTGATAGGACTCGAACCTACACGTCGCAAAACACCAGATCCTAAGTCTGGCGCGTCTACCAATTTCGCCACACGCGCGATAAAACTTAGTTTTGTCTTTTCATGAAGACTTTGCAAAGGTAATGCTTTTTTTTGAAAAAGGGGCTATTGTTCCTCTTTTTTTTCGGTGTAGTAGTCCAATATCAGCTTTTTTGCACTCTCAATCATTGTGTCGCGTCCGTTGTTCCAGTCCTCGGTGGTAATGTCGACGCGCAGGTCGGGCTCTATGCCGAATTCGGTGTGGTTGCCTTGTGCGTCGAGAATGGGGCAGGCCGAGAAACGTATGTTCCATCCATTTGGCAGTGTACTGTTGAACGGCAGTCCGCTGCCGCCGCCTGTGCGGTCGCCGAGTATTAGAACATTGGGCAGCTCGCGCATGAGTATTACAAAATGGTTGGCCGAGCTGAATACTCCTCTGTTGGTTAGGACTACTACCGGACGCAACCATATTGCTCCTTTCGATGGTTCGAGGTATAGCTTTTCGGGTTGTGAGAAGTCGTTGTGTCCTTTGCCGGTCTTGTGCTGTATGTAGCCACAGTGTATCTTCTTGTCGGTAAATATTCCGGCCAGTTTTTCGGCTGCTGTGAGTATGCCGCCTCCATTGTTGCGAATGTCGAGTATTAAGCCTTTGGTATCCTTCAGGTTGACGAGCATAAGCGAGAGGTTGTCGGTGTTGAACCCTGCTGCAAAGCTCTCTACGTATACATACCCCACGCTGTCGGGCAGTGAGGTGTATTTTATGCCGTTGGTGTAACGGAACCTGTTGCCAAGGTAGTTGCGCTGCAGCGAGTCGCTGAAGTTGGCCGGGTGGTTTAGTTTCCAATCCCAGTAGTAGCTGGTTCCGTATATTGAAGAGAGGTTCACATGGCCGTCGCGCAGCTCTCCCAGCATCTCGCTCATTATGTCGAACAGCCGTGCATCGCTGTGGCATGTGTCGGCCATGGGCTTGTATCTCTCATAAACTTCGTCCCAGTTGAGCCCGAACTCCTTTTCGGCCTGCTCAAAAAAGCAGTAGCGCTCATCTATTATGCTCCATAGGGCTTCGAGGTTTCCTTTGGCCGTGTTGTTGAAATCCTCCTCCTCAATGCATGAGGCGAGTAGCAGCAGTGGGGCTGTGATGAATATGAATAATCTCTTTATCATGTTGTCAGTAGGGTGAGTAGGCTTTTATGCGGTTCTCCTCTTTTACCTTGAAAATTGTCTTGACAAAGCCGAAGGTAAATGCGTGGCGGTATATGTGGCAGCGTATGCTGTTTATGTCTGTCTGGTAAAAATCGGCGCAGTATGCAACTCTAATTGTTGTGCTATGGCTCTTGTAGCGCAGAGGGAAGTCGAGGGAGAGGGTGTGTCTCCAGGACGGGTTGTTGAAGGGGTGGGTAAATGCAATAACCCCGCCGGTGTGCCCGAGCCCGAATATTTCGTAGTAGCTTTGCCCGAACTCCGGTGCGAACATTGCTCCCAGCAATGGTACATCGAGCTGGTAGCGTGCCACACAGTCGCCTCCTTTGATGGGGAAATGGTATATTGCCATGGCCGATGCTGCCAATGCCGTGCGCAGTTTCACCTGTACAGGGTTGTTGCCGTTGCTTGGAATGTAGAGGGCGCCGCCCTCTATCTGTAACTGCGGCCCGGCAAGTATCTTCAGCCTGTCACTGATGTCGAAAGGGTGGTAGCCGCCCCAACTGTAAGATGCAAGAGCTGTCAGTTCGAGATTGTTCTCCTGGGTGGCGTAGCCTATGGTGCTGTTCATTAAAGTCTGGTACTTCCAATTGTAGTTTCCCGTTTTTGCATCGCGGAATTTCTCGTGGCTGTAGTGGAGTGCCGCACCTGTGAACTCTTGTGTGCTCAAGTATGTGTCGAGGTTGTTGAGCGTGGCTATGCCGAACTGTGAACTTTTTACAACAATTCTTTGTGGCAGTATGGTGTCGGTAACAATATGCTGCGCTTCTGTTGCTGCCGGCAATACCGGCAGCAACAGAAGCGCAATGGTCTTTAGGAACTTTATCATTCTCCGTTGAAGAGTGTCAGTTGTTCTGGGGTGTCGTCGCTGTCGTCCTCGACATCGGCCGGTTCATCTATAATCTCGGGAGGTGGCGGGAATTTGGTGGGCTCAAGTTCTATAATCTCGTCAATCTCGTATGTAGTCAGTCGCTTGCCACGTGCCTTGAAACTCTTTACCGCAATAAACTCATCAACCTCAATGACAAGCGGTTCGCGGAAACTGTCGTTACCGCCGAACATCACCTGAATTCGTGGGAACGGCGTCTCCGACAGCCATATAAGCTCGTTGTCCTTGTTCTCTCCGAAACAGTTCTGTCTGCGGGCGCTGGCCTCCAGAGTGAAGCGTTTCACGTAAGGATAGCCCTGCTGTGAGGCATCATATATTGCAGCGCTCCACACTTTAGCAGGGTCGAACTTCTCGATAATCATTATATCGTCCTCGTAGTGGTTGTTGAGGTCTACGGGGCTCAAATAGAACTCGCCGTTCTTTCGTATGGCTAGTATCTTGTCGTCGTTGTGGAACTCTCCCAGGTACTCGCCATGGTTGTCGAAGTTTATGCGCAGTATATCGCGGTCGAACCACACCTGTCGTCCGCCAAGTGTAGAGCTTCCATGTTTCTTCAGGGTTATACGCATCACCTCATTCTTGGTGAGTATATTGCCCATCGACTGACGCCCTTTTATGGCAATTGTGCTGAAGTCCTTCTCTATAATGGCATTGCGGAGCCGCGGGTTGGGTTTCAGCAGTACCTTTATTATCTCGGCCTCGCCGTTGGGGTTGGCTGTGAAATATACTACTTTTGAGCCGGGGGTGCCTTGTGTGAGGTCGTAATCGCGGTCGCGTGTCATTCCGGTGGCGGCAAAGCGCTTTATGTAGTGTATGCCGTTCTTGCCGTCGCGGTAAACCGCATTGTATATCGTGCGCTTGTCGTTCTTCTTGAATACATCGACATGTATTATGTTTTTGCCTACAAACAGCTTCTCGCTCACCTTCACCACCTTGTACTTTCCGTCTTTGTAGAAAAGTATAATGTCGTCCATGTCGGAGCAGTTGGTGACAAACTCATCTTTCTTGAGCGATGTGCCTATGAAGCCCTCTGCGCGATTGATGTACAGTTTCTGGTTCGCCTCCACCACCTTTGCCGCAACAATAGTGTCGAAATTGCGTATCTCTGTCTGTCTGGGGTAACGTGCACCGTATTTCTCTTTGAGCATGGTGAACCACTTTATTGTCACCGCAGTCATCTGTGCCAGCTGCTTGTCGATATCGGCAATATCTTTTTTGAGGCGTACGATAAGCTCTTCGGCTTTGTCCTTGTTGAAACGCAGTATGCGCGCCATCTTTATTTCCATGAGGCGCAGAAGGTCGTCGCGTGTTATTTCGCGTACAAAATCCTTTTTGTAAGGCTCCAATCTGCGGTCAATGTGCGCAAGAGCGCTGTCCATGTCGGGTGCCTGCTCAAACTCCTTGTCCTTGTAGATGCGCTCTTCTATGAAAATGCTCTCAAGCGAAGCGAAGTGCAACTGCTCAAGAAGCTCGCCCTTGCGAATCTGAAGTTCCAAGCGCAACAACTCCTTGGTGCTGTCGACCGAGCGGCGTAGCAACTCGCTCACGGTGAGGAACACAGGAGTGTGGTTGTCGATTACACAGCAGCATGGTGTGATGCTTATCTCGCAATCGGTAAAGGCATAGAGTGCATCTATTGTCTTGTCGCTCGATACTCCGGGAGCAAGCTGCACTATAATCTCAACCTTGTCCGAGGTGTTATCGTCTACTTTTCTAATCTTTATCTTGCCGTTCTCCGCAGCCTTCAGAATAGATTCAATTACAAGCGGAGTGGTTTTTCCGAAAGGAATTTCTGTTATGGTAAGGGTTTTGTTGTCTTCCGATTTTGAAATCTTTGCCCTGATGCGTACGCGCCCTGTACGGTCACCGTCGTGGTAGCGTGAAACATCAATGCTGCCTCCTGTCTGAAAATCGGGCAACAGCTTGAACTCCTCCTTGTTAAGGTAGGCTATTGCTGCGTCGCAGACCTCATTGAAGTTGTGCGGGAGAATTTTTGAAGACAAACCCACCGCAATACCCTCGACTCCATGCACAAGCAGGAGCGGGAACTTTACCGGCAGGGTTATAGGCTCCTTGTTGCGGCCGTCGTAAGAGAGCTTCCATTCCGTTGTCTTTGGGTTGAACACCACATCGTGGGCAAAATGCGAGAGACGCGCCTCGATGTAACGCGGTGCAGCAGCCGAGTCGCCTGTGAGAATATTACCCCAGTTGCCCTGGCAGTCGATGAGATAATCCTTCTGCCCCATCTGCACCAGTGCGCCTGCAATTGAGGCATCGCCGTGCGGGTGGTACTGCATGGTGTGCCCCACGACATTGGCAACCTTGTTGTAGCGGCCGTCGTCGAGTTCGCGCATGGCATGCAGAATACGGCGCTGCACAGGCTTCAGGCCGTCGTACAGGTGAGGCACAGCACGTTCCAGAATAACGTATGAGGCATAGTCAAGAAACCAGTTCTGGTACATGCCGGTGAGCTTGTGTGTCACCGGGTCATTGCTTGCCTCATGGCTGCCGTTCTCTTCGGGTACACCGTTGTTCCCGTTCTCAAAATTATCGTCAAGTTCGTTGTAGTCCATAGACTGTATGGTTGTCTTTTAAATTGGGCTTTTTTGTATTATCGCAAATATAGTCACAAACGAGCGAGATAGGCAAAGTTTACTTTGACATTTCACAGCGAGTGCAGTATATGTTCGCGGTTTACCGCAAATTAGTCACAAACGAGCGAGATAGGCAAAGCTTGCTTTGACATTTCACGGCGAGTGCAGTATATGTTCGCGGTTTACCGCAAATATAGTCAAAAAAAGGTAAATAATAAAATTTAATCTTATTTTGTAATTATATATCTCCGGCAACGGGAATTTTAGGTAAAAAATGCTTATCTTCGCAAAATATTTGTAAACAGAAGGGCGCTTTGCCGAATTTTCCGGTGTTGTGCGAGTGTGTTTTTTTACGCATTGTCCGGGGCGGGAGCGGTCTTTCATTTAAGTAATAGAATAAAATTATATATAATTATGGCTCAAGAAGATGTTTTCAAGAAAGTAGTTGCGCATTGCAAGGAGTATGGCTTTGTGTTCCCGTCGAGTGATATTTATGATGGCCTTGGTGCTGTCTATGATTATGGACAGATGGGCGTGGAGCTCAAAAACAATATAAAGACCTATTGGTGGCAGAGCATGGTGTTGCTGAACGACAATATCGTGGGTATAGACTCTGCTATTTTCATGCACCCTACAATCTGGAAAGCATCGGGTCACGTCGATGCGTTCAATGACCCTCTCATCGATAACCGCGACTCTAAAAAGCGTTATCGTGCTGATGTGCTCATTGAGGAGCAGATAGCGAAGTATGAAGAGAAGATGGAGAAAGAGGCTGCGAAGGCTGCAAAGCGCTTCGGTGACTCTTTCAACCGTGAGCTCTTTATGGAGACTAATCCCAAGGTGCTTGCCGAGAAGGCAAAGCGTGATGCTTTGCAGGAGCGTTTTGCGAAGGCTCTGAACGCAATGGACCTCGAAGAGCTCCGTCAGATAATCATTGACGAGGAGATTGTTTGTCCTATTTCGGGTACACGCAACTGGACCGAGGTGCGCCAGTTCAACCTCATGTTCTCTACAGAGATGGGTTCTACGGCCGACGGTGCAATGAAGGTTTATTTGCGTCCTGAGACTGCGCAGGGTATATTTGTGAATTACCTCAATGTGCAGAAGACCGGCCGCATGCGTGTTCCGTTCGGTATTGCGCAGATTGGTAAGGCTTTCCGTAATGAGATTGTGGCGCGTCAGTTCATCTTCCGCATGCGCGAGTTCGAGCAGATGGAGATGCAGTTCTTTGTGCGCCCCGGCAGTGAACTTGAGTGGTTCAACAAGTGGAAAGAGACCCGTTTGGCATGGCACAAGGCTCTCGGCTTTGGCGATGAGGCCTATCGTTTCCACGACCATGAGAAACTTGCCCACTATGCCAATGCTGCTACCGATATAGAGTTCCGCATGCCTTTCGGCTTCAAGGAGGTTGAGGGTATCCACTCGCGTACAAATTTCGACCTTGGCCAGCATGAGAAGTTCTCGGGCAAGAACATCAAGTATTTCGACCCCGAGACAAACGAGAGCTACACTCCGTTTGTAATCGAGACCTCTATTGGTGTAGACCGTATGTTCTTGAGTATCATGTGTGCTTCGTACTGTGAGGAGAAGCTTGAGAATGGCGAGACACGTGTGGTTCTGCGCTTGCCGGCAGCTCTTGCTCCGGTGAAGCTTGCAGTGCTTCCACTTGTTAAGAAAGATGGTCTGCCCGAAAAGGCACGTGAGATAATGAATGAACTCAAGTTCAATTTCAACTGTTATTACGAGGAGAAGGACTCTATCGGCAAGCGTTACCGCCGTATGGATGCAATAGGTACTCCCTATTGTGTAACTGTTGACCACCAGACATTGGAAGATGGCATGGTGACACTGCGTGAGCGCGATACAATGGAGCAACGCCGTGTTGCTATAAGCGACCTGCGCAACATAATACAGGATAATGTGAGCATTACTTCGCTCCTGAAGAAACTCTCATAAGCTAAAACCAGCCGGAATAGAAACTTAACTGAAACTGTCCGAAATGAAAGAAATAAGAATATTGCTCTCTGCACTGCTTATGCTTCTGGCCTTCTCATCGTGCGATGAGAAGGATGAGGTGGGCGAGTTCGATAATTGGAAGGAGCGTAATCAGCTTTTCGTGGATTCAATAGCAAATGTTGCACGTAACAGCACCGACGGCAGCTGGAAAGTGTTTGTTGTAGAGGGGCTTGACAGCAGCAAGGTGTGGCCTAATGAGTATTATGTATATTGCAACGTGCTCTCGCAAGGTAGCGGCACTGTGCATCCTGCATTTACCGATACTGCTGTAATCAATTACGAGGGTCGTCTTATGCCGACAGCCAAATTCCCCGAGGGCGATATCTTCGACGGCAGTTACAGCGGGGAGTTCGACCCGCAGTTCGATGTTCCTGTAAGCCTTCCGATAAACGGTACGGTGCCGGGTTTCTACACTGCATTGCAGCAGATGGTGGCCGGCGATACTTGGCGTGTGTACATCCCCTATGAACTTGGCTACGGTACATCTTCGACCTCAAAAATACCGGCATATTCAACATTGATATTTGAACTTAACCTTGTGTCGTTCCACGCTGTAGGAGCACAACAGTAACACAGTAATGCTATGGAAATGAATAAAGAGAACCAGCTGCAGATAGAGTTGAAAGAGGAGGTTGCCGAGGGCACATACGCCAACCTTGCTATTATAGCCCACTCGTCGTCGGAATTCATCTTTGATTTCGTGCGCATGATGCCGGGCGTTGCCAAGGCTAAAGTGAAATCGCGCATTGTAATGACTCCCGAGCATGCCAAGCGTCTTGCTTATGCTCTCCAGGATAACTTGCGCCGTTATGAGCATCAGTTCGGCGAAATACGTTTGCCCGAGCGTCAGGAGCTGCCTGCCGGCACTAATGGTGTGGTTAAGGGGGAGGCGTAAGTGTTTTGCCACAAATATTTTGCATTGACTAAAAAAAGGCTGCTAATTAATTGGCAGCCTTTTTTTAGTCAACCATTACTCCGTTGGCTCTGAACTCTGATAGCGAGTAGCCTGTGTGGCGTTTGAAATAGCGGTTGAGGTAGCTTTGGTCGGGGAAATGGAACTCGTTTACAAGCTCCTGGAAGCTTTTGTGACTGTACATGAGAGCTACTTGCAGCTCAATGACTGTGTAGTGGTCTATTATCTCTTTGGCATTCTGCCCGCCGGCACGTTGGCAGATGGAGTTTAGGTGGCGGGTGGAAATCTTCAGCATATCGGCATAATACTGCACGGAGCGGTCGTCGCGGAAGTGCTTTGTGAGCAGTGTCCTGAACTCGTAGAATAGTTTCTCTTTGCCCTCGCCGAAGCTCTCTTTTACGGGCTGTTCGTTCTCTTCGCTTATGCGTTGTATGTATAGCAGCAGCGAGTTTACCGAGAGAATGATGTTCTGTCGGCAGAACTCTGTGTTGGTGTTGTTGTTTGCCTCAATTTCGAGAATGTCTATCTGTCTGAATATGTTGCCGAGGAACTCCTTCTCGAGTTCGGTGTTGCCTCCTTGGTGTGTGCGCCTTTCGATGGCTTGCATGGTTTCGGGGCTGATGGCGCTGCGTGCTGCAAGCCATATATGTTTGGAGAGGCCGAGCAGCCTCGATGAGAAGTCGCTTGTTATGTCGAGCAGCAGTATGTTGGAGCCCATGGGGCATACAATAATCTGTCCTGGGGTAAAACGGTATTTGTGTCCGTCGATGGTGAAGAGGGCTTCACCGCTTAAACAGAAGAATATTGATGTGTGCTGCAACTGGTAAACATGTTGTACGAACTGCTGCAGTGAGGATTGTATTGTCGCAAACCCCTGCATCGGTAATTTTTTCAGGTAAATGTTGTTCATATCGCTATGTTTCTTTTGTCGTTTTCTCTCCGGCAGTTTATAAATACATTGCAAAAGTAGTCAAAAAAAACAATTAAACAAGTAGAAAAATACCAATGTTGGCGGTTTTTTTGAGATTGTTGATGGTTGGTTTATTTTATGTTGATAATAAAAACGAAGATGGCTGATGTGTCAGTCATCTTCGTTGTGGAGCTAGAGGGAGTCGAACCCTCGTCCAAACAGGGAAACAATATGCTTTCTACACGCTTAGTCATCGGTAGGGTTTTCGAGCGTAGGCAAGACCGTGACCGCCAACCTGCGCCTTATCCTCTAAAATGTCACCGTTGCATCGAGGCCTGCAATGGTTAGTCCCGAATTTCCTGCACCACCTGTTCGGATTGCCTCGGAACAACTGCGTCCGGGTGATGTCTTGTCCCGGCACCTGGTGCCGGGATTAAGCTAATCTACTGTACTTCGATTAAGCAGCAAGAGCGTAGTTATTGTTGCCAGATAAATTTTTGCCTGCTCATATTATAGTGCGAACCGGCAATGCACTGCGTGCTTACATACCTTTTCTACCCGCTGTCAAATCCAGATAGCCCCAAGTATTTGCGTGTGCGAAGATACTACCATTTTTTTGTTCATGCAACGCCTTTATGTTTTTTTATCTTCAGCCACTCACTGCAACCTGCTTATTCCTTGTTGCATTGTGTGCTTTTGAGGGAAAATATTACCTTTGCAAAATCGAATTATATATATATATGACACACTTCGAAATATGGCTTATGGCGCTTGCACTCGCAATGGATTGTTTTGCAGTTTCTGTTGCAAGTGGCATTATATTCAAGAGGGTGGTGTGGCGTCCGATGCTGCTTATGGCCTTCTCCTTCGGTCTCTTCCAGGCACTGAATCCATTGCTTGGCTGGGTGGGTACGCACTACTTCAGAGATGCCATAGAGAGTTTTGACCATTGGCTGGCTTTTGCCATATTGGCATTTATTGGGGGCAGAATGGTTGTTGAGTCGTTCAAGGACGATGAGCATAAAAGCTTCAATCCGCGCTCCTATAAGGTTATATTTACCTTGGCAATTGCAACAAGCATCGATGCTCTTGCTGTGGGTGTCTCTTTCTCCTGTATGGGCTACGGCTCGGCCTCCTCGCTTTTTTATCCTCTTGTGGTAATTGGTGTGGTATCTTTTCTTCTATCATTGCTCGGGCTCGGAATCGGCCTATGCTTCGGGAAGGGTATTGCAAGGCGTTTGAAGGCGGAGTTGCTTGGAGGTGTAATTCTTGTGGGAATTGGTTTTAAGGTGCTGTTGGAGCATCTTATGGAATAAAAGAGGCTGACTAAAAAGGCTCTTTTGTTGTTACGCTTGCCCGAAAAATACTCATTTACGTTTAGTAAATTAACCCACTAAGTGGCTTTTCCTCCTCGTAGCTCGGCATAGAATACAAGCATTCTCTGCTCTCGCATTACAGCGTCGGTTGCGTTTTTTCGGGCTTCGCAAGCCTAAAAATAGCTCTTTTTATCCAACCTCCCTACTAAAGAAGGTGACTGGGTCACCTTCTTTATATCAATTGTTATCGTGCGTAGTTGATTGCACGTGTTTCGCGTATAACCGTAATCTTTACTTGGCCCGGGTAGGTCATCTCGTCCTGTATCTTCTTTGCGATTTCTCCCGAGAGCAGTTCGGTCTGCTTGTCGTCAATCTTGTCGGCACCGACAATTACGCGCAACTCGCGACCGGCCTGAATGGCGTATGTCTTTGTTACGCCGGGGTATGACATTGCCAGCTGCTCAAGGTCGTGCAGGCGCTTGATGTATGCCTCTACAATCTCTCGGCGTGCTCCGGGGCGTGCTCCTGAAATGGCATCGCATACCTGTACAATGGGTGCAATGAGGCTTGTCATCTCAACCTCGTCGTGGTGAGCACCGATGGCGTTGCAGATATCGGGCTTCTCTTTGTATTTTTCGGCAATCTTCATTCCGTACTCTGCGTGTGGAAGTTCTGTCTCCTCATCGGGTACTTTACCTATGTCGTGCAACAGTCCGGCGCGTTTTGCCTTCTTGGGGTTGAGGCCGAGTTCTGCGGCCATCACAGCACAGAGGTTTGCAGTCTCACGTGCATGCTGAAGCAGGTTCTGCCCGTATGATGAACGGTACTTCATCTTGCCTATTATGCGTATGAGCTCGGGGTGCATACCGTGGATACCAAGGTCGATGGTAGTGCGCTTTCCGGTTTCGATAATCTCTTCTTCTATCTGTTTCTTGACCTTGGCTACAACCTCCTCGATACGTGCCGGGTGGATACGTCCGTCGGCTACAAGCTGGTGAAGGGCAAGGCGGGCAATTTCGCGGCGAACCGGGTCAAAGGCGCTCAATACAATAGCTTCGGGGGTGTCGTCAACGACAATCTCAACGCCGGTGGCGGCCTCAAGAGCGCGTATGTTGCGTCCTTCGCGTCCGATGATACGGCCTTTCATCTCGTCGTTCTCAATATGGAACACTGTTACAGAGTTTTCGATGGCGGTCTCTGTTGCTACACGCTGTATTGTTTGAATGACAATCTTCTTTGCCTCTTTTCCGGCTGTCATCTTCGCATCGTCGATAATGTCGTTGATGTATGATGCGGCCTGGCTCTTCGCCTCCTCTTTAAGCGACTCGACAAGGCGCTCTTTTGCCTCCTCGGCCGAGAGGCCGCTGATAGCTTCGAGCTTCTCGCGCTCCTGTGCATGCAATTTGTCGAGTTCCTCCTGCTTGCGCTCTACAAGTGTCTTCTGTGCTTCAAGGTTCTCTTTGAAATTGTCGAGCTCGTTCTTGCGGCGCTGCAGGTCTTCGTTCCTTTGGTTGAACTGTACTTCGCGCTGTTTCAAGTGGTGCTCAGCCTGCTGAATCTTGTTGTTGCGCTGTGAAATCTCTTTTTCAAGTTCGGCTTTCTTGTTCAGGAATTTCTCCTTTACTTCGAGCAACTTGTTTTTCTTGATAACTTCGGCCTCTTTATGCGCGTCCTGTATTATGCGTTCGCGCTTGGCCTTCAATCCGAATCTGTTTATCAAATACTGGGCAACTAAACCTGCTATAAGTCCTATTGCCAGTCCGATGATTAATGTTACTGGGTCCATAGTTTGTTATAAATTTTATATAAAAAACGCACCGCCATATTCAAGCCGTTCTTGGGCTTTGAATATTGCAATGCGTGAAATTGTTTCGGTTGTCGGGTATTACTCTTTGTTGTCGAGGGTGTTGCCGATGAGGCGTGTGAGTTCGTTGATTCTTTGCATAACCTCGGCCGAGCCGGCTTCATTGGCCTCTTTTACCGATTTGAATGCAATGTCAAGAGCCACCATTGTCATTACTCTTACACCACCTTCGCCCATAAAGAGCTCTTTATATAGTGACAGCGTGTTGTTTACGAGCCGTGCCGCTTGGCGGTAATATGGCTCTTCGCTTGCCTTAATGGTAAGCGGGTACGATGTGCCGTCTATTATAAGGTTTATTCCCAATTCTCTATCTTCCATGTGCATAGACTCTATTATTTTTTAAGCGACTCGATGCAACGGTCGATTTCACGCACCAGCCTCGATATTCTTCCTTTTGTCTCTTCGATGGCTGCATCGTTGAGGCTCAATATCTTGGCATGTTTCAGATTGTTGTAGTTGTTTTCGAGGGCCGATACTCTCTGCTGCAACTCGCAAAGGGTGTTCTCCTTCTCCTGAATTGCTGCAACAAGCTCTTTGTTCAGCTTCTCTTTCTGCTTGTATTCATGAACCAAGCGATAGAGCTGCTCTTCAAAGTTTGCCATTATTGTTTTATCGTTCCCGGTCATATTACAACAATCGTCTTGCACATATAAATGCAATAGGGCGAAATATACATAACAAAATCTGTTCGGGTATATTTTGCTGTAATGCAACTTATATTCGCAGTTTAATGCAAATATATATGTTTTTTCGTAAAATGTAAAAGAAACAGGCTTTTTTTATTGTTGAATATATCTTTTTTGATACAGTCTGTGCTGTTTGCCACTTTATTATAGAAGCCCTGTTGCTGTGAACATCTCTTTGTATGCTTCAGCCTTTTTTTCAAGCGAGAGGGGGTATGCCCTTGATGAAGAGGGCAATCTCCAGAGCTCTATGTTACGGCCGCATGTGAAAAATGATATGCTTCTGCTCATCTGCGGCATCTCGCAACCGAAAGTAGAACAGATGGTTTCTGTGGCTTTTTGTCCTGTGGTTACAATGGCACAGCAGTGTGGCAGTGCCATGAGTAAGGCATTTATGTCGGTGGGAGTAACCACTTCGAGGAATTTGTCCGATGCATTTTCCTGGAGGCGTATGACTTCGCATGCGGTGTCGTAGAGCGCAATGCCTTTGCCGGTGCAGAATTCTATAATTCTCTCTTTGCAGAACCGCTTTTCGCCTTTTTCTTCGAAATGGTGTTTGTCGTTGTAGAAAATGTGCCCGATAATTCTCCACATGTCATTTATCCAATTGGGGTAGAAGAACTCCATGGACCACCGTGCCTTTGGCGGCGGGAAACTGCCGAGCATGAGAATTTTTGCATTCTGGGGCAGGAAGGGCTGCA
>JAUNQV010000128.1 GCA_030535995.1 Bacteroidales bacterium
CTTTTATGGATTACAAAAATTTTATATTAGGGAACTGGCTTTTTTTATTAGAATGCGAAAGTCCGAATTTGATTGAATACAAGCAGGAACCGAGTGTTGAATGTGGTGATAAAAAACCAGATTTTATTGTTCTGGTAGTTGGGGAGAGCTTTTCTAAAGAGCATAGCTCACTTTATGACTATGATAAAGAGACAAATCCTTTGTTAAAGAAACTTGTGACCGACAGTTCCTTGTTTGTGTGTAATGATGTTGTGAGTGCCTGCACTAAGACAATTCCTGCGATGAAGTCTATAATGACTTCATATGTCGATGAAATGCGTGATAGTATTGATTGGTACCAGTGTTTGACTTTAATAGAAATCATGCAGAGTATAAACTATAGGAGTGTGTGGGTCTCTAACCAATCGAGAGTTGGGTTTTTTGATAATGTGTCCGGTTGCTTTGCAGAACTTTGTGACGAATCGGTATTTGCCAATGAAAGAGGGTTAAATGGGTATGATGAAGTACTGTTGCCGATAATTCACGATATTGTTGATTCTGATAGCTTGCAAATGTTTCTTATAGTCAATCTAATGGGCTCGCATATAAGTTATAATTCACGTTATCCGGCTTCTTTCTCGAATTTTGAGCCAGATGATTCTGTCGTTTATGAAATAATAAAAATATTTGAACAAAAAGATGCATTTGTTTTGTATATATCAGATCATGGTCAGGATGTCTTTAAAAGCTCGAATGAATATGCAGGACATGCTATTAATGGAAATCCGGTTTCTGAACAAGTATCAGTTAAAATACCGATGTTTTTTTATACATCTCCTGCATTCTTGAATAAGCACCCAGAACTATATAATCGTATTAGGAGTACAATAAACAGGCCTTACCGCACCGATAGTGTCATGTACACAATAATGGATGTTGCTGGCATTGAAACTGTGAACGGCGTTTCGTATAAGCATAAAAGCTTGTTCAAATAGATATAGAGGTGTTGTCATACAAAAAGCCGCATGGGTGCACCCATGCGGCTTTTTGTATGACAACTGTTTATTCCGCCACCGGCATTGTTCCGAATTCCAGGCTGAAACCTGTTGCCCGTTGCAGTTCTACCCACGCGGTGGCTTTGTTGTAGAGTGCGTCGATGTATTCGCGGCGCATCTCGTTCTCGTTACGCTCGGCAATGAGGTATTCCATGAATGAGATTTCTCCGAGCTCGTATGCCTTTCTCTTGCCCTCAACGACCTTGCGCATGTCTCCAATAGTTTCTCCAGTGAAGGTCTCGGCTTGCTTCGATGCATAGAGGAAGTTGCTGTATGCCTGCATTACATCGGCTTCAACCAACAGACGCGCCTCTTCTATTGCAATGTCCGATTGCTTTACAATCACTTCGTCGAGAATTCGTGCTCCTTTGTTGAGGTTCGAGAATTTAAGGGGTATCGCTACTCCGGCCTTCAGGGTTGTGAAGTCGGGGCGGGCCTTGTTGTATGTGGCTCCTATTGTGAGGTTTAGGTCGGGGCGGCGCAGGGCACTGTTGTAGCGTTGCATGGCTTTGGCTGTCTCGGCACGGCTCAGTGCAACCACAAGGTCGGCACGGTTGCCCAGTGCGGCCTTGGTGTATGTCTCAATGTCTGCGGCTTTTTCGCTAATCTCCAGAGTCCCTTTACCTTTCAGGGTCTCGGCTCCATCGAGGTTCCCCATATAATAACCCATGGTGATGGCTGTGTTTGCAAGCATGGCCTCTGCATCGAGCATTGCATTACGGGCTATGCCTTGCGCCATTCGGCTTTCAAGCCAGTCGCTTTCGGCAATCTCTCCTTTTATAAATCTTATGCTGTCGCTCATGGCAACTTCGCTCAACTCTTTATATATTTCTGTGGCTTCGCCGTGGAGCATCACTGCACGCAGGTGTGCAAGGTATGCAATAGTGGCATCGGCGCGGAAATTGCGCATGTACTCTTCGAAAAGTGCAATGGTCTCCTCCCGTTCGCTCTCGGCAACATTTATTCTGTTGCGGCGTACACCGAATGTAAAGCTGCGGCTCAGTTCAAGTTCAATGCCTTGTCCAAGTTTCTTGTCCCAATCCTCGTTGTTGGTATATGTCAATGCCAATGTCGGGTCGTTGTGTACCTTGGAACTCTTCAGATTGGCATCGGCTATCTCAATGTCGAGTCTTTTGGCAGTGAGGGATATGTTTCCTTGCATTACACGTTCCATGTACTCGCCATAGGAAATCTCCTGTGCACTGGTTGCTGTTGCCGCAAGCAATATTATAAGTGACTGAATTGTTCTTTTCATCATTTTTTCTGCAAATATCACCATTCCGTGTCTGTCACGAAATGGTCATTCGTTGTTATAATGTCGGTTATTCTGGTGGTTTTTGTTATTTCTCCTTGGCAGTGAGCCCCATTTTTGTCGCGAGTTTCATTATGTACTCAAGTGCCGGCTCATGTTCGTTGGGGATAATTCCGTCGAGTATGGCATCTTTTACCGCACTTTTGAGGCGACCTACTTCGGCGCAAGGGCCGAGGTCGAAAATCTCCATAATCTCCTCCCCGTTCACCGGTGGCTGGAAGTTGCGTATGCGGTCTTTCTCCTCAATCTCTTTGAGCTTCTGCCTTACAATCTTGAAATTGTTGAGAAACTGTCTTTTGCGTGTCTCATTCTTCGAGGTTATATCGGCCTCGCACAGCAGCATCAGGTCGTCAATGTCATCTCCCGCATCGAACAGCAAGCGTCTTACAGCCGAGTCTGTTACCTCGTCGTCGGCGATGGCAATGGGGCGCATGTGCAATGAAACAAGTTTTGCCACATACTTCATCTTGTCGTTCTGCGGCATCTTGTATTCGCGGAACAGTTTGATTACCATTTTCTCGCCGACAATATTGTGGTTGTGGAATGTCCATTTCATTATGGGGTCCCAGCGTTTTGTGCGTGGCTTGCCTATGTCGTGCAGCAGTGCCGCCCAACGCAGCCACAGGTCATCGGTCTTTTGTGCAATGTTGTCGAGAACCTCAAGAGTGTGGTAGAACATCTCCTTGTGGCTGTAACCGTTGCGGCTCTCAACGCCTTGCAAGGCTGTGAGCTGCGGAAATATTATATCGAGCAGTCCGCAGCGGTCTAGTTCTATGAAGCCTTTCGATGGTGTGGGGGAGAGCATTATTTTGTTGAGCTCATCATTTATCCTTTCGCGTGAAATAATCTTTATCCTCTCTTTGTTCTCGCAAAGAGCTTCAAAGGTCTCCTCCTCAATATAAAAATTGAGTTGTGTGGCGAAACGTATGCATCGCATCATGCGCAGGGGGTCGTCGCTGAATGTTATTCCCGGTTCAAGCGGTGTACTTATTATGCGGTCTTCGAGGTCGAGCATGCCGTCGAAAGGGTCTACAAGTTCTCCGAACCTCTCGGCATTGAGGCATATTGCCATTGCGTTGATGGTGAAGTCGCGCCTGTTCTGGTCATCTTCAAGAGTGCCGTCCTCGACTATGGGGTTGCGCGAGTCGTGGCTATAGCTCTCCTTGCGTGCCCCGACGAACTCAATCTCGTGTTTGCCGAATTTTACCTGTGCTGTTCCGAAATTTGCAAATACCGAAAGGTGGGCACCTCGTCCGAGCCTTTTGCTGAATGCGCGTGCCATCTCAATACCTTTGCCCACCACTACAACATCAATGTCGGTCGATGGCCTTTCAAGAAATATGTCGCGTACATAACCGCCCACAACATAACATTCCATTCCCAAGCTGTCGGCTGTTTCCGATATTTTACGGAATATTGGTGTGTCAAGCAGTTTGCAGAGTTCCTCTTTTGTAGGCTTGTACATAGTAAATGCAATTAATGTTTTCTCTGTAAAGATACTCTTTTTTCGCCATATTACAGACGCGGTAACAGTTAAAAACTATTCAGGCAGTAAAAAACAGTCTTTTTTGCTGCCTGTTAATGATAATTAATTGTACATTTGTGCATATACATTACAATACTATGAAAAGAATACTCTCAATATCTTTTGCGTGTGCATGCGCTTTTCTGTTTCTCTCTTGTGGCGAGTCGTCGGCCGATGCTGCAATGAGCCTGCTCGGCGAGGCGAAAGAACTGTACAGTGCCGGTGAGTTCAACCGGACAAAGATTATGATAGACAGCATATCTGCGGCCTATCCCAAAGCATATAAGGCCCGCCGTGAGGCTGAAATATTGCGTCGTGAGGTTCTGTTGAAAGAGAAAGAGCGTGATGTCGAGTTTCTCTCAAAAGAGCTTGGACAGCTTACCGCCAAGCGCGATTCCATGGTTGCAACCCTTTCGTTTAACAAAGATGGTCGTTATCAGGATACAGGCTATTATACCGTGCCGTCGCAAGCGATAAAACTTAACCCTTATAATAATTTCCTGCGTGCGAGTGTGCGCGAGAACGGTGAGGCCTATGTGACATCGTTCTATAGAGGTAAAAGAATTGCCCATACAACTGTTAAGGTCTCATCGGGAGATAGTTATGTGGTGTGTGACAAGCCTTTTCTCACAAGGTCGTACAAGGAGCTTGGTGTCTACAACGAGCGTCGCGACTACAAATATGGTGCCGATGGCGGTATTATGGATTTCATCGCAGCCGGCAATGCTCCTTTCACAGTGGAACTCTCGGGAGGCAATGGCCGTTACGAGTATACCCTTCGTGCCGAGGATGCTGAAGCGATAGTCAGGATACTTGACCTTGCAAACCTGTTGAAGGCTATCGGGGAGGCACAGGAAATGTGCGACGAGGCGCAGCGTTCTCTCGATTTCCTTCGCAAGAGCCAGTCGCGTTCACAAGGTGAAAAGTGACAGTTGCACGTGAGTGAGCGAGAGCCTGTTTAAACTCACGTAGTGGGGTTAAAACTAAATAAACTATACTCTATAAAATAAGTCCGCTTCGTACGAAGCGGACTTATTTTATAGTTATTGGATAATCCTTGCGGTTTATTTCATGGCTTTGATAATATCGTATGTGTCGCTTGCAATCATCATCTCCTCGTCTGTTGGGATAAGCAATACCTTAACCTTTGAATCAGG
>JAUNQV010000043.1 GCA_030535995.1 Bacteroidales bacterium
AACGCCCGACCCCTACGTCCCGAACGTAGTGCGCTACCAACTGCGCTACATTCCGTCACTTTCGATAGTGCAAAGATAAAGCAAAAAACCATAATAGAAAAATTTTTGAAGATTTTTATCATAAAATTTGCACAGAATAAAAAAATGCCATACCTTTGCACACGCAAAACCACGGTGCCATAGCTCAGTTGGTAGAGCAAAGGACTGAAAATCCTTGTGTCCCCGGTTCGATTCCTGGTGGCACCACAGAACGAGAACTCGTTTGAGTTCTCGTTTTTTTGTTTATGGCATTGGCACCTTATCAAGGATTCGGCAAAATACTCTAACCGGGGATTTTTAACTGCTGTTCTGTAAAATTTCAATGTTTATAATAGTTCCTGCAGCTCTTCTTTCAGTTTCGTTATTTCCCCGATTTTGGCTGATGTCTCTTCCTGCATCAGGGTTATGAATTTGTTCTCTTCGGCTGTGCCGTATATGGCAATGGTTTCTTCTTCGTTGCGGCTGGTCGATGAGCGGAAGGGGTTGTTGTGGTCTTTCTTTCGTGTGAGGTATACTTGCTCGCCGATGTTGCGCTGTATGCGCTCTTCATGTGTCAGGGCCTGTAATAACTGCTCTGCGTTTATTGTGTCTGTGCCCAGCGCTGTGCGCAATGCGTGTAGCGAGTGGTTGAGTTTGTCGGTGGGGTAGCGCTTCCATAACTCGTTGTAGCGGTTATGTATGGCGTTCCATGTACCGAGCGTGCCGTTGCATATATCCCTGCGCAGGGCATCAATATCTGCTTCCATTACAAGCTGTCCTCCAAGGTTTATCCATTTTTGCCTGTGAGCGTTTCCTGCATCGGTCGGGTTCATCAAATCCTTCCATGGGTTGCTGTCGGTGCCGGGCTTGGCTCTGTTCTCCAGTATGTTGCTCACAGCATAGTGTATGAGCATGTCGCCGTATGCATGGTAGGCATCGTAGGCTTTTATTATATGCACCGGTCTGCGGCTGTTCTCCATGCCTTCTCCAAGGATGGTGAGCCTCTCTATAATTTCTCTGTTGCCGTTCAGCAGGCGGCGGCCGGTCTCTATCAGTTTTGCTTCGTTGCTGCCGTGTATTTGGCTTTTATCTGTTGTTTTAAGGTATGCCTTCGCTGTCCATAGTTCGAGCAACCTGCGCGCTTCTATCACCTCTTGCATTGTGTCGGGGGCAAAGGTGTCGAATTCAATATTCTGTACCTTTGTAATGCGCCTGTCGCGTGTGCGGTATTTCCATGTGTTACGCGCCAGTGCATACATATTATACAGCCACCAGTAGGCGGGCATCACCTCCAGCCTGTCGGCTGAGACATTGTTGTTTACCAAGGCAAAGGGTAGTGTTATGTTCATCTCGGCAGGGAAATGACCTTTCGACAGCAGTGTGAATGAGGCAAAGCGGCTTGAGTGTTTTACCGAGGAGCATAGCCCCGGCCAGAAACCTCGCCCGGCCACCAGCTCGCCGTCATTTGTGCGGCTGTTGTGGTTGCTGCCTATTGTTGCTCCGGCAGCCATGTTGCTCTGTCCCATTATTACAGAGGCTATGAGGAATGAGTTGTTATGGTGCTGTTCGTGCCCCGGGAATATGAGGTTATTCAGCACCTCGCAGCACGATATTGTACTGTTGTCGCCCATGATGGAGTTTATGAGCCGCGCGCCATACTTGAAGTTCGAGTTGTTGCCAAGGATGAACTTCACGGCTGTGCATGAGTAGAAAATGCGGCATCCATAGCCCACGATTCCGTTTACGAGAATTACATTCTCACCTATCTGCGAGGGTTCCCTGTCCGAGGAGTTTATGGTTATGTTCTTTAGCTTCGATGCTCCTTTTATGTAACAGTCGGTACCAATCTTCACATCCTTTATTATGGATGAGTTCTTTATTACGCAACGTTCTCCAATCTCTCCATAGTAACCGCGGTGGTGGTCAACGCTGTTCTGTGTGATATGCAGCAAACGCTCCTGCAATGCTGTATCGTCGACATATTTTCCCCAAAGATAGGCATCGGCCGGTATCATGCCGTCGAAGGGTATCACAGCTCTTGCTCCCGACTCGTTCATAATCTCAATGCGCACACGAACATCCTCGGGTTCACCATCCTTTACAATGCCGTTGCCGAACTTTGCGTGGTCGGTGGCCGACATCTCCTGAATGTTGAACAGCATGCTGTTGGCTCCTATTATGTAATGCGACAGGTAATGAACGTCGTGTATGGCGCAATTGTCTCCAATGTCGCATGAGTGAATACTTGAGTTTGTGATGCCCACCGGCAGGCGCAGGTCGTGGAACTGCAGTGCTCCGTTGCATACATGCCCTATGCGCACGGTGCCGTAGAACTTGTTGTCCTTTATCATGCTCGGGTTGAACTCGTCGGTAACCCACACGGTATCCCACGATGAGGCTGTATTGTTGTTCTTCACCAACCGCTCTATCTCCTCACTGCGCAGGTGTCGCCATCCGCCTTGAGGCTCTCTCACCTGCTTGTTGCGTATATAATATTTGTCTTCTCCTTCGGGCAGGTATTTCGGGTCAATCCATCCGTCGCTCAACGCGGTAGGGGGCATAAGTGTTACACGTTCCATAAATTCAGATTTTTATAATAAAAGAAACGTAGCTCGAAGAAATATATTGTGCTTGGCTTGTGGAGATGCTGTAACAATGCTGTAACAGCTATCTTCGGTACAAGTTGTTTGCCGGAAATGAATGGGTGTTAGATATATTTTTAGTAAATTTGCAGTTTGAACTATTTGTGCCCAAGAACTTCCTGTGTGTGGTGGCATGTTGCTGCCATTTGTTTCGTTGGGCGGTTAATTATAAACGGAAATAGAGTAATATAGTATATGGTATCGGTTGACGGCTTGACTGTAGAGTTTGGCGGAACTACACTATTCAGTGATGTTTCGTTTGTGATAAATGAGAAAGACCGCATTGCCCTTATGGGAAAGAACGGAGCGGGAAAGAGTACATTGTTGAAAATTCTGGCCGGTGTACGCACCGCATCGCGCGGTACAGTGTCGGCACCGAAGGATACGGTTATAGCCTATCTGCCACAGCATCTTATGACCGAGGACGGCCGCACTGTCTTCGAGGAGGCATCGCAGGCCTTTGCACACCTCTATGAGATGGAGGCCGAGCTCGACCGTCTTAATAATGAACTTGCCACGCGCACCGATTATGAGAGCGACGAGTATATGTCGCTTATTGAGGAGGTGGCTACCAAGAGCGAGAAGTTCTATGCCATTGATATGACCCACTTCGAGGAGGATGTAGAGAAAACACTCCTTGGCTTGGGCTTCGAGCGCAAAGATTTCGGCCGCCAGACAAGCGAGTTCAGCGGTGGCTGGCGTATGCGCATCGAACTGGCGAAAATGCTTCTGCGTAACCCCGATGTGCTGTTGCTCGACGAGCCTACCAACCATCTTGATATAGAGTCTATCGGGTGGCTTGAGGATTTTCTTGTGAGCAACGGCAAGGCCGTTGTGGTAATAAGCCACGACCGTAAGTTTGTCGATAACATAACAACCCGCACCATAGAGGTCACCATGGGGCGCATATACGATTACAAGGTCAACTACTCGCAGTATCTTGTGCTGCGTGCCGAGCGTCGCCAGCAGCAGATGAAACAGTGGGAGGAGCAGCAGAAGATGATACAGGAGACAAAGGATTTCATAGAGCGCTTTAAAGGAACCTATTCAAAAACCTTGCAGGTACAGAGCCGCGTGAAGATGCTTGAGAAACTGGAAATCATTGAGGTCGATGAGGAAGACACATCGGCTCTGCGGCTCAAATTCCCGCCCTCTCCGCGTTCGGGGCAGTATCCTGTGATTATGGACGGCGTGGGCAAGGCTTTCGGCGAGAAGCGAATATTCTCCGGAGCAACACTCACTATTGAACGTGGCAACAAGGTGGCTTTCGTAGGCCGCAACGGCGAGGGAAAATCAACGCTCGTGAAGTGCATAATGAAGGAACTTGAACATGAAGGCTCATTGCAGCTCGGGCATAATGTGCAGATAGGTTATTTTGCGCAGAACCAGGCATCGTTGCTCGATGAGGAACTCACTGTGTTCCAGACAATAGATGATGTGGCAAAGGGTGAGATAAGGAACAAGATACGCGACCTGCTGGGCGCTTTCATGTTCGGCGGAGAGGCGAGTGCCAAGAAGGTGAAGGTTCTGTCGGGTGGCGAGCGCACACGTCTGGCGCTGATGAAGCTGCTGCTTGAACCCGTGAACCTGCTCATACTCGACGAGCCTACAAACCACCTCGACCTGAAGACAAAGGATATCCTTAAGCAGGCACTCCAGGATTTCGATGGTACACTCATCTGTGTGAGCCACGACCGCGACTTCCTCGATGGCCTTGTTACAAAAGTGTATGAATTCGGACATGGCAAGGTGCGGGAGCACCTGTGCGGAGTGTACGAATTCCTTGCCAATAAAAAGATGGAGGAGCTGCAGGAGCTGGAGAGAAAGTAAAATAAAAGTCCCATGGAAAAGTACTCAGCCTCAGAAAAAAGATACAGCAACAGCGATAAAACATATCGTCGTTGCGGTGACAGCGGAATACTGTTGCCAAAGGTCTCTCTTGGCTTTTGGCAGAACTTCGGTGCCGAAGCATCATACGACAACTGCCGTTCGATAGCCCGCATGGCATTCGACAACGGTATAACACATTTCGACCTTGCCAACAACTATGGTCCCCCTCCCGGCTTTGCCGAAGAGATGGTAGGACGCATGCTCAAAGAGGATTTCTCAACACACCGCGATGAATTGCTAATTGCTACAAAAGCCGGCTACGACATGTGGGCTGGCCCTTATGGCAGCTGGGGCTCGCGCAAACACCTTATGGCAAGCCTTAACCAGAGCCTGCGCCGTCTGGGACTCGATTATGTGGATATATTCTACATCCACCGTTACGACCCGGTGACACCGCTCGATGAAACATTGCAGACACTTGTAGATATTGTGCGTGCTGGCAAAGCATTGTATATAGGCATATCACGCTGGCCACTCGAAGCTTTGAAGTATGCCGACAAATTCCTACGCTCACAAGGCGTTCCGCCACTTATCTTTCAAGGTCGTCTCAATCTGCTCGACAGAGCAGTGCAGGAAGAAGGTGTTCTTGACTATTGCCACGACAGCGGTATAGGTTTTATTTCCTTCTCGCCATTGGCACAAGGAGTGCTCACAGCACGTTATCTTAACGGCATTCCCGAGGGCTCACGTATGTCCCGTGGCGGCTCGCTCAAAGCAGAGATACTCACACCCGAGTTGCTTGAATACCTTAACCAACTGAATGCCATTGCCACAGAACGCGGAGAAACGCTTGCCACAATGGCACTATCCTGGATTCTATCACAGCGCGGTGTAACATCACTGATTGTCGGTGCCCGCACCCCTGAACAATTCAAGGAATCACTGAAATGCATAAACTCAGCACCTCTTTCGTCGGACGAGTTACCATTATACCCTCATAAGGTGTTTTAAGGAGTAAGAGAAAATAGATATTTCTAAACAAAAGATGAGCGGCTCGCAAATTTGCGAGCCGCTCATCTTTTGTTTACTTATCTTCTTACTTTACAATATTCATTTCGTCGATGAGGCGCTTGCAGTTTCCAAGTTTCTCAATCACGAAGAGTACGTAACGTATATCTACGTTGATGCAACGCTGCAGGTTGTCGTCGAAGTTTATGTCGCCGCTGAGCGATTCCCAGTTGCCGTCGAATGCAAGTCCTATCAGCTCACCTCTTGCGTTGAGTATACCGCTTCCGCTGTTACCGCCGGTAATGTCGTTGGTGGTAAGGAAAGCAACAGGCATCTCACCGTTTGGAAGAGCGTATACACCAAAATCCTTCTGCTCGTAAAGCTCCTTTAGGCGGGCCGGAACAATGAATTCGCTGTTGTTGGGGTCTTCCTTCTCCATTACACCCTTCAGGGTTGTGTAGTGGTTGAATGTTACGCCATCCTTGGGGCTGTAGGCCTTTACATTGCCGTATGTTAGACGCATTGTGAAGTTTGCATCGGGTGCCATGGGCGCTCCGTTGGCCATCTCCATGAGACCTTTGAGGTAGTTCTTGTGAAGCGGGTCAATCACTTTCGCGAATTCACTGCTTTTTACCATAAGAGCCATATACGATTCAAACACTGCCGAGCGGAGCTTCATTGCAGGGTCTTTTTCGAATTTCTTCAATGTAGGCTTTTTCATGAACTTCTTGAGGTTTGCCTCATTGGCGAGAATTGAGTTGTCGTAAAGGTCGTTTATGTACTTCTTGAGGTTGCCTTTGTACTTTGCATATACCTCGTTGAGGTATGGATGGCGCTCCTCTTCGGTGGTGAGCTCGAAGTAGAGCGGAAGAACTTCCATGGCAATGCGACGGTCAATCTCGTGGTTGTAGTCGCGGTTGTGCAGCCATGCATAGGTGTTGTTAATCTTCTCGGCAACATCTTCGGGAGTGTTGAATATCTCTTTGTCCTTCTCCATGAGGTTGCGGTAGATGAATTCCACATTCATAATGAGCTCCATAGTAACTGTCGAGAGGTACATCGTGCGGTTCATCTCCTCGACGCAGGCGTTGATTTTTTCAACCACATCAACATATTCGCTCTTTCCGTTCTTTTCGGCCCAAGCCTTGAACAGAGCCTCTTCGGCGAGTTTTGTCTCAACCACCTTGTTGTCTACAATGGCCTTGTTCATGCCAATCGAGTTCTTCCAGTAGTTGCTTATGCGTGCCTGTTTGTTGGCATACTTTATAGCGATATCCTCGCTCTTTCCCATCTCCTCGCGTATGATTTTGAGGGTGACATCGCGCATTGCAATGCGTGGCTCGTTCTCCTGGAACATTCTCTGTTTCACCTCTTCGCCGGTAAGGTAGCGCGATGTGCTGCCGGGGAAGCCCATAATCATTGCAAAGTCGCCATATTCGAAGCCGGCGATTGATACATTGAGGAATTTTGGAGTGCTCAAAGGCACGTTGTCCTTGCTGTATGCCGCGGGGTTGCCATCCTTGTCGCCATAGATGCGGAACACCGAGAAGTCGCCTGTGTGGCGTGGCCACATCCAGTTGTCGGTCTCGCCGCCGAACTTGCCTATTGAGTTGGGAGGTGTTGCAACGAGGCGTACATCGGAATACTTCTTGTAGTATACAAGGTAGTATTTGTTGCCCTCGAAGTAGGGGAGCAGCTGTGGGTACATGTGCTCCTTACCCTCGATATTGTCCTGATCGAAAAGCTCTTTCCCCACATTTGCGAGTGCCTGACGGCTGAAAGACTCCTCTTCGGTCATCTTGCCCTCTCTTACCCTGTTGTTTATTTCATCGGTAACATCGGTAATCTTTATTACAAAGGTAAAACCGATGCCTTCACAAGGCAGCTCCTCTTCGTAGCTCTGGCTCCAGAAACCGTTGTGCAGGTAGTTGTGCTCAACGGTACTCAACTGCTGTATGAAGCTGAAGCCGCAGTGGTGGTTTGTTATGACAAGGCCATTGGGTGAAATTACCTCGCCTGTACAACCGCCTCCGAAGATACCTATGGCATCTTTGAGTGAGGGTGCTCCCGGTGAGTAAATCTCGTCAATCGAAATCTGTAATCCGCTTTTGCGCATCTGGTCCTCCAGGTTCTGCTGGCGCATAAGCTGTAGCAGCCACATACCTTCGTCGGCAATGAGCTGTGGCGTGGCAAGCACTGCAAGTGCAAGTGCAAGAAATAGTTTTTTCATAATACTATCTGTTTTTATTAATAAGATTTTGTTTTTTACTCCTCTTTCAAAGTCTTTGCTATCGCTGCGCGTGTCTCGTTCATCAGGTAGTCGACATTTTCGCTGTCGCGTCCTTTGCACTCGATGGGGGCGTGGAAAGTTACCTTCACCCTCGACCAGTGCAGGCACCAGCAGCCTTTGGGCAGAATGTCGTATGAGCCCTCTATCGCTATCGGGAGCACTGGTGTCTGTGTCATGTTCGCAATTACGAATGCACCCTTCTTGAAACGCCCCAGCTTGCCGTCATCGCTTCGTGTTCCCTCGGCAAATATTGTCATGGACTTGCCCCCTTTGAGAATGTTGATGGCCTTGCGCAGAAGGTCTTTCTGCGGGGTTGTGCGGTTAACGAAAATATGCTCGGTCTCGGCGCAGGCTTTTCCCAGCAACGGAATCTTGCGCAAAGAGTCCTTCATAATCCATTTGAAGTTCTTCATAATGTATCCGTAGAGGACGAATACATCGAATATACCCTGATGGTTGGCTACAAATATATATTTCTTCTCCTTCTCGACATATTTCTCCCTGTCTACAATCTTTACAGGAATAAGGAAAATCATGCATGAGAGGCGGCACCATATAACGGCGGGGTAATAGTCGCCGTTCTTTACCTTCAGGTATTTCCCGAAAATCAGAATTACCAGCGATGTTATGGCTGTGAGCAGAATTACAACCCACCATGCAAAGAGCACCTGATAGAGTGCATATAGCGGATGAAGAATTTTACGGAGCATAATATTACATTTTTTAGTTCGAGTGTAAATATAATTTAATTTTTCTGTTCGGGAAACAATTTTCCCGATTATGTGCTACCCGATGTTCTTTATCAAGAATTTTTGTATCTTTTCTACGGGCATTGAACGGCGTGCAGCGTAGTCGGCAAGTTGCTCATCTGTAATGTTTCCTACCGCAAAGTAGCGCGCTGCCGGGTGTGAAATCATCATGCCGCACACCGCTGCATGCGGGAACATCGCACCGTTGGCGGTGAGTGTTATGCCTATCCGGTCGAGTGAAAGAATTTTGTCTATGGAGAATATGATGCTCTGGTCGGGTAGTGAGGGGTAGCCTACTGCCGGACGTATCCCTTGGAACTTCTCAAGGTTCAGTTCCTGCGGTGTCAGTTCTTCATCGGGTGCGTAGCCCCATAGCTCTCTCTTTGTGCGTACATCGCGGTGCATAAGTGTTGCTGCGGCTTCGGCCAGGCGGCTTGCAACTGTTTGGGCTACAAGCCCCAGAAATGGGTCATCACAGTGCATCTCTGTAATCTCTTCGCCTGCACATGTGGCAAAGAGCCCTATCTTGTCTTCTTTCGGCGCTATGAAGTCGCTCAGGCAGAGGCATGGCTCTCCTTTTGTGCTGTGTTGCTGGCGCAGCATTGGCAGAGCCTTGCCCTCGATTATTATATTGTCGCCGTGTGAGTGTGCGTCGCAAAGAGCAAACATGGCGCGGGCGCAAACCTTTTTATCGAGTTTGTCGAGCACTTTTTTTGCCTCTTCTACTATTTCAACAGCCTCTTTCTCTCCTTTACTGTGGGCTCCAATGCCCCATGCATGCAAAAAATAGCTCCAGTCGATGAATGGTGCCAGTTCTTTGGCCGTATAGTAGAAAATGTGCCTTTTCATCGGTTGAATTTTAGTGCCTTGCCACGGAATTCATCGTTGAACCTGCCATTGTCGAAGACCTTGTTGCCATTGACCCAGGTCTGCTCTATGCTCCAATTGAATTTCATGCCTTCAAAGGGGCTCCAGCCACATTTGCTTGCAATCTTCTCTTTTGTTACCGTGTACTGTTTCTTGGGGTTGAGCAGTACAAAGTCGGCATGGTAGCCCTTATTTATGTACCCGCGACGGTCAATGCCGAAAATCCTTGCCGGAGCATGGCACATCTTCTCAACCAGAGTCTCAATGGAGAATATACCTTCATCGACAAGGCTCAATATTGCCTGCAGGGAGAACTGTATGCTGGGCATGCCGGAGGTAGCCTTGAGTGCTCCGCCCTCTTTGTCGGAAAGCAGGTGCGGTGCATGGTCGGTGCCTATAAGGTCTATCTTGCCGTTGCATATACCCCGGCGCAGAGCCTCTCTATCCTCTTCGCCTTTTATTGCCGGGTTGCACTTTATCTTTGTTCCCAAGCGCGCATAATCCTTGTTGCAGAAGATGAGGTGTGAAGGTGTTGCCTCTGCGGTTATCCTCTTTCCATCGGTGGCGCTCTCTTCAATAAGTTCAAGCTCCCTTGCGGTGCTTATGTGCATCAGGTGAAGCTTTGTACCGAACTTTTGCGCAAGTTTCACTGCGCTTCTGCTGCTTTGGTAACAGGCTTCTGCGCTTCGTATAATGGGGTGGTATTCAACAGCCGGGTCTTCTCCGGCCTCTGCTTTTATTCTCTTTGTGTTTTCGGCTATTATGCTGCTATCCTCGCAGTGTGCTGCAATGGGCATTTCAAGTCTTTTCGCCTCGGAGAAGATTTTCTCCAGCTCGTTCTTCTTGTCAACAAGCATGTTTCCTGTGCTTGAACCCATGAACAGTTTTATTCCGCATACCTTGTTCCTGTTGAGCATGGAAAATGTATCGCAGTTGCTGTTTGTTGCACCGAAGTAGAACGAGTAGTTCGCCAGGCTCTCCTTTGCAGCTATCGAGAACTTCTCATTGAGAGCCTTTATGGTTGTCGTCTGCGGTACGGTATTAGGCATCTCCATATACGATGTAACGCCACCTGCCACTGCGGCGCGGCTCTCGCTGGCTATGGTGGCCTTGTTCGTCAGGCCCGGTTCACGGAAATGTACGTGGTCGTCAATCACTCCGGGAATAAGGTATAGCCCGGTAGCTTCAATAATCTCCTGGCATTCGCTGCGCGGCAGCTCGTCGCCACGCAGTATCTCAACTATCTTGCCGTTGTTCACTACTATCGAGCCGCGGAACTGCTCGCCGTTGTTCACTATTGTGGGGTTACTGATAAGTGTGCGCATAGTTAAATCCTTTATATGTCATATTGAGCGAAGCACTTGTCATTCCGAACCTTGTGTGAGGAATCTATAAACTTAATAAGATATCTCACGTACGTTCGATATGACAAAACCGGTTGATGGTTTCCTATTGCTTCTTTTCTGCGAAGATAGTGAAAAGGATTGATTAATCTTGCGCGGTGTGTGGATTTTTCGTTCCCTCGTTGTTTCATTTGAATAAAATCAATATATTTGCATCAATCTCCGCAGAGCCTGTGCAAACGGGCAAGTGGAGGGCATATATTTATTAAAAGCGTTTATTGGCGCTTTGTTCTTGACGTCTCGAAATCTGGTAAATTTCATACACTGTCAAAAACAAGGCAACGATAGATGTCTATGGTGTGTATTTATACACTTGGTGACAATTTGGTGGTTCCCAACATTGTCGCCCATTGTGTGTTATGCATAATAGCGTAGGCTCTGCGTTGCTCGTTCCGACAGTGTAGGGCATACCAGAGCCTCGAGATGTGGAACGGGTGATGTACAGTTCCTACGCTTTCTTTTTTTATAGATGACTCTTTATGGGAACTGGGAGTAAAAATCTTGTTATTGTTATGAAGGGAAAAATTTTCTTGTTGCCGTTTGTGGTATTGCTGCTGAGTTTGGTTTCTTGTAGTGAATCCGAGTCTGGGGCAGATTCTTTGGTCGGCTGTTGGAGTTCCAAAAGGTTCAATCCGGATATGTGGAAGGTTTTTCATTTATATCCCAATGAAACCGGTAGTGTCGAATACTGTACTCCGGATACATGTTTCAGAAAAGATGAATTTAATTGGAGAGATACGGGTGATGAACTGTTCCTGACATATAAGAACAGCAGCACGGATAAATATTATTACTGTTTGGATGACGGAATTCTGGATTTGTTTGATTCCGAAAATGAGTATGAGGGTTCCTATCATAAACAAAGAGATTGCCATTAAGCAATCTCTTTGTTTATTTTCTCGGCAATCTCCGCGAACTCCTCGGGGCTGAGCTTCAGCTTGGGGTTTGTGAAGAGCATGTCCTTCTCGCTCTGCATAGGCACCAGGTGAATGTGGGCGTGGGGAACTTCGAGCCCCAGCACTGCCTGGCCTACCTTCACGCAAGGGAATGCGCGTTTAATAGCGGCGGCAACTTTCTTTGCGAATATCTGCATTGCGCCAATCTCCTCATCGGTGAGGTCGAAAAAATAGTCTACCTCACGTTTGGGAATAACGAGAGTGTGCCCTTTTGCCAGCGGGTTGATGTCGAGGAATGCATAGAACTGCCCGTCCTCTGCCACCTTGTAGCTTGGAATTTCTCCTGCAACTATCTTGCTGAATATTGTTGCCATGGTCTCTTTCTTGTTTTAGAATGATATGCTTGTTATCTCAAGATAGAGCTTGCCTTGAGGAACGGTAATCTCTGCAACATCGCCAACCTTCTTGCCGAGGAGTCCTTTGGCAATGGGGGTGTTGATGGAAATCTTTGCCTCGCGCAGGTTTGCCTCGCTCTCGGGAACGATAGTGTACTGCATTGCAGCACCGGTCTTTGTATTCTTGAGACCTACCTTTGTGAGAACCTGTACGGTATCGGTATTCAACTTTGTGGTGTCGATGATTTTCGCATCGGCAATAATCATCTTCAACTCATTTATCTTGAGCTCCAAGAGGCCTTGTGCCTCTTTTGCTGCATCATATTCGGCATTCTCCGAAAGGTCGCCTTTGTCGCGGGCTTCGGCGATCTGGCGTACAACTTCGGGGCGCTTTGCCTCCAATTCCTTTAAATCGGCTAACAGTTTCTTGTAGCCCTCTTCCGACATATAACTCATTTCTGTATATATTTTTAAAAACAGTAAAACAATGGATTCCAACACGAATGCTGGAACCCAAAATCCCTCTTTATGTGTTGCAAAGGTAGCCCCTTAAAATGTAAAAACCAAATTAAAAGAGTTATTTTTTGTCTAATCGTGCTTTTTGGGGCAGTTTTGCAAGATATTCTATTTGAGCAACTTCTCAATCTCTTTTTCGAGGTCGGTTATCTGGTTGTCGCGCAGTACAATCTCGTTTTCTCTGTTAATCAGGTAGAATGTGGGAACGGTTTGGATATTGTACAGTGTGACATTTGGCGAAGCAGCGCCTTCTCCATCGCGTACACAGGTCCAAGGGAGGTTGCTTGCCGACTGTTGCCAGAAGTGTTCGCGGCTGTCGAATGATACCTGGTATATCTCAAAACCTTTAGACTTGTACTTGTTGTATATCTCGCGAAGTCTAATGTTGCGGCTGCTAATCTTTGCATCCTCGTACACGCTGAAGTCGAGAAGTACCACCTTGCCAGCAAACGAAGAGAGGCTTATGCTGTCACCGTTCACTCCCGGGAGTTTGATGTCGAAAAGTCCTGTGGTCTTTATCTCGCTCTCTTCGATGTTTACCGTCTCGGTGTTTTTGGGGCGGGTGGCTTCCATGCCCTCTTTTGCTATTTTTGCAAGGTGTTGTGCGCGTTTCGCTTCAGGGAAGCGGTTCTGCAGATTTGTGGCAACGGCGGCAAAGCGCTTGCTGTCGGCACGGTTGGTTCCCGGGCTGAACAGGGGCTCACCGTTCAATGTGAGCCAAAGTGCATAGTATGCGCTTGCGCTGCCGGGGGCTGTCGCGATGTACTCTCTTGTAATGTTTTCCTTGAACTCTCTTATAAGAGCATATATATCGTTTCTTGTCTTTATAACAGCCGGTGACTTGCTCTCTATCATCTTGTTTACCTGCTGTTCGAGTGCCGTCTGCAGTTCTGTCAGTTCCTTAATGCGCAGGCACTCCCGGCTGCCTTCGACAGTGTAGTTTTTGGAGAACTCCTTTATGCTGCTGTTTACGGTAATTGTTTCGGTGGAATCGACCGAAATTACAATAGGCCTCTCGCCTTCGAAGGCTATCAGGTAGAACTCGAAACAGTCGGGCGCCGGCAGTTTGAATTCATAGTTGCCGTCCTTGTCCAGTTCTGCAGAATCTACTATCTCGTTCTTCTCTATGCCCATGTTGGCAATGTATAGCATTTTTCCTTCGGCATCGGAAATTTTTCCGTTCACTGTGAATGTGGGGCCGTTGTAGCTATTGCCGCATGATTGGAAAAACAGAATAGTTGTTGCAGTTATGGTAAATAATACCGATTTAATTTTTAAAATATTCATAAAACCCAAAATTTTGGGTGCAAAGATAGTTAAAATGTGGAAATTTGTATATCTTTGCGAGAATTAGAGAAAAATTTTATTTAAAAAGTAGGATAAAGATGAATGTTGTTACAAAAAATGTGGCTCTGCCCGATGGACGTGTAATAACCATTGAAACCGGTAAGCTTGCAAAGCAGGCCGACGGTTCTGTTATGTTGCGTTTGGGCAATACGATGCTTTTGGCCACAGTCTGTGCAGCGAAAGATGCTGTTCCAGGCACCGATTTTATGCCTTTACAGGTTGAGTACAAAGAGAAATATGCGGCTTTCGGCCGTTTCCCCGGAGGTTTTACAAGACGCGAAGGAAAGGCTTCGGATTATGAAATCCTTACCTGCCGTTTGGTAGACCGTGCTCTTCGTCCTCTCTTCCCCGATAATTACCACGCAGAGGTTTATGTGAACATCGTGCTCTTCTCGGCCGACGGTGTCGATATGCCCGATGCATTGGCAGGTCTTGCTGCTTCTGCAGCCCTCGCCGTTTCCGATATTCCGTTCGGCGGCCCTATTTCAGAGGTTCGCGTAGCGCGCATAGGCGGAGAGTTCGTTGTGAACCCCACATTTACACAGCTCGAAGAGGCCGATATGGACATCATGGTTGCCGCAACATACGACAACATCATGATGGTTGAGGGTGAAATGAAAGAGGTTTCAGAGAACGACCTTCTTGAGGCAATGAAGGTAGCTCATGAGGCTATCAAGGTTCATTGCAAGGCCCAGATGGAGCTCATGGAGGAGGTTGGCTCAACCGTTAAGCGCGAATATTGTCATGAGGTTAATGACGAGGAGCTCCGCGCACAGGTTCACGAAGCATGCTATGCAAAGGCTTATGCTGTTGCAGCAAGCGGAAACAACGACAAGCATGGTCGTGGCGAGGCTTTCGAAGCTATTAAGGAGGAGTTCAAGGCGCAGTTCACCGAGGAGGAACTCGAAGAGAAGGGTGCACTCATCGACCGTTACTACCACGATGTCGAGAAAGAGGCAATGCGCCGTTGCATTCTCGATGAGGGTAAGCGCCTCGATGGCCGCAAGACAACCGAAATACGCCCCATCTGGTGCGAGGCAGGCTACCTTCCCGGCCCCCACGGCTCGGCGGTGTTCACCCGTGGTGAAACACAGTCTTTGACAACCGTCACCCTCGGTACAAAGCGCGACGAGAAGATTATCGACGATGTAATGAACCAGGGTACAGAGCGTTTCCTGCTTCACTATAACTTCCCGCCGTTCTCTACAGGCGAGGCTCGCCCGCAGCGTGGTGTAGGCCGTCGTGAAATCGGTCACGGAAACCTCGCATGCCGTGCATTGAAGAATATGATTCCTGCCGACTATCCATATTGCGTCCGCGTAGTTTCCGATATTCTTGAGTCCAACGGCTCTTCTTCAATGGCAACCGTATGTGCCGGTACTCTTGCACTCATGGATGCCGGTGTCAAAATAAAGAAGCCCGTTTCAGGTATCGCTATGGGTCTTATCAAGAACGCCGGAGAGGAGAAATATGCTGTCCTCAGCGATATTCTCGGTGACGAGGACCACTTGGGTGATATGGACTTCAAGGTAACAGGTACTGTTGACGGTATTACTGCTACACAGATGGATATAAAGGTCGATGGTCTCTCATACGAAATTCTTGAAAAGGCTCTCAACCAGGCACGCGAGGGCCGCATGCACATCCTCGGCAAAATTACCGAGTGCATAGCAGAGCCGCGCGCCGAGCTTAAACCCCACGCTCCACGTATCGAGACAATGCGTATACCCAAGGAGTTCATCGGTGCAGTCATTGGCCCTGGCGGAAAGATTATCCAGGGTATGCAGGAAGAGACCGGTGCTACAATCTCTATCGAGGAGGTTGACGGTGAGGGTATCATTGAAATTGCAGCAAACAACGGCAAGGCAATCAACGATGCAATGGCAAAAATCAAAGCCATTGTTGCAATACCCGAAGCCGGTGAGGTCTATGAAGGTACCGTGCGCAGCGTAATGCCTTATGGTGCATTTGTTGAGTTCATGCCCGGCAAGGATGGTCTTCTCCACATCTCTGAAATAGACTGGAAACGCTTCGAGACTATGGAAGAGGCCGGAATTAATGAGGGTGACAAATTGCAGGTGAAGTTGCTTGAGATTGACCCCAAGACAGGCAAGTTCAAGCTCTCACGCAAGGCTCTCATCGAAAAGCCCGAGGGTTACGAAGAGCGTGAGCGTCGTCCCCGTCGCGACCGTGAGCCACGTCGTCCAAGAGGAAATGAATAAATAATGATATTCGAGGCTGACTAAAAAGGCTCTTTTGTTGTTACGCTTGCCCGAAAAATACTCATTT
>JAUNQV010000129.1 GCA_030535995.1 Bacteroidales bacterium
AGGATGAGGCTCGTCACGGCAAAGGCTTCGAGGGCTTGTTCAACCGTTACTTCAAGTAAAGATTTAAACAATTATAGAATTCCAACATTTTAATAAACAACAGAAGAAAAAATAGACCATAAGTAATTGATGTTTAGTAAGTAAATAGTGTTTTAAATGTGTTGCGCCGGCTGTAGTGATACACCCGGCGCAAATTGTTTTTTCTCTTGCTTGGTCTATTGCAAGCTGTTACTTCATGAATACGAAATATACTGCGAGTATCAGGAATATTACAGCAACAAGATGGTTCCATTGCAGGCTTTCACCCTTGAACAGTACCGATACTATTACGCCGAATACAAGGCATGAGATAACCTCCTGTATAACCTTTAGCTGCACAAGAGAGAATGGTCCGCCGTTAATTTCGGAGCCGATGCGGTTTGCCGGTATAAGGAATGAGTATTCGAGCAGGGCTATGCACCAGCTGATGAGCACGATGAGTACAATTGAGGTGTTGGGTGAGATAATCTTCATGTCCTGCAATTTGAGATTTCCGTACCATGCAAGTGTCATGAATGTGTTGGAGATAACCAACAACAACAGTGTTAGCAGAATTTTTGACATTGTTAAATATTTTTATTGTTTTTTCTCGATTTTGGGCGGCAGTAGTTCCGGCTGCACATTGCTCATGGAACCCCATAGGTTATAACGTGCTTCGGGGTTTATATTTTCGAGCTGTTTGAGCAACTCTTTCATTGTTGCGCGGTTTGACCCATTTTCATGAGGGCAGTTTTTTTCTTGCTTTGGAAAGTTGCTCTCTTTGGCAAAGAACTCTACATCATTTTCATTTACAAGGCAGAGCGGGCGAATGATGGTTATAGGGAATTTATCCATCTTGGTAACTGGTGCCATTGCGCTGAATGCCCCTTGGAAGGTGATGTTCATGAGCATTGTCTCTATGAAATCGTCCATGTTATGCCCGAGTGCAATCTTGTTGCAGTGGAGCGATTGTGCCAGTGTGAAGAGTGCTTTTCTGCGGTTCCATGAGCAGAGAAAACAGGGCGATTTCCGTTTGTCGGTCGAGGAGTCGAATCCGCTCTCTGCAATGTGCAGTTCAACATTGTTCGCAGAACAGAATTCTCGAAGGAATGTGAGGTTTGCTTTGTATGGAATATTTACCATTGTTACATGGGCTGCAACAATGGTTATGTGGGGCTTCAGAATACGGCTTCTTTCGGCCAGCAGCTTGAGCATTGCAAGCGAGTCCTTGCCGCCGGAAAGGGCAACAAGAATTCTGTCGCCATCGTGCAACATGGAGTAGTCGCGGGTGGCGCGGTTGAACTGTCGCTGAATACGTTTGTATGTTTTTTGCAGCTGTGTGGGTTCCGGCATTTCTGAAGGCTTGTGGTTGTTCTTGCTGTTTCGCGGCGCGAAGTTAACAAAAAATTACCACAACCAGCCCTTTTTCTTCTTCTTTTCGGGGGCTGGGGCTGTTGAGTCGCTGTATATCTCTTTCCATCCTTTGCCGTTTTTTATCATCTGGTAAATCTCTCCCCAGTTGGGTAGCCCGCCAAGGTTGCGGTCGTCGATGAATAGCTCGGCGTTTATTTTGCAGTATCCGTCCTCGTTGTCGACTTTCTCCTCGGGGTAATTCTTGTTTACTGCGTAGAATTCAACACCGCGCTCTTTGCACCAGTCGACAGCCTCTTGAAGCAGTTCGCCATGCCTCACTGTCCACAATATAAGGCGGTGGTTCTCCTCGGTGAGCATGCGTAACGTGGCTGTGGCAAAGGGTAACTCATTACCAATTTGGGGGTACTTGTGTTCAACGATTGTACCGTCAAAGTCTACTGCTATAATCATGTCCTATAATGTTTTTCGTGTGCTAATATAATGATTATTATTTGTATATGTACCCTTCTCCGGTGGTTTTTATATCAATCCCTTGAAAAAAATGGCTACCGCCACTGTTATACAGCCGGCAACAGCAACCGAAAGGCTGCTCATGGCCCCTTCTATCTTCCCAACCTCCATAGCCTTTGCAGTTCCCATTACGTGCGATGCGGTGCCAATGGCAATGCCTTTGGCTATCGGGTTCTTTATGCCGAAGAGGCGGCATATTACATCGCCTGCTATGTTTCCCAGCAGCCCGGTCATTATAATTGCTGCGACTGTTATTGCCACATAGCCGTCGAGCTCCTGTGAAAGCCCTATGCCAATGGCTGTTGTAATTGATTTGGGCAACAATGTCACATATTGCGTGTGGTTGAGCCCGAAGAGCAATGCCATAGCAAAGATTGATATGAAGCTGGTGAGTACGCCCGAGGTTATTCCTATGAGTATGGCTGTGAGGTTCTTCCGCAACAGTTTCAACTGCTCGTACAAAGGTATGGCCAATGCCACTGTAGCAGGGGTGAGCAGATAGCTCAAGAAACGTGCTCCGTTATTGTAGCTGCGGTACTCTATGTTCAACAGCACCAATGTGGATATTGTGATTGTGATGGCAATGAGTAGCGGGTTAAAAAGGAAAAAACGGCATCTCTTCTTTATGTATGTACCTATAAGGAACGATATAATGCTTAATGCCAGCCCGAAAAAGAGTGAATTTGTAACGGCCTCCTTCATCTTTTACCTCCTTTCTTGCTGTGGTTTATGATGAACTCCGTGGCATGTCCGGCAAAGGCTGTTACAAGAATGGTGGATATTGCCACAATTACAATTATGGGTAAAAGGAAATCCTGCATCACAGCCCACGATTCGATAAGTCCTACTGCTGCCGGAACAAAGAGCAACGGCATTATCGATATGAGGACCTTGCCGGTATCCTTTACTGCCGACAACTTGATGATGCCTGTGCATAGTGCTGTGAAGAGTATTGCCATGCCGTATATGCTTGCAGGTATCGGCAACGGTATAACTTTGTTCAATATCTCCCCAATAAGTGATATTGCTGCAATTATTATGAATTGCAGGGTGTATTTAATAGCTTTTTGCATCTGCTGTGTAAAAGACAGTTTGTATTTTCTGCAAAAGTACTATTATTTTTTATAGTTGATGGTTTGTTCAAACAGCTTTTTTAGGTTCAGAAATGATAATGGAAACTAAAGGCAAGTTCATTGATGAGCCTGAAGCCGAGCCCGGGCTCATATTTTGTGTTCCCGAAGTCGCGCTCGCAATGGCGGTAGCCAACAAAGCCCATAGATGCCGTAAGACAGAAGTGGTGGTTGAATGTGTAGCTTATTCCGGGTTTTACCCCAATCTCTATGCAATTGCCGGCTTTGCTGTTGTGTGGGTTAATGTGTTTTATCCCTACAGTGCTGTCCCAGAAGAGGTCGACATTCTTCAATGAGTATAGAAAAATTCTCATATAGGGTGCAAAGGTAAAGACTTCGTTACGCGCTCCTTTTTCTTTCAGGTATTCATACCCTATGTTTGCTCCAAAGGCAACCCTGGGGTTTATTCTAAAGCCTACTTCGGGTGTGAAGCTTATGCTGAGGCGGTCGTCGTCGTTGTTGTCCCAAAAACTCACGCCGCCGCCAATGTATACCTGTGCGTTGATTGTGGTTGTAAAGATGATGAATGTAGCGAGTATAAACTTTTTCATTGTACCGTTTTTTTAAGTAACAGATAAAAACGGCGAATGTTCTATGTAAAAAATGACTGCCGGCCATGTGGCCGGCAGTCGGGAGTGTCGGATTTATATCAGTTATATTGATTAGAAGTTATAATATACACTGAATTCAAGATTGTTTCCACTCATCTCTATTGATGTGGCTTCTCCTGCTTCATCAAGGTCGGTGTGTCCCAACCAACCAACATGTGCACAAACGCTGAAATTATTGTTTATTTTGTATGAAACACCCGGTTTAATACCTACAGACCATATAGTGGAGTTGTCACCGTCTTCGGGCTTGACTGTTCCAAAGGCAACTGCACCGTCGGCAAATAGTGAAAAACCACCGGCTTTGAGGAATGTATAGCGGACATAAGGCTCAATAGCAAATGTCTTGCCAACATTTTCCTGGTCTTCAAAACCTAAAACGGCGCCTACCGACCAGTTGTTGTCGATAACATAACCGACTTCGGGGGTTATAGAGAAGGCTGTTGATTCTACATCACCTACCTCTGCTGTGCTGTAACCAACACCTCCACCTACATAGAATTGTGCGCTTGCAAGCATTGTTGTCAACATAAATGCCAATGTTAATAATGTCTTTTTCATAGCTTTTTGATTTATATTAAACATTAAACTTTATGGCAGGCGTGACCTGTCTTGTTGCGAATGTAGTTCATTCGGCTTAAAAAAACAAAATGGTTTGTGTCTATTTTTCGAAACAGAGAGTTATTCTTTTACTTTGCCGATATTCAATTAAGTTGAATATAACCATAAAATCAATGTGTACGTTAAAATGGAATATATTTTTGAATAAAGTTATTGCTCCCAGCGAAGCCGGGAGCAATAACAAATAAACAAATTCAAATTAAATACTGAACTCTATCTTTACTCTCTGCACTTTACTAATATAATTGTGTCTGCTGGTGTCAAAAAGTGGTATCAATTTACATTCGGGCAATCGCACCCCGCGTGGCACTATAACTGCTCCTCTGCCCGAAGGGGCAGTGCGAAGCCACAGCACTGCTTGCGACGACGGAACATTCATGTTCCCAAAGGAGTCCCGAAGGGCTCTGTCACGTCGTGACTGAGGGGTGGGAGGTTGCTACACGCGACTAACTGCTGCAATTTCTATATAGGCCATTTTTATATTAAAATGTTTGTCCCCTTTGGGGCCATCCCATTGAGGGTTTCAATGTTGCCCGTGGCAACCGTATCCCGCACGGCACAACAACTCTCCCTCTGTTTATAGAGGGAGTACCCGAAGGGGGAGGGAGTTTGGTGCTACGTGCGACTATTACTCATTGAAACCCTCGGT
>JAUNQV010000130.1 GCA_030535995.1 Bacteroidales bacterium
ATATTTAACTTTGCCGTGATAAAAATGCGACAAATACCCCTGTCGTTATATACACAATGCAAACACAACAAAGCATAATTATGATAAAGAAAAGACTATCGTCCTTTTTGCTTCTTTCGTTCGTTGTAGCAATCTCTTTTGCGCAACAGGCCTACTACACAAGCGTAGATGGCATTAAAGGCGGCGAAGCGTTGAAAACAGCACTTTACAACCTTGTAAAGAACCATAAACAAATAAGCTATGGTAGCGGAACAAATAGCACTTGGGGAGCCTTCTACACAACAGATGCTGTTGTAGAGAACGGCAATCGCCGTGTGCTCGACATGTATTCGAGCGAGGTTCGTTACTTTGGAAGCAAGGGTAGTGCAGTTTCGGGAATGAATATCGAGCATAGTGTGGCAAAGAGCTGGTGGGGTGGTACAAAGAATAATGCCTATTGCGACCTTCACCACCTGAACCCGTCGGACCAGAACGCCAACAGCCGCAAGAGCAACTATCCCTTGGGTGAGCTCACAAGCGTAAGCTGGGATAATGGTGTAACCTTCGTGGGCAAGGCCATTATCGATGGCAAGTCGCAAAATGCGTACGAGCCATGCGACGAGTACAAAGGTGACTTTGCGCGTGTGTTCATGTATATGTTCACCTGCTATCAGGACCTCACTTGGGAATATACCTGGATGAATTATGAAAAAAGCACATATCCCACGCTGAAGCCTTGGGCTGTGCAGTTGCTGCTGAAATGGCACAAGCAAGACCCGGTGAGCGAGAAAGAGGTTAACCGCAACAATGCGGTATATGCAGTGCAGGGCAACCGTAACCCGTATGTCGACTATCCACAGCTTGCCGATTATGTTTGGGGCGACTCTGTCAACTACGTTTTCCACCTCACAGGCGAGGTTGAGGATGGCACCGGAGGCAACACCGGCGGAGGCAATGACGATACAACAATAGAGGTGCCCGAGGGGTATTACCTGAAACTCTTCGAGGATTTTGAGCAGGAGACCATAAATTTCACTTCGGCGAACACTGTGGGTGATTTCCCATGGCTATTCGAGTACCAGTGTGCCGAAGTTACATCGTACGACGATGATGAGGTGGCACACGATGCCGAGAGCTGGCTTATATCGGAACCTATGGATTTCTCAAAGGACAATAACGCAAAGCTTACATTCGACTATGTAATACGTTTCTGTGCCGATGATAAGGTCGAGGAGTATAACCGGCTGTTCATCAGCCGTAATTATACAGGAAGCATTGAGGAGGCCACCTGGGAGGCCATAGACTTCGGGGCTGTGCAGAACAATTCCGACTGGACAAAGACTACAACCGATGAGATTGCAATACCTTCTTCATACATGGGCGACAAGAGTGTTGTTCTCGCGTTCAAGTATACAGGTACAACTGCGCAGGCCGGAACATTTGAGGTCGACAATATCAAACTCATTGCAGCAGAGGGCGAAAACGACGGCGACACAACCGGTGGCGGTGCAGGTGATGGTGATGGCGATGGTGACAACACCGGCGGTGAGGGCAACGGTGGCAGCTTTACAAGCGGTAACTTCACATTGGTTACCGATGCTGCACAGCTCACCTTGGGCGACTCCATTGTAATAGGTTACGAGAATTACGCCATGGGCGCGTCGGCCGGCAATTACCGTTACAGAACCGATATGATGGTGAGTGGCGGCAGCATAACATACCTTGCCGATGATGCGCAGATTGTTATTATTGAGGCCGGTGTTATCGATGGCACATTTGCGCTCAACGTGGGTAACGGTTACCTTGCAGCAGCATCGAGCAGCAGCAACCACGTTATAACGGCAGAAACGCTCGATGCCAACGGAAGTTGGGCTATAACTATCGATGGCGATGCACTTGCAACCATCAAGGCTCAAGGCGACAAGGCACGTAATACACTGCAGTACAATGTAGGCTCTCCGCGTTTTTCATGCTACAAGAGCGGGCAGAAAGCAGTAAACATATATGCAAAGTCGCCTGTGAGCACAGGAATTGTGGAAATAGCAGGAGCCGACGAAAAGGTAAGCGTGTACAGCATTGCAGGAGTGTGCTTGAAACGCGCTGTAGAGCCCGCTACGGCAACGCAAGGCCTTGCAAGAGGTGTTTATATTGTTGGCAATAGAAAAATCTTTGTACGCTAACATATACAAATAATGTACAATACAAAAGAGGCACACCACAGTGTGCCTCTTTTGTATCGTACATTTTAAAGGTTATACTTGCCCATTTGTTAAATAACACTTTTTTTAACTTTTATTGTATTCTGTGAATGAACAAATCTAACTACATTTGCAATGAAAACTTTTTTAAGCGTTTGAGTTTTTTGCAGTGAAAATAAAGATTAATCCCGAATACGAGCATCTCAGAAGCAGCATCCTTGAAGTTGTTGCCGGCAACTACGTTGCCGATAAAGTCTTTTGCCATCGCAGGAATATTGTAGAGAAGATAACAATGAAGGGCAAGGAGTATGTGGTAAAGACCTATAAACGCCCCAACCTCTGCAACCGCATAGCATATACATACCTGCGCAAGAGCAAGGCACGTAGAGCATACGAATATGCACTTCGTCTGCTCGATAATGGTGTCGCAACACCCCTGCCGGTGGCCTATGTAGAGGTGAAGAGAGGCGGGCTGTTCAGTACCGGGTATTTCTTTGCCGAGTATATCCCCGATGCTCTTATGAGTGATGCTTTCAATGGAACGGTGCAGGACGGCGAGAAAGCGAAATTGAGTAAGGATTTCATCGATTTTACCTTTTCGCTCCACGCGAAAGGTATTCTTCCTCTGGATTTCAACTCAAGCAATATATTTTACCGTTACGACGAGGAGAGCGGCCACTATAAATTCGCATTGACCGACATTAACCGCATGAAGTTCGGCAAGGTGCCATCGACGAGTGCAGTAATGCACTCCTTTGAGCAGTTCGGTGTACAGGTCGATGGGCTATATAAACTTGCGGTCTACTATTGTGTACAGACAAAAGCCGATGTAGAATATTCCATTTTCATATTCCTGTTCCATCGCATTAAAAGCCGTATTAAACGCACCATGAAAAGAAAAGCAAAAAGGGGTATGAAAGAGAAATAAGAGGCTGACAGCGCGTCTGCCCTTTATTGTGTCGCTAAAATTGGTGTTTTGTCATTCTATTTTTACAATGCCATATTTGCGTAACCCGCGCGGTATGAGCAAAAATTCCTCCCATGCCCGAGGGGAGGTGCCGGCTTGCCGGCGGGCTTATCATTCGTTCTAAAAAATGTCGCTGTTTTAAATTATTCGCTTGAAAAAGTGTATCAATGCCTTGCTTATTCACTTGAAAAAGTGCATTTTTGCATTCGAATCAATATCTAATACAATGCTGAAAAGAAAAATTGAATCGGTCTTGGCAGAGTGGAAGAGTACATAAACTAAAAAGCCACTTGTGATAAAAGGTATTCGCCAATGCGGAAAGACATACATCGTCCAGAAATTTGCAAAGGAGAATTATGAGAGCATTGTTTATATGAACTTTATTCTCGAACCGGATAAAAAGTCAGCTTTCGCAGGCAATATAGATGTCGATACCATTATCCTTAACTTGTCTGCCTTGATACCGGGCAGTCGTTTTATTGCAGGAAAAACCTGCATTATTCTTGATGAGATTCAGGAGTGCAGAGAGGCGAGAACGGCATTAAAATCGTTCCAAATAGATGGGCGTTTTGATGTTATTGCAACCGGTTCACTCCTGGGTGTGAGGGGGTACGGCAAAAGCGACAAGACAATCGAGGACGGGCAGGACTCTATCCCGGTTGGGCATGAGACTCTGGTTGAAATGTTTCCATTGGATTTTGAGGAGTTTTTGTGGGCAAATGGAATCAATGACAAGGTTATCGGTTCGGTGAAAGCGTGTTTTGAGAACGAGACGGCTGTTCCTGAAGGTATTCACAAAGTGATGATGGAATTGTTGTACAGATATGTCATAGTCGGAGGTCTGCCGGAGGTCGTGAACACATTCCTTGAAACCAAAAATATCGAGCTCACTTACAAAGTACAGCGCAACTTGATTAGTGAATACGAAGAGGATATGGTCAAGTATGCAGCTGAAGCCGACAAATCCCGTATCCGTGAGTGTTTCGGGGCAATTCCCAAACAATTAGCCAAGGATAATAAGAAATTCCAATATTCGGTAGTGCGCAAAGGGGGGCGCTCTTCGCAGTATGTTGGCAGCATACAGTGGCTTGAAGATGCAGGTATAGTAAAGAGATGTTATAATACACATACTACAGAACTGCCACTTGAGGGCAATTCCATTAAGGATTGCTTTAAGTTGTACACCGCAGACATCGGACTTCTCGTAGCTATGCTTGATTATGGCACTCAAGCAGACATCCTCAGAGGCAACCTCCTGGGGTACAAAGGTGCCATATTCGAGAATCTCATGGCAGATTTTCTTTGTAAGTCAGGTCAAAAACTGTACTACTTCCAGAAGGATAGCGGTCTTGAGTTGGACTTTCTTGTGCGATACAAAGGTGAATGTGTAGTTCTTGAAGTAAAGGCGAAATCCGGCAAGGCAAAGAGTCTGAAAACAGCCTTGAAGAGTAAGAGTGTTTACCACCTGAACAATGCGATAAAACTTGGGCAATATAATGTAGGGCGCGAAGGTGAGACGCTTACAATACCTCTTTATATGGGGTTCCTTATTAAAGATAAACTTAAGGAAGTTATAGTGCCTGACATTGATATGAGTTTGTTGGGTTAAAACTATTCAGTGCCTCTTCGCAAACCGCAGGGCGTGAGCAAAAACTCCTCCCATGCCCGAGGGGAGGTGCCGGCTTGCCGGCGGAGGG
>JAUNQV010000131.1 GCA_030535995.1 Bacteroidales bacterium
ACAGAGAATAGAGAACAGAGAAAAAGTTTACTAACTAAAAACTCTCCCTCTAAGTTAGGGGGAATACCGCAGGGGAGGGGGTCTGTGAGAAGTAAACTTAGTTCTGCTTATTTGGCTTAAACGCAACATTCATCTATAAGCAAGCAGTGGCACATTGCACATCGGCAGACGATATCCGAAGAGGACGGTATAATGCAAAAGAAGCCCCTACAACGCAGGTTGCAGGGGCTCTGAACTCAATATGTAATATCACAACGCTTTTATAAGGTTTTCAAACGCATCGAGGTCTCTTGTTATATATTGTCCCAGACTTTCTCCTGTGCAAAGCCACATACGGTAACGAACGCAAGAATAAGAGCTATAAAAGGGTTTTTCATATAAAGACAACTGTTATAGGTTAAATTTAATAATAATTCATTGGTTCAGACTGTATCTCATAAATAATCCCTATTTCTTTTCCAACTCCTCTTTAAGTACGCTTAACATATTGGAATGCCGTCTCAAGTCGTTTCGCAATGAGTAACTGCCATCCCTGTTCACGAGTACATACGACGGTATGCCGTCAATGTCGAACATTTTGCTTGTCAAATAATCCCATTGTGCGTCACTGACGCGATAATGCACACCTTTGATACCGGTAATCATATTGGAATAAGTCCCAATGGGCGAGGTTCCGTTTGCAATATACACCCATACAAGGTCATCACTTGAGAGCTGCCCGGTCTTGTATGGTTCAATCTCTTTAATTGCTTTACGGCAGGGGCCACACCATGTATTCCAGAAGTCAACCAGCACCACCTTGCCTTTATGGGGAGCAATTATGGCATGGAACAGTGCTTCGGGGGCAATACCCTCCACATGCTCCAATTCTTGACTGCTCTTTGCTATTGCTTCTCTTGTACGGCGAAGAATATCCTCGCAAATATCGGCATAGAACGGATTGCTCCAAGAGCGCATCGTTTGCAGTTCGGCATCGGTAAACTCGTTCTTATAGGCTTTCCCCACAGCCTCTAAGGCTGCGCCCCAGCAAGCAAGCGTACTGTCTGTGCTGCCGGACTGCATTTTATGTGCCGCTTTTGCAACCTCCTCACTTCTGTAATTCATCAGCAGCCAAGGATTCTCGATGTCAACACATGCGAACATGCGTGCATAATGCTCAGGCAATATCGGGTCGTGCTTATAGTCGGCAGTAACACTGCTTTCACGTTCCGCCCAGCGCCTAAAGTCTTGGTTGAGAAAAATGAGACAGGTATTGAATGCATCAGCCTTGCATATCTCCTTTGCCCAGGAACCGGACTTTTGTGCATGGGCATGCTCGCACACGGCGCGGTAGAAATCTATTAGTGCGCCGGTAAATTCATCGGCAGTCATATCGTAGCGGATGAATTCATCTATCAGCAAAGAATCGGACAATGCTATCACATCTTCGGAGTCCTGATTGTTCAGAGCATCGTAGACACTTCCTTTGGTCCAACATCCCTTTATTGCAAGATTCTTGTAGTTCTCATAATTGTACTGCAATGTCTGGTTGATGTAGGCAAGGTTCACATAAAGATCAACTGTTTCATTAGGCGCAATAAAGAACTGCCCATACCCGCAACCATTGACAACGGGAAAAGCACATCCTGTGCCATATTGCATGAATGTTACACTGCCTGTACCTGTTGCCGGGTCTATCTCAACATCAATGCTACGCTGCCCCTCAAACATAGAGTTTACAGGAAATACCATGTCGGTGACGCATCCCTCTCGATAGCCCATCAGGTGGATATTTACCGTTGTCTCTCCAAATGTGTAGGCGTACTCCGGTGTGTCACTTGCCTCTTTGGAGGCATGCTTCAGTTCACGCGGCAACCCCGTGGGGTTAGCCACATCCCTTTTTCCTGTAAGGTCAATGCCGTACATACGCCAACCATTTTTTGCATCGGCGTCAATAAAATCAAACTCACTGCATGCATTGGGCAGTGGCTCAAAGATTAGCGTAAAGCATGAATCACCATCTTCTGGCATAAATAGCTCCTTGCCAGGCTCAACACCCTTACTGCCAATCAACTCATATTCCTTATTTTGAGCTACAAGATGGATGCTTGGAGATACTTTAATCCAGTGTTCAGGATCATTGAAACCACGTACTGTCAGCACTGTAGCAGTATCGGTCAGTTCCACCTTCTCAAAGACCAGCATTCTTGTGTTTGATGCACCCACAAGTGGAAACCTTACCACCCTGTTTGAACTACTACACGCCCACAGCAATACTGCAGTGGCAAAGGCAACGATGAGGGTTAATACAAGTTTCTTCATATAGTTTATTCAATTTTACCTTTCAATTGGTTGGTTATCGCTCCATCTCCATAACCATACCATTTATCGATAATATAACCATCGGGGGAGATTAGTACAAAGAGCGGTATGCCACCATCGTTGGTATTGTAAAGGTTATATATTATTCCATCATTCCAATTGTACCAGGCTATCGGGTGTTTCTTCAAAGCCTCACGCCAATGTTCCACAATTTCAATATTCACACTCACCACGCAGAGCTTATCCTTATACATTTCGGCCACAAAAGCAAGCTCGGGCAAAGCTGTTATACAAGGCCCACAACCGCTTGCCCAAAAATCAAGCAGAATGTATTTGCCTTTCAGTTCGGCGAGCGAATGCTTGTTACCGTCGAGGTCGGTCAATTCGCCGTCAAAGGCTTTAACCAACTCCTGCTGTTGAGGATAAAGGTTTTCATAAGCCTTCTTTGCTTGGGGATGTTTGCGTTGTTCATCGGTCAAATTGTTATACAAACGCTTCAGTCCTTTGATACAAGATTTATCTTTATACTGACTTGCAACCAATGATGAGTGACAAAAACGATCCATCCATATATCATCTACAGCCGTATGCTTCATTATCTTAAAATCATTCGCACATATACGCTGCTGCAACATATCACTCTCTTTTTCAAGTTGTATAAACTTGGCTACGGCATCCTCATTTGAACCAAACTGCGGTTTCAGGGCTTTCTGCTCCAACAATATCTGCTCATAGCGTTTCCACTCCTTGTATGACTTTTGAATATAGGCTGCCCATATTGCATTTTCGGGAGCGCCACCCGTCACCTTCCAAGTGAACGACATATTATCCTCACCTTCAACAAGAATAGAGTCACCAGCCGAAGCCCAAAGACACGTTCCTAATAGAGAGAAACCCTCATTCATAAAGCCACCAATCATCAACATCTCCACACCGCTACCGCTTGGAGTCGATTTAAAATAGAACTCACCATGTTCCACTTTGGAAGTTCCAACGAAAAAGCCACGTTCTCCCTCGAACCTAAAAAGTTGGAGCACGGTACCATTAGGCACATTCTTCAACTTGCCCTTTACCTCATAAAAATTCACATTGGATGGTTCAACATCCTGTGCAAAGCCACATACGGTGGCAAATGCAACGATTAGGGTTAAGAATAGTTTTTTTATAACCATTTTATGCTTACAAATTATAATCTTTCTTTTAGTATCTGTTCTACCTCCTCGGCGGTTGCTCCTATGGCAAGAATGGTTCCGTCCTTGTCTACAAGGAATACCTCTCCTGCACCCCTGATACCATAACGTTCCCAAATGTTGTCCACGCCTCGCAGTGCCAACAGGTTGAGCCAAGGGTAACCGTCTTTCTCCACAGCAAGCCTCATATCCTCACTATCCAGTTCGCTTGCCACTCCAACGACAGTGAATCCCTTATCCTTGTATTTGTTGTACAATGGAATGAAACTCATTGATTGCCGTCGGCAGGGACCGCACCACGATGCCCAAAAGTCAATAATTGCAACCTTGCCCTCAATCTCTTTTGAGAGGGTGTGGTTTGTTCCGCCAAGGTCGGGCAAGGTAAAGTCTATTATATGCGAGCCGACACGTACATCCATCGACGACACCCAGTTGCGAAAGGCTATTGCCATATTGTTTGCGGGGTATTTGGCATCATATACGCTCTTGAATATATCCACGTATGGCTGTTTGTCAGCATTGTCCTTGTTATAAAGCCTGTATCTTGCCTGGTTGAGCAGGTAGAGCCCTACAAGGCTGTTATTGTTTGTAATGTACTCGAGCTCGTATGCATACATCTCTTCCCTTAGCTTTTCGCCTTTCTCCATTAATGCCTTGTACTCCGGCGTATAAAGGCGGTTTTCCTTATCTAAAAGTTCTATTTTCCCGCTAATGCTCTTTAACGAATCGCGGTCTTCACATTCATCGTACAGTTTCTTGAGTGCAGCCCCCTCGGCTGTTAAAAGTTTTCCTGCTTTCTCCAAAGCAGCCTCCTCCTGTCTCATAGGCAAGTAGAACCTTTCTTCAATGTCTTTATTGTAGGCTATCAGCTCTTTGTTGAGCGGTGTCTCGGAACGCATTGCTGGAAGCGGAGCATCATCTATTGCATAGCCGTAGAATGTAGCATAAACATCTCCCTCCTCGGCAAAGAAATCCAGCGGCATCCAACAACCATTGTTGTAATCCTCACAGGCAAACAGCTGATAGAACTCTGGAGCGTCGGTATAAAGGTCGTGCGAGAAACGACCATCCTTTACCCATATAGTGTCTACCGGTACTATTCTTGGGTCGCCATCACCAATAATGAGCAATATCCGAGTGAAAGAACTCTCCTTTACCTCTCCCTCAATGTGGCAATGGAGCTTCTTATTATTACTTATGCTATCTTGCGCAAAGCCACACAGAGTGGCAAATGCAACGATTAGGGTTAAGAATAGTTTTTTTATATTATTGGGTTTATTTTGAATCTGTTTAATTTTTTGCAATTTTAATAATATCGGCTA
>JAUNQV010000132.1 GCA_030535995.1 Bacteroidales bacterium
TAGAGAGCAGTGACATGTCAAAACTTTATCGCTTGCGTCTCGACACTGCAAGCACGGTAACAGTTCACGATGCTGTGGAGCAGCTCCAGGCGCTTGGCGAGGTTGAGTATGCCGAGCCCAACTACGTTGTTTATACACTTGCCGCCGACAATGTAACAACCGATGCAACAGAGTACGAGAAAGAGCCGCTCTTCAAGGAGCAGTGGGCGTTCAATGCTATTAACCTGAAAAATGTTTGGACAAAAAATAAGATAACAGACAAGCGTCCTGTAATTGCAATCATCGATACCGGTGTCGACACAACTCACCCCGACCTTGCAGGCAACATCTGGACAAACGAACGCGAGGCTACTGGTGCAGAGGATGCCGACGACGATGCCAATGGTTACAAGGATGATATCCACGGCTGGGACTTCGTTAACCAGACAGCGCGCATTGGCGACTGGAACGGCCACGGCACACACGTTGCCGGTATTGCTGCAGCCGAGGGCAAGAACGGCATAGGTATCACCGGTGCCAACCCCGATGCACTCATTATGCCGGTAACCGTTATGCAGAGCGACGGAACAGGCGACATTGCCACTATTATAAAAGGTATTGACTATGCTGCTGCCAACGGCGCCGATGTCATCAATATGAGTATCGGTACCTACAGCTACTCGATAGCAATGGAACAGTCACTTGCACGTGCCTACGTCAAGGCAGTGCTTGTAGCAGCGGCCGGTAACGACTGCTTGCCAATCAACTATGCAAAATGCCCGGTTTGTAAAGAACCCGGTTCTCCAATGTTCCCTGCAGCCTTTACCTTTGTGCTTGGCGTTGAGGCGGGTAACCGCGACGGCAGCCGTGCAAGCTTCAGCAACTACGATGATGACGGCGCTACATTCTCTGCTTTCGGCGAGGAGAAACTCTATAACTACGAACTTCGCGCTCCCGGTGTAGCAATGACAAGTACCTTCCCCGGTGGCAAGTACAAGGCACTCAACGGCACTTCAATGGCAAGTCCGTTGGTTGCCGGCGCAATATCACGCCTGTTGCAGTGCAAGGAGTATGCCAGCTGGGAGCTTCTTTTCGGCGACCTTATCCACGCACGCAAGAAGAGCAGCAATGAGATGGTCGACTTCCAGGCTGCTTACGAAATAACCGACGAAGACCGCATCCCCGAACTGCAGTTCGTTACATACGAGCTTGTTGACGATGTTGACGGTGACGGCGACAGCCGCCCCGATGCAGGCGAGACTATCGAGCTATGGCCTACACTGCGCAATGAGTGGGGCAATGCCGAAAACATTACATTCTCGCTTGAGGTGGCCGAGGCAGAAGACCCGACTACGGTTGAAATATTGGATAACAATGTCTCTTTTGGAAAGAACTTGAGCAGTTATGCCAAGGCAAGGAGCGAGAACCCATTGCGCTTTAAAATAAATGACAATTGCGCAGATGGCCGCAAGATACGCCTTGTGCTGCGTGCTACATGCGATAATATAGCCGAGGAACTTGTTCACGAGTTCGTGCTTACAGCAGAGAATGGAGTAGAACTTAGCGGCTTGATTTCTGAAGATATGACGCTGTATCCCAATGTACACTACATTGTAACAGGAAGTCTTGCGATACAGCCAGGAGCTGTGCTTACTATAATGCCAGGTACAGTCATTAAGCTGAAGGGAAATATAAGAATTCATGCACCTGAAGGAACATTGAACTGCGTAGGTACTCCTGGGAATATGATTGTGTTTACAATGGCAGATGGCGAAACTGGTTATGTCTTTGAAATTGACATCAGAGACAGGATAGAGTATGTTAAATTTACAGAATTAAATTTTAAAGATATAGATAATGTTACTCATGGTTTTCTACATCTTGATGCTGTAAATTGTGTATTTGAAAATTGTTGGAGTAGTGGTTATCTGTTTAACGGTTCAGATTTAACAAAAAGTAATGTGTTCAATAGTCAAGGTCGTACTCAAATTTTTGTTGGTTCATTTTTTAATATTATTAATTCAAATATCAGTGAGAATATTTATAATTCAGTTAATCTTGAATATTTAAGTATTAATATTCAGGGATCAAATGCTCTCCCTAATATATTCGAAGACAGTGATGATGTGGCTTGTATTACATATTATTCAACTACCCCTAAAAAATATACTCCCGAGCAACCGAACTACTTTGGTTCTGCTTGTGAGGATATTGTGGAAAATTGGATAATTGATATGGATAATTACAAACGTCAGATCGGTTATGGTGTCTATGACCTCTCCAATATGCTTACCCGCCCCAGTGCCGAAGCACACGGTATTGTTTGGAAGGTGGTTGTGAACGGTTACGATGCACAGGATGAATTTGAGATGTTGCCGCCGCTTGGTGTTGGCAAGCACAAGTTCGAGGTCTACTTCAATCGGCCGATGGACGTGAGCGTTGCTCCTAATGTTTCAATGGGTGTGCGTCCGCCGTATACACAGGTACAAATTGCCGAGGATGGCGAGTGGAGCGCCGACAGCCTTGTCTACACTGCATACCTCACAATAGACGGCAAGACAAACAGCGATGGCCTTAATCGCATTTATGTAGACGGTGCAAGAGATAATGAATACTTTGATATCCCTATTGAGAAACGCCGCTTCAATGTAGAGGTTGCTGCTGCCGGTTCAATGGCTACAGGCCTTATGGGCGAGGCGGGCCTTGGCAAGGTAACCCTTACCTGGGAAACCGACGAAGAGGACTTTGAGGATTTGCTCGGTTACAATATCTACCGTTATACCGATAAACTTGATTCTACATATACGAATTACGACAAGGACGGCAATTGGGTTGGCGGTCATTGGGAGGTCAATGGCGATACAATCATTGTCAACGAATCTGTCCTTGAGAGTGATGCAGTAGAATTCATCGATTACAATGTAGTTCCCGGCACAACATACTACTATGTAATAAAGCAACTCACCACATCGCTCAACAGCCACGCGCTGAGCAACGCTGTTGCGGTGACACCGCTAACAGCACAGAAGGGTGATGCCAACGGCTCGATGAGCGTAGATGTAGCCGATGTAGTTACCGAGGTAGCGTGGATGACAAACCAGAATCCTCAACCGTTCATCTTTGAGGCTGCCGATGTGAATGGCGACGAGAGCATCAATATTTTTGATGTCGTAGGTACAGTGAACATAATCACAGCACCGGCAGAGTCTTCGGTAGCTACAGTTTCCAATACTGTAACCTACACGGTTGAGAACGGTGTCCTTTACATTGAAAGCGACGTCGCCCTTGGCGGTATACAGTTGAGCCTTGCAGCTCCAAAAGGAACCGAGTTTACAGCGCTTGATGCACTCGCCGGCTTTGAGCAAATGGGTGACTGGAGAAACGACAACGAGTACCTGTTCCTTGCCTTCTCAATGAGCGGCAAGTCGATAGCCCCCGGCAAGAATGCAATCCTGCGCATAGGTGATGCCGAAATAACAGAAATTATAGTAAGTAACGTACGTGGCGGCAACATGCTTACGGTCGACGGCAACACAACGGGTATTGGTGCAGTAGAGGGTATGCACATGCGCCTGCCTTATCCTAACCCCTTCTCTGTGGAACTGAATATACCTTATGTAATTGGTCAGGAGGGTATGCACGATGTTGCCATTGCCGTTACCGACCTTGCCGGCCGTGCGGTACACAGCCACTCGACAGTGAAGGGCTTCGGCGAGCACTCATATACTTGGTGCCCCGGTAGCGGCTTGGCCGATGGCCTCTACCTTGTATCGCTTTATGTCGATGGTACACTGATGCATACTGCAAAGGTGATGTATAAAAGGTGAAATCTGAAAACTGAAAACGGAAAACTGAAAACTGAAAGTTTCGACAATGCCGGCAGCATCTTGTCGCACGTAGCATCGCTACAAGTGATGCCGTGCGGGTTGCGAAAAGACGGCGTTGTCAAAACTGAAAGCGGAAAGTTGAAAGAGGGAATCTCCTTTTGTCATGCTGAACGTAGTGAAGCATCTCTGTGGGTAACTTGTGCCGCGTGGGGCGAATACACCAAGTAGGGCTAAAATTCAATTCTTCTCCATCTCTATTCTGTGTTAAAAAGACACAGTAATGTTTTTTTGTTAAAAAAAGTGTTTATATTTGCAAATAATCTGTCTGCAGAGTCCCGTTTTGGGGTAGCGGGCGGGTTTTTATTGTCAGCGTTTACTTGACGCTTTATTCTTGACGCTACGGAACTTCGCAACTTCTAAATTCAGTCAAAGATAAGGCAACGGTAGATGCCTGTGGATGTGTATTTTCACAATCGTTGTATTTGTGGCGGTTGTGTTGTACATATTGGCGTGGGCTCTGCGTTGCTCGTTTCGACTGAGTGGGCAATGCGAAGGCCTCGTGGCGTGGAACGGGTAATAGGACAGTTCTCACGTCATTTTTTTATGGTGATATCGATGGGCTGAGGCGCGGGACTCCTTTTAAGCAAGAGTGATAAAAGGTGTTTTTAAAAATTATATCATCATGAAAAGAGTATTCTTGTCTTTTGCAATTCTTATTGCTTCGCTCTCTATGAGCAACGCAGTTGCACAGGTAGGCAACAATTACCACGATGTATCCACGGTCGATAACCATCACCGCCACGCATTCCGCGAGGGCGAGGTAATCGTTAAGTTTAAGCCCGAAAGCCGTGTTAAGGTCAGCGCCCGTCGCGGTGCTGCAGTGACCACCATGGTGGGCAGTGTCGATGCTGTGCTTTCCAAAATCGGTGTTGTTGAAGCCGAACAGCTTATGCCCCTTTCGGGAGCAGGCGGCCCCAAGCGTGCCAAGGCATACAGCG
>JAUNQV010000044.1 GCA_030535995.1 Bacteroidales bacterium
TCCTTTTTAATCTCGGTGGAGTCCTTGCAGTATTGTGCTATTGCAAGGTTTCTCATGTTTACAGTCTTGTATATCTCACCCTCGTAGCATCCTTTCTTGAAGTAGTCGTCAATGCTCATGGATGATACGTTGTTGAGGCTGCTTGTCATTATTGTCTGTCCTGCAAGGTAGGGGGCAATCTCTTCGTAGTTGAGCCAGAACATGGGGTATTTTGTGACCTGTGTGGTAAACTCCTCGGCGCGGTGCAGAACGGGGCAAATTGCTGTTACAACGCAGCCGTATGTGCCTGTTCTCTGGTCGTAGTAGTGGCACTCTTTTATATAGTAGCTCAAGACCTCGGCATTAGGAATATCGCTCTTGCCTACAACAAGTTCGCCATTCTGTTCTTCGTAGTATATACGGTAGTTCTCCAGCATGTCCTTGGGAACAACCTTGTTCTCCTCGGTGAAGGATTCATATCCGTCGAGGTTGTATTTGTATGCTGTTATATTGCCGTTGAGAATGTTGTTGAACAGCAATGTAAAAAGGTTCATGCTTTTACCGCTGGGTTCAACGGGGTAGTAGAGTGATGCGTTCTTCTCGTTCTGCAGGTCGAGCGAGCGGTATACCTCACGTTTCCAGTCAACCTCCTGGGGTACCTCTGTTCCGGGGTACTGGCTTCTGGCCCTCTCCGATACAGCCGGAGCTGCCGTACCGGCCTTTTGCTCTTTCTTCTCTTTCTTGCGTGAGGGCGGCTGTGCCACAGTGCTCTGTGCAAAAAGCATAATTGCTACTACAATCAATATTTTGCTAATGTAATGCATACTATAATTGTTTTTTCGTTTATCAATTTATTATGACCTCAAGTGTGGTGGGAAGCAGACGCTCGATATTGTCGGGGCCTTTTGCTCTCACGTGTGATATGTAGAACCTCTTTCCACGGCCAAGGTTGCGGAACATCTCCTTCTGTTGCTGTGAGAACATCGAGCCTTGCGATTTCAACGGAATGGCATTGCCTACATTGTCGTAGAAGACTGTCTCGAATGACAATACATTGAACCCGATGTTCAGCAGTCCGTCGTCAATGGCAGCCACAATTCCGTTGGCGCTCATTAGCGACTGCTTGCTGAATGCAGTTCCTCCACGGTAGCGCTGTGTGTTGCCGTCCTTGCCTTTGTACTCAATGAACGGCATAGGGTCGGGCAACTGGCGTACACGGAATGTGTATTCTCCCATGCTTTGGCTCTTGCCCTCTTCTCCACGCGCGGTAACACCTATCTTCAACTCCTCACCAACCTTTGTGGGGGTTACAATGTATCCGCCTTTGCCGTCGCTCTTTATTGTTCCGCTACCCTGTGCAATGCTTGCCGATATGTTGTTGGCTGTAACACCGGGCACAGAGATGCTTACAGGGTTGGAGAATCCTGCATAGAGAACATTCATGAGCGATGCGCTTACTGTGGCTGTGGGCTCTACGACTGTATATTTCTGTGAGAAATCGTAACGGCTCTGCGAACCTGTTCCGTCGTTTACAATCATGTAACCGTTAAGGGTGTATTCACCGGTGCTGTTGCAACGTGCCGTGTATATTCCGTTCTCGGCATCGAGAGGCTTGTCGCCAATGAATATCTGCGGGCGCTGAGTGGAGTCTACCGCAGCAAGAATAATCTGTGCTGTAAAGTCGCTTCCGCGGACAACGTTCTTCGATGTGGGTATTACAAGGGCGCGTATCTGGTTCACGCGAACATCGCCCATATCTATATTCTTTGCAAGTGTGTGCAACACCTCTCCCTCGACATAGCGCACATCGTTCTGTATCTTTGTGAGCAGGGTTATGGCTGCAATGGCTGGCATATTCTCGAAATGGTACTCCTGCCAGTTCTTCAGCAGTGAAATATCTCTTCTTGGAACATCGGTGCTGAGGCTTGTCTCGATAATCTCTTTCTGTACAGTATCGCTTACCATCGAGAGCATGCTTGTGCGGTATTCTGTTATCGCATCGTACAGCAGTTGTCCTTCGCCGCTGCCAGGTGCAAGCATTACATAAGTGGCTGCTTCGAGGTCTTCGCGGTTCCTCAAGTTCTTGAAGTCGCCATCCTCTCCATCGGCCTTCTTGGCTATGCGCACCTTCAGCCTTTCGGCAAGGTTGTAAATGGTGTCCGATTTCTCTTTCACCTCGCTCGCGCGCTCGAACCATTCACGAACCTTTTCGGGGTTCTGCTCCATATATTCCTTGAATGCACTGTAGAGAACATCGTTCTGTTTTCCAGCATTCTCGGAGCTCTTGGAGAGGCTCTCGTCGACCAGCGTGAAGCCGTTGAGAACGTCGGATGAGACATTCAGGGCTAGCATCGCCATCAGAAGAACGTACATGAGGTTAATCATCTTCTGACGTGGTGAGACTCTCTGTTTCTTTATCTTCATCGTTGGCCTTTTTTAAAGTTGTGGACGGTTCATATTGGTTGTCATCGCCTCAATCATACGTGCATACAGCTTGTTGAGTTCTTCAACCTGTCCGGCCATTATCTTTGTCTGTTCATTGACTTTGTCTATCGAGTCAAGCTGTCCGCCGGCGCTACGCAGCTGAATTTCGTAAATGGCGTTCACGCCGGTGAGATTGCGGCTCAATGTGTCCATCTCCTGCATGTTGCGTCCAAGAGCCTCTGTCTGCTCCGAGATGCGCTCGATAGCTTCGGTGAGTGTACGTATCTTCTCTACATAGTCTTCTGTAGCCTTGTCCATCTCCTCTATGTTACCGCTGTTGGGGGTCTGAATATTTGCAGAAGCGGGAGTGCCACCTCCGATTACAATGGGGCCCGAGTAGCTTCCGGCTCCGGCAATGGGTGTGCTTTGAGTATCGGTATTCAGATCGTTGTTACCGGCAGCTGCTACAATCACATTTTCGTTCAATACCGGTTGTCCGCTACCTATCGGTCCGCCAATAATTATAGGAGCACCTGTAGTCATGGCTTCTGCAGCAGCCTCCTCTCTCTTCTCCTCTTCGGCAACCTCGTATGGGCGTTCGAATGCCGAGAAGAAGAACACCAGCACCTCGGTACCCATACCTACGAACAGCATGAGATTGGCACCGCTCAAGTGTGTGAGCTTGAAGAGGGTTCCCAGAATGACAATAGCTGCACCCCAGCTGTATAAGTAGTTGAGGACTGTCTTTCCTCTTGCAGAGTCCATGAATTCCTGAATGGCTCTAATAAAGCCTTTAGCTTTTTTCATATCTGTAATTTTGTTTCTGTTCGTTAATAGCTATATTATTTTCTGCGGTCGGTGCCGGCATAACTGCGTACACAACGGAAGCCGATGTACGATTTTGACTCATTCTGGTACTCGTATGAGCGTGTTGCTCCCTGTATATATTTTACGGGGTCTTTCCATGAACCGCCACGTATTGCCTTTTTCTTCATGTAGTAAGGGTCTTCCTTTGCTGCGCGGTACTGGAGGTCGGGGTTGATGTCGCTCATTTGCAGCACTCCGGCTTCGGTATATACGGTAGAGGTCCACTCTGCCACATTGCCGGCCATGTCGTAAAGACCGTTGGAGTTTGCCGAGAATATGCCGCAGCGCGAGGTTATAAGGCTTCCGTCCTTGGTGTAATTGCCCTCACCCGGCTTGTAGTTGGCATAGTAGCATCCTTCGTCGCTCTTTGTGTCACCCTGTTCCCAAGGGAAACGGCTGCCGTTCTTGCCTCGTGCGGCAAATTCCCATTCAGCCTCCGATGGCAAGCGGTAACGCTGTATCCATTTTGCCTGTGCACCAAGCCCTTTGAGCAGGTAGTCGGTGCGCCATGCGCAGAATGCATTTGCCTGTTCCCAGCTCACACCTACAACCGGATAGTTGTCGTAATTGGGGTGGCTGAAGTAGAGCTTCAGGTATGTCTCGTTATTGGCATTGGGAAAATCGTTTACCCAGCAGGTTGTGTCGGGGTAGATGTTTACAATGTATGTGTTGAGGAAATCGTAAGGGCTCGATAGCGGGCGGTTTATTGTCTCGCGAACAATGTGTCCTTCGTCATCGATGTATGCAGTATCCTTTGATATTGTTACAACAGCCTCGTAGTTGGTGGGAATGTCGGTGTTGCGGTTGCGCTCTTCGGGGTTCAGACGGTTCTTGCGGAGAGCTGCCTGTGTGTAGTCATATATCTCGTAGCGATAGTTCATCTGTGCGGCATCGAGCATCTTCTCGCCGGTAATGGGGTTTGTTATATATACGCTCTCAATTGCACGGAGTTCATCCTCTGTAGGTTTTTTCCAGGGGATAGGTTTCTTCCAGTTGAGGTATGGGGTAATGGGTTCGCCATACTCGTCCTCGGTAATCTTGTATGTCTCGTCGCCACCGTATGCGGGGTCGGCAAGGCGTTCGCGTATAATGGAGTCGCGTACCCAGAATACGAACTGGCGGTATTTGGCGTTGGAAACCTCTGTCTCGTCCATCCAGAATGCATCGACGGAAACAGCCTTTTGCGGTGCGCCTGTTCCCCATAGCGAATCGTTTCTTTCGTCACCAATCATTATTGAACCCCTCTGTACAAGTACCATGCCATAGGGCGCAGGCTCATTGACTGCAGAGCCGCTTATGCCTGTTACCTCGCCACCCATGGCGTTGCCCATGCCCATGCGTGAGTTCATGCATGAGGCTGCAACAAGAGAGAGGATAATTATTGACTGAAAAACAATCTTCTTCATCATTGTAAAATTCTTATACTGTTATGTTTGTTCTTTTCCTTTTTAAACATGTCAAGGTTCATGCTGTAACCTATGAAAATATCGTGGCTACCGTTCTTGGCACCTATGCCCGAGGTGAATAACTCGTATCCGTAGCTTGCTGTAATATTCATCATTTCAATACCGATAAACAGCGCTACAGATGTTCCCGGGCTGTATGTAAAGCCTCCGAAGTACTCTTTTTCATCGTAGCTGTATGTGCCTCGGGCCGTAATGTCGGTTCGCCATGATACAAAATCTGTCATCACCTGCAATGAGGGCTGTACTGTTATTAACGTATTTTTTATCGGTATATTGCCTCCGGCTGTAAAATTATAGTAGGGGTCGACCTGTATTTCGTTCTTTTCTCCCATGAGAACAAGGGGCGCATTAAGGTGAATTCCCGAAATGCCGGCATAGAAATGTTTGTGTTTGTAGAATACTCCTGCGCCGAAATCAAAGGTGTTGCCGTCGGCTTTTCCCGAGGGGAATGCCGGGTCGTTGCTCTCGCCTCCCAGAATAAGGTCACCGCCGTCGAACGTGCAGTTCACAAGCCCGAGCTGTGCTCCCACAGCAAGCCTTCCTCCAAAGAGTTTAAAGCCATAGGCGTAGTTTATATAAAGATGTTGGTTGGTGAATAGTCCGATGTCGTCGTTAAGCACACCGAGGCCCAGGTTGTGGTCGCCTCTGACAAAAGGTATCGGGGCGTCGATATTGAGCAGGGTGCTCTTCGGGTTGTTATCAAAGCCCGAAAGTTGGTTGCCGTAAGCCATGTATGCCGACATCTTATCGCTTTCGCCTGCGGCAGCGGGGTTGTAGAAGTTCTTCAATTGCCAGTAGTGGGTGAAGTGTACGTCGAATTGTGCATCCACTGCTGTGAATACACAAAAGTTGAGTACAAATATCAATAACCACTTTTTCATTTTTGTAAATAAGGCCTCTCTTTTAACGTAAAAAACCGGCTGATATTATCTGTCCTATCTCTTTTTGTGCCTTGATAGGGGAAAACTCTCCGTTTTTTGCAAATTTCGCTAAATTTTTTAAAACTGCAGGTGGAATTATGCAAAAAATGTACTGTTATATCAAACGGTAAGGGGAGCAACATGAAAGTTACTCCCCTTTTATATTTATTCCAGTGCTTGTTATTCTACAATAACCTTTGCCGAACGAATTACGTTGCCTTTCTGCATTTTTACAAGGTATGTACCTTTGCCGGCTGCAACCTGTCCGGGTTCTTTTACAAACTCAACCAGCTTGCCGTCGATTGTGTAAATCCACGCCTTGTCGGCATTGCTTATGGTTATGTTCTTCTCTCCGGCTACCGCCTTGGAAACCTCTTCACCGGCAGTCTCATCAATGGCTGTACTGCCATCGGCACATTCCGGTTCATTTGCTACGCCCTGGTCACGTGTGTCGGCCGGTACACGCCCCGGGTTTGTACCTTCAATCTCAGCATTGAAGTCTATCGTGAAGCCTTTCGCATGTAATCCTGTGGGTAAGAACATGCCGGCGAACCAAGCGTCGGAGAAGACAATGCGCAGGCGGCTTGCTCCCGGAGCAGCATCTTCGGGCACCTTGAAACTGAATGTCAATCCTTCTGTCTCAAACTCCGGTGAAGCATCGCGTAATTTTCCTGCAAAGAAAAGGCGTTCTCCTTCAGGGTCTTCTTCAATCGGTAGCGGGTGGTCGAAGTTTCCACTGCCATTGAGGTCGAGCCAGCCTCCGGCAAAGCACCAGCGCAAGCCATCGGGATTTGTAGTGCCGGGGTGGTTTTCTGTTGTGTCGAAGCACTTGATTGTCATTGTTATGGTCTGGCCTTGCGCAACTTTAAGTGTGTGATTACGTGCATTGGCATATTGTGAACCATCCTTTACCGGGCCATCGGCCTTGTAATCGAGGTCCTGCACAGCTCCGGTTGTCTTTACCGACTCAATGTAGCGCTGCTGGCGTGCGATGTTCGCTCCTTCGCAGGCAGGGTCCATTGCGCTCACGCCATAGCTGTCCTCTTCAACCTCATCGGGCAGTTCGCTTTGCGGTGCGCGCGGTATCTCAACCCATACAATGGGTGAGTAGGTCTTGAGGTCGGTAGATACGGCACGAATACCAATTACAGGCGTGTCGTTTACGCTCTCGAATCTAATGTTCGGTACAACTGTGGCCCACTGTGATGTTGTTCCTACAAGAGCTACTTTGCCATCCTGTCCGTTCTTCATCAGAACCTCGAAGTGGTCAATGTTTGCCTCGTCGTTGTAGAGAAGGCCCCAGTCGGCGCGCGCTTTTGCCGTTGCGTCTACTGCCCAGTGCAGTTTTACTGTCATAGAACCCTTGGTTTCGTCCTTGACCTCTGCCACAACATCCTTTACATTGGCAGGAGCAACCCAGTTGTTGTCGTTAATTTCAAGCTTGCCCACGTATAGCTGATAATTGTCGTTGTTGCCCTTGACACGGAGTCCTATGCTCTCTATTACATCGCCTTCAGCAATTCCACCGAGGTTGAATTGCTTCTCCTCCCAGCTGTTGCCTGCAACATTGTCTATTGCATATTCCTGCCATGTGTCGTTGCCCTTTGTCTTTATAATAAGGTACAAGCCTGTTGTTTTATTCTCTTTAATGGTCTTTACGGCAACCTTTGCATAGGCGCCGGCACCGGCTTTGAGGTTGGTCTTGTAGAGAATAATGTCGGTACCTGTTGCTGTTGCAGCTCCTGTGAGCTCAATACATGAACCGCCTGTGTAGGCATCGAGGTGTGTGTAGTTCACTTCGATATCCTTGCTCACCTCGGTGGTGCCCGATTTATAACGTAACCAACGATATGTGGGCACAATGTCCTGTGCTCCCATGTTGTACCAGCTGCTTCCGTATGATTTCTTTCCTTTATAGAAATAGCGGTCACCATTGCCGAGTGTAAAGTGTGTGCCGAACGGCAATGTACCCTGTATGGCCGAACGCTCGGGAATCCAGGTTGCTATTCCTGCAAAATCAACAAGGGGCAATTTGCCGTTTTCGTCTACTTCCCAATTGATTTTCTTGCTATCGGCATCTGTTATGGCCGGGCGTGTCGCCGGGTTACGGTTTCCGCCCGACATTGCACGCTCAAGCAAGCGCTGGTAGTTGCCTTGTGTGTCGTATGCTCCGTCGCCCGAGTTGTAGCTCATGAAACGGCTCTGGCCATGCTCTCCCCAGAGGCAAATGCCGCAACGGTGTGCAGCCGCTGCAAGTTTGTCGTAATTACTGTTTTCGGGAGAGTAGTCACCTCCATCGAGTGCGGTCCAGCGACGGTCCATGCCTACAATCCATACTCCTGCATATAAATCCTTGCTTGTGCCCATAGCGGCTTCGGCAGCAAGAACCGATTCTCCAATCTTGAACGAGAAGTCGCCGTTGGCATAGTTGAGCATTGTAGAGTGTGTGCGGCCTGTCGAGTTACCGTAGAGAGCGTTAGGGTTTGTGCTCAGGTCACTGACACTGGTGTATATTGTGCTGTTGTAGTCGGTGAATCCAACCTCGGCAGCATACTTGTAGAGCTGCTTGTGGAAATTTATTATATCGTTTTCAGCGAAGCTGTCGTCTTCCCAGTTGTAGTTTATGCCATCGGCGCCAAAGAACATGAGGCAGTTGATGACAGGCTTTACATATTTGAAGTTGCCGTTCTCATCCTTCTGTGTAATCATTGCACTGTATGTTGCATCGCCGTCGCCTGTCCAGCTCTCGAAGAATGCAATACCGCTCATAATCTTTGTTCCGTTACGGTGGGCTGCATCGACCCATGCGCCGGGAGCCTGAAAGAATGAGTGGTTCCATGAGCCGAATAGGTTGGTGTATTGCCACATCGAGAATACATCGGCTGCGAACTTGTCATTAGGATATCCTCCGAGTCCGTCGGAGCCTACGTCCATGGGCAGGTTCAAGAACAGGTCGCGCTCCTCGTAGGTCTCGGGAATAAGACGGTTTGCGCGGCTCATTATCTCGGCGCGGCGTACGTGTGAGCGCACGAATGCAATGTCTGATGCCTGAATTCCTGCAGCTTCGAACTCCTCCATAGTGGGGTAGTTGCGGCCATTCTGGATGGCGTTGTAGAAAAGCTTAAGTAAGTTTCTTGTATCGAAGCCTGCAAAGTCGTACAGTTTGTTGTTTACAACCTCTTCAATGCGGAAGCAGTTGCCTTCATCGGTTGTCATCCAACCGTCTACAAGCAAGCCTGTCGGCTGTTGGTTGGCCTCTTGTGTGTTGAAACACTGTCGTCCAATGGTTATTTTCCACGGGTATTCGGCATTGTCGACTTCCTCAAAGTTTATGGCCATAAGCGGCTCATCATTAAAGAGGCCCGAGCCGATGACATACTTCTTGGCACCTACACTGTAGAGGTAGTAGGAACCGTCAATCTCCTCAATCTTGAACTGCTGTTCGGGTGTCTGTGAATTCTGTACTGTGTAGCCGATATCTGTACCGGTACTTGCACACAGGTATTCGGCCTGTGATTCGCTGTAGAGCAGGTAGGCACGTGCTGTACGCAGGGTGTATACCTTGTCGTTGCTTAAATCGGCCAGGTCTGTTATAGGAATATCCTGTGCTGTAGCTGCTGTGCAAATCAATGACAGCAATAATAATAGTGATTTTTTCATAAATGGATAGTTATTTGTTTTGTTATTGTTTGACTCTTAATAATGTGTCAGAAGTTCGGTTTGTCAACATCCCACCAGAGGCGTGTTGCCTGTTCGTCGGCACCGTCGAGTGCCGGAATGCCGGAAGCCTCTACAAGCCCTGCGGCAACGGGGTCGGTAGGAACCCACGGAATACGGCGTATTATCTCGCCATAGTCAAGACTGCCGTCGCCATCGTCGGGGTTCTGTACGGGGAACATCTTCGGGTAGCCGGTACGGCGCATTTCGGTCCAGGCCTCGGTAGAAAGCGGGAAGAGGGCAATGTATTTCTGTGTTATAATCTTTTCAAGCTTTGTCTCATTGTCGTCGGCCTCGTTCCATTTTACACCGATTTTTGTGACGCTGGGCCAGTCGGGGCCATCGCCGATGGGGTCAACATTTACATACTCGACAGGCTCTTCCATGTTCATGTAGGCCTTTACATATTTGCTGTACTGTGTAGCCTGGTTGGGGTCTTCAAGATATGCGTTGCGTATACCGCGCTCGTAGAATGTCTTGGCATCACCGCCCATGTTCCAGCCTCTGATTGCACCCTCGGCACGTAGGAAATCAACTTCGGCCCATTTGATGAAGTATAACGGGCAACCTTTTGCAGCAACAACAGTGTTGTCGAATGTTGAATATGCCTGACGTTTGTTCAAGGTGAATGTCTGTCCGTCGCCAACAAGTATTCCGGCGCGTATACCGCATATTTTTGTTCCGGCAGGTGTCACTTCGCCGCTGTTCCTGTTTATGATGTCATAACTATTGGGCAGGAACAGGTATTTCGAATATGGGTGGTCAAGGCTCATGAGCAGGCTCTCGAAAGAGGCGCAAAGCCTTAAGTCGCCCCATGAATTTGCAATCTCAACAAGCGGATGGGGTGAGCCGTAGTTGGCCGGGAACTGTCCGTGCTGCTCGTTCTTGTTGTCTATGACACCGCCTGCGACTGCCTCCTCGGCCCATTTCTGTGCTGTTGCCGGCTCCACTTTTACGATGTGCATTGCCATGCGCAGTTTAAGGGAGTTGGCAAGCTTGATGTATGAACTCATGCTCACATCATCTTTTGTGTATGTGGTCTTGCAGTACTCCCTCATGAGTGATTCAATCTGCTTCTTGTACCAGTCGGGGCGGCTTGAGAAACTGTTCAGGCAGGCTGTGATAGTGTCGATGTTCTCCACTATGCCATAATAGATGCTCTTCAGGTCATTGTATATTGCAGGCTCTTCGGAGTTCTGCTTGTCCTCGAAGTATGTGAATGGGCCCGAAAGGTCGGCCTGTTCCTGTGCCGCAATGCAGTAGTATAGCAGGTTGATGGCTTTTATTTCGGGTATAGAGTCTACCATCGGGTGGTTAAGCAATGGCATGAGTGCATTCTTTGCCATGGTGTAGGCACCCAATGGGCCATTGTTGAACTCGGCCGAAATGTTGTAGGTCGAGGTCAATGTCCCGTACATGAAGTCCTTGTGTGGCACTGTGAAATACTGTGCATAGAGGTCGGGTCCGAGGCTGTACTGCCGTTGATATGCATGCGATGCCGGTGCATTGCCTTCCTTGCCGCCACGCATGGAGTATTGAGCAGTTATGCTCTGGTTCAGGTAACGGTACTTCTTCAGGGTCTGTATGGCCTCTGCTACCCCCTCTTGGGTAGGTTGGGTGTGGTAGGGGATATTGTCGACATCTCCTACATGGTGTGTCGTTTCGGTCTGTACTGTATTTTGGCTTCTCTCGTCACCGGGGTCATCGTAGTCGAGGCACGATTGCATTGTTACAGAGGCACAGAATAGGGAACCCGCAAGTATTATATATCTTTTCATGATCGTATTCTTTATAAGATTTTAAAATTGCTGCATTGTCACTCCTGTTATAGGTTCACTTTTATGTTAAGGCCGAATGAACGTGCCGACGGGTAGTTGAATATGTCAATACCGCCTAAACCGTTTGCAGTGGAGAGTGAAACATCAGGGTCTACAGGTGAGTCTTTGTAGATGAAGAAGAGGTTGCGGCACACGAATGATATGCTAAGGTTCTTGTAGTCGCCGAAGAGGTTGCGGAATGTGTAGCCCAGCGACAGCTCACGCAAGCGGAAGTTCGTTGCATCGTAGATGTAGCTCGATGCGTCGCTGCTGCCGAGGAATGTGTAGTAGTCCTCTACAGCTACAAGGTCGCGTCCGTCGTTGAGGTACATGCCATGGCGTCCGTCGGCGGTATATATATTGTTCTTCTCGGCATTAAGACGTGCTGCACCGCTACGCTCCGATGCTCCAAGCTTGTCGAGGTATCCCTCGGTGAGTGATATCACCTTGCCTCCTATGCGTCCGTTCACAAGGAAGAAGAGTGAGAAGTCCTTGTATGTGAATGTGTTTGACCATGATAACTGGTATTTGCTGTTCACATTACCGGCAAATTTCTGGAACTTCTTGTTGGAATCGCGTACCCGCAGTTTGCCCATATCGGTAACAGTCACATATCCGCCAAGCGAAGGTTTCCCGTTTACAATGTAAAGGTCTCCTGCCTTGTGCACAAGTTCGCCTATGCCTTCGGTGTTGTATACTGGCTCCCCTGTATCTCCTCCCTCGGCATATACATCGGTCTTGTAGCGTGTGAAATCTGTTATGTAGAGGTCGCCATAAGCTCCGCCCTCTTTGTAAAGCAACTGAATCTTGCCGTTTGCAAGTGTTGTTGCCATCTCTTTGCTGTTGCCGAACTTGTCAATGTTTGTCTTTTCAATCTCGTTGTGGTTGTATGAGAAGTTCACATTGGTTTTCCAACGCAGGTTGCGGCTCATCTTCCAATCGTAGCCCACTGTAACTTCAACACCCTGGTTGCGTATGATACCACTGTTCACAGGCTGTGCCTTTCCGTTTGTGCCGGAAATCTCCAGGTATGAATTGTGCATTGCCGAGTTGTAGTAGGTTATGTCGAGAGTGAGACAGTCGCGCAGGAACTGCATCTCAAGGCCGGTCTCGAATGATTTTGTCTTCTCGGGCTGTGGTACGAATGAGTTTCTCGATGTAGTTCCGGCTGTTCCCAGGACATCATTTGTGGAGATTGAATTATAGAATACATTAGGTATTGAGTTTCCTACCTCGGAGTAGCTCAGACGGTATTTTGCATAGTTGAACCATTTGGGCAGCTCTATCAGGTCACTCAAGATTGCATTTGCTCCAACGCCGAAATAGCCATAGCTCTCATCGGTACCGAGGTATGTGAACTGCTTGAATGGGCGGTACCAGTCCTGGCGGTATGAGGCATCGACAAAAATCACATCTCTCCAGCCTATCTGTGCTGTTGCAAGTGCTGCCTGGTCCCAGTTCGAACTCTTGCTCTTGCCGGTAACGCCGGCACCGCCGTAGCTTGGCTCGAACCTGTTGATTACAGTAGGTATGCCTGTGGCAATTCCGTTTATTGTCATGTCGGCAGTTGCATTGCTTATATAAGTGTTGGTTGATGTACCTTTGATGGTGTGCCCTACATAGCCTGTTGTTGCCGATAAAGACCAGTCTTTGCCCAATTGTGTGTTGTATGAGAGCATGTAGTCGGTGTATATCTCATTTGTGCGACTGTTGTTGAGGTAGTATGTTCCGTAGCGGTACATCTCTACCGGGCCCCATGTTGTGGCGTATGTGCCTCCCTCGTCCTGGTATCTTGTATGGTCTATCGACACACGTGCCTGCAGGTTGAGTCCTTCGATTATCTTCAGCGTGGCATTGAACGATGCCGAGAAATGCTCTTCATTGGCCTCACCGTTGCTCATGTTCGTGAGCCAGTAGGGGTTGTTGTACATCGGTGCCTGGAATGCATATTGTTGCATAGGGCCTTCGAGCAGCACATGTCCGCGGTATTGCTGGTAAAGTCCACCTATATCTTCGTAATAGACCTGTGTTCCATCACCTTTATTGTCGCCCGAAGACCACCATTGCCCGTTGGCACGGTAGTTCTTCTTGTAGTAGTCCATGTCGACATCTCGTGGAGTTGTATAAAGGTGGTAGATGGGGTTGCCTACGGTGCCGCCGCCTACACGGTTCTTTGTCTTTGTCTGGTTATAGTTTGCGCTGACACCGAGCGTTATACGGTCCCATAGCTTGTAGTTCTGGCGGAATGCGAATGTGTTGCGGTTATAGCTGTTCGACTCTATCATGCCTATCGAGTGTGTATTGGAGTAGGAGATGTAGGTCTGTATCTTTTCAGTACCGCCTGCTACCGAGATTGAGTTTGTGGTGTTTACGCCAAGGTCGAAGAACTCGGCAATATCATCTTTGGCATAGTTGCGCAACATGGCCTGCAGTATTGTGCCGTCCTGGTAGTATTGCTTGTCGCCGGCATACTCATAAATGTGCTTGCCGTTGCCGCTTAACCTGTTACCCCAACTGGAACTCAACAGGGAAGTGCCGGCAAGGTTATCGGTAACGTAGCCACCATAGGAGTTCTGCAATTTGGGTGTCAGCAATGGGGTGTCGAAGGTGGTGTTGGAGTTGAATGTAATCTCCATCTTTCCCTCTTTACCCTTTTTGGTAGTAATCATTATTACACCGTTAGCTGCGCGTGAACCATAGAGTGCCGCGGCATTTGCACCCTTCAGAATGTTCATCGATTCAATATCGTTGGGGTTTATCATAGACAAGGGGTCGCTGCCTTCGGTTGTTCCCGAGTATGTTATGTTTGCTGCATCGCCCACCTGTCCGCGTATGTTATTGGTCAGGGGCACACCATCTACGACTATCAGCGGAGCATTCTCGCCCATAATGGACTTGTTGCCTCGCAGTGTAATCTTTGAAGCACCTCCTGCACCTCCTGCACTGGGTGTAATTGTTATTCCCGAGACCTTTCCTTCGAGTGAGTTTATAAAGTTTGCATCGGGTGCTTTGAACAACTCGTCCGATTTTATCATCTGTGTTGCATAGGTAAGCGATTTCTCTTTTCGCATGATACCCATTGCGGTAACGACGACCTCGTCGAGCTGGTTACCCTCTTCTTTCATTATAAAATTCAAGGCTCCACCATTCCATACAACATCGTCACATGTGTATCCGATGAGTGTAACACTAATGGTAGAACCCTTTTTTACATTGTTTAGTGCGTATGTGCCGTCAATGTCGACAAATGTGGAATTCTGTGTGCCGACAACAAAGACAATTGCTCCGGTGAGCTCTTCGCCTTTATCCGACTTTACCGTACCTTTTACTGTGCCGTACTTCGAATCCTGTTGCACCGTCATTGCTATGGCTGCGGAGGGTGCGGCAAAATGTGGAACTCCCAAAAAGGCTGCTATTACAAGCGACCTTCCAACCGATTTCAGTAGTTTCATATTATGTTTGGTTATACGGGAAGGCTATACTGTTCCCAAAAGTTAGTTTTTCTTTTTTCAAAGGCGCATGCCAATAAATTGCGTAGCGCGCTTTTGACTTCTCACAAACATACGCAAAATCTTTAAAAACATAATAATTTAAGTAAATTTTTTAATAGCCAATTAAGGATATTTTGCTAATTTGCTTTAATACAGGTTGCAAATAATATTGATACAGTTACTCGATAATTGCATTCCATTCTATTTTTGCTTTTTATGTAACAACTTATATTTTAAATAAATGGGCAATAAGGTTCTAAAACCGATCAACAAGGATGGCCGGCGTAGTGATTTGCTGTTCTATTCGACAATTCCTCTCATTTTAAGATATGAGGGTGGCTTTGTCAACGACCCGGTAGACAGAGGCGGTAAAACCAATATGGGTGTGACACAGGGTTTTCTTGAAAAATATAGGAAAAAGGCCGGTGTAAATGCGAGGAATGTCGAAGAGTTGACAAGAGATGAGGCTATAAGGCTGTATAAGGCCGAATGGGATACCTATGGTTTTGGTGTGTTGGATAATACTGATATAATGAAACTAGTGTATGACTTCTCTGTAAATTCAGGCCCTAAAACAGCCATAAGATATCTGCAAAAGACTTTGAACGTGAAGGGATGCAACATAATTGTAGATGGATATATTGGTGTGCAGACAAACAGGGCTGTAAATGCTGTAGATGAAAAATGGTTGAAGAGGGAACTTCAAGCTTCACGTGCGGAGCATTGTGACAGTATAGTGGATAGGAACCCCGAACAGAAACGCTTCGTAAAAGGCTGGTTCAACCGTATAAATGATATCGGCAACAGATGTGGCTGTGATGAGGTGTTCAGGAGCAGGCACCTGAAGTGATTGTATTGCGAAAAGGTCTTTGTGCCGATGTATTTGACAACTGTTTGGGTTTGCTTTTGTCGGAATAATGTATATTTTTGTAAAAAATCCATAGGAACACACCTGCTGTAGAATATATCTGCAAGCTCAATTAAGAGCCTGCAGATATATTATTATGTATAGTCCCAAAATTTCTTGATTAAACAAGTTTATTTTGCGCTAAAACGCGGGAAAATACTATTCCTCATAAATATGGACATATCTGTTTTCATCTAAAATGAATTTCTGTTTAAATGGAAATATGTATTTATTTTCAGGTATTTCTCGTGTGGAGAGGCGGATTTTTCCAAAACTTATTTCAGAGAAAGCGTTTACCTCTCCATCATTAATAAAAAGAAGTGTAGAGAATGAATCAAAATTGGA